>JANMSS010000359.1:0-20963 GCA_031389585.1 Burkholderiales bacterium | reverse complement strand
CGACACGGACCTGCGTTTGTGCAGGTACTTCGGGCTCAGTGATGGGTGGTGGCTGCGCGGTCAGGCCAACTACGACACCGCGGTGGCGCGCGAAACCATGGGTGAGGCGCTCTCGCGTATCCCTCGTTGCCACTTGCTGGCGGCTTGAGCATCCGATGCGGAGAGTGGGGCCGAACTCATCGTCATCACTGTCTGCCTTCAAAGCTGGGGCACCTCGGCCCGAAGCGCGACGACGCACCGGCAACCGGGTGGCCCTGCAGGTCGCGCACGGTGGCCAGGCCCAACAGCGCATGCAGCAGCCCGCTGTCACGCACATAGACTTTGGGCGACTTGATCAGGCGCTTGCCCACATTGGCCAGGTGCGGTTCGAGGCGCCGCACCATCAGGGTGTCGATCAGCGTATCCAGGTAGCGCGTCGCCGTGGTGTGCGATGCTCGCCCAGGGCCAGCGCGAGTTGCGAGGCATTGAAAAGCTGGCCTTGCAGGTGGGCCAGCATGGTCCAGTAGCGGCGCGGGCTTCTGACTCCACCATCGAGCCTGCACCTAAAATTGCAGCAAATTCAACGAGTTGCTGATGACCACCGCCTCCCCGCACGACGCCCCGCCCGCCGCCGACGAGAACAAGCTGATCGCCGAGCGGCGCGACAAGCTGGCGCTGATCCGCAAGCAGGGCATCGCCTTTCCCAACGACTTCAAGCCCACCCACCACGCGGCCGACTTGCACCTGCGCCACGGGAACACGCCCAACGAAGAGTTGGAACCGCAGGCGATTCGCGTCGCCGTGGCCGGCCGCTTGATGTTGAAGCGGGTGATGGGCAAGGCCAGCTTCGGTACGCTGCAGGACGCTTCCGGCCGCTTGCAGCTGTTCGTCACCCGCGATGCGCTCGGCGAAGCCGGTTACGAGGCCTTCAAGCATGGCGACCTGGGCGACATCGTCGGCGCCGAAGGCCAGCTCTTTCGCACCAAGACCGGCGAGCTCTCAGTGCGCGTGGCCACGCTGCGCCTGTTGACCAAGAGCCTGCGCCCGCTGCCCGACAAGTTCCACGGCATGACCGACCAGGAGCAGAAGTACCGCCAGCGCTACGTCGACCTGATGACCGACGACGACGCGCGGGCGCGCTTCGTTGCGCGCAGCAAGGCCGTCTCGTCGATCCGCAACTTCATGGTCGAGCACGGTTTCCTGGAAGTCGAGACGCCGATGCTGCACCCGATTCCGGGCGGCGCCAACGCCAAGCCCTTTGTCACTCACCACAATGCGCTGGATCAGGAGATGTTCCTGCGCGTCGCCCCCGAGTTGTACCTGAAGCGACTGCTGGTCGGCGGTTTCGACCGTGTTTTCGAGATCAACCGCAGCTACCGCAACGAAGGCATCTCGGTACGCCACAACCCCGAGTTCACGATGATGGAGTTCTACGCGGCCTACTGGAACCACCACGACCTGATGGACTTCACAGAAAACGTGCTGCGCCACGCGGCGCGCGCTGCGGCCGGCAGCGCCACCCTCAGTTACGCCGGCAAGCCGGTCGAGCTTGACCGCCCGTTCGCGCGCCTGTCGGTGCGCGACGCGCTGGTCGCGCATGCCGGCCTCACCCCCGCCGAAGCCGACGATGCGAGCGTGCTGCGCGCCCAGTTGAAGGCGCTGGGCGACGAACCGCCGGCACGCTGGGCGCTGGCCGAGCTGCAGTTCGGCCTGTTCGAAACGGTGGTTGAAGCCAAGCTCTGGCAGCCGACCTTCATCATCGACTACCCCGTCGAAGTCAGCCCGCTGGCCCGCGCCTCTGACACCAACCCGGCCGTCACCGAGCGCTTCGAGCTGTTCATCACCGGGCGCGAAATGGCCAACGGATTCTCGGAGCTGAACGACGCCGAAGACCAGGCCGCTCGCTTCACTGCCCAGGCGGCGAACAAGGAGGCCGGCGACGAAGAAGCGATGTACTACGACGCCGACTTCATCCGCGCACTCGAGTACGGTATGCCGCCCGCCGGCGGCTGCGGCATCGGCATCGACCGCCTGATCATGCTGCTGACCGACAGCCCGAGCATCCGCGACGTGATCCTCTTCCCCGCCTTGCGACGAGAGTCGTGACGCCACGGGCACGGCGTGGCAACAGCTTGACCTGGTTACAAGCCAGGGCCGCACCGCGTTAACGAGTTCGCGCTACTTTTTCGCAGACCGCGAGTGCGGCCCTGCGAGCGTCGGCCGTGGCCGGGGATGATGCATCGCTCATTTTCGAACGATTGCCCAACTGCCGACATGGACCCGTTGCACCAACACCCGATCTACACCCGCCTGATCACGCCCGCCGACCCCTTTGCGCGCCACGCACTGCTCCACGACATGGAGATGCAGCTCACGCAGTTGAAACGCTGCCCCGGGCTGCACGCCCGCGTGCACAACTTCGTCGATCGTGGCGTGCCCTACTTCGCACCCGCCGATGCGCATTACCGCGAGTGGGCGGCTCGGGCGGCCCAGTTGTGGGATGAACTGCACCAACGCGACGGTGCGTTGGCGCAAGGCCTGCCGGCTTAGGACTTGGGCGGCCGCGCCGCCTCGGCCAACCGCTTCTCGACCTCGGCCGCCGGCATTGCGCCGGGCACGCGCTTGCCGTCTTCGAAAATGATCGCCGGCGTGCCGTTGATGCGGTGCTTGCGGCCGAAAGCGCTGTTGCGCTCGATCGCCGCGGTGTCGCAATTGCCGCTGACCTTGGGCGGCGTCACGCCGTCGATCATCCAGGCGCGCCAGGTCTTCATCGCATCTTTTGAGCACCAGACGGCACGCGACTTCTCGTTCGAGTCGGGGCCGAGCACGGGGTACAGGAAGGTGTAGATGGTCACGTCCTTGACTGTCAACAGGTCGCGTTCGAAGCGTTTGCAATAGCCGCAATTGGGGTCGGCAAACACCGCCAGCTTGCGCGCGCCGCTGCCCTGCTTGATGACCATCGAATCCTTGAACGGCAGCTTGTCGAAGTCGATCGCGTTCAGCTTGTCCAGCCGCTGCTCGGTCAGGTTGACCTTGTTGCGTGTGTCGAACACCGTGCCCTGAATGACGTGGTTGCCCTGCTCGTCGGTGTAAAGCAATTCGTTGCCGATGCGCACCTCCCACAACCCCGGGATCGGCGTCTTGCTGACTTCGTCGATCTTCGGAAAGTCGGGCAGGCGCTCGGCCAGGTTCTTGCGAATCACGGCCTCCTGCGCCGCAGCGGGCCAGGACAGCGTGGCGGCCAGGGCCAGCAGGGTCAGTGAGCGAAAGATCATGGGGGTGTCCAGCAAGAGGGGGTTCAGAGGCCGAGCGCCCGCGATGTCAACCAGCGCTTGAGCGGGGTGGCCGCGTTGACCAGACCCAGGCCGCGGTTGCGAAGTTCCCTGGCCCATGGCGCGGGGTGTGAAAAGAGCTGCAGCAGGCCGTCGGTCATGCCGAGCATCGCACGCGTGGCCAGGTCGCGTTCTCGGGCGTAGCGCTCGAGCAGACGCAAGTCGCCCAGACCGCGCCATGCTTCACGGTCAGCGATCACGCGCGCCAGCGCCGCCACATCGCCCAGCCCCAGATTCAGGCCCTGGCCGGCCAAGGGATGCACCAGGTGTGCGGCATCGCCCAGCAAAACCCAACCTGGGCCGCAGACACGCTCGGCACGCGCCAATGCCAGCGGCCACGACGCGCGCGCACTGGCCAGGCGCAGCTCGCCCGCGGCGCCGCCGCTGGCCTGCATCAGCTCGGCCTCGAACGCACCGTCGTCCTGCGCCAGCAGTGTGGCCGCGCGCTCTGCGGGCAGCGACCACACCAACGCCAGGCCGTGGCCTGCCAGCGGTCGGTCGGTGGGCAGCAGAGCCAGCACATCGGGCGAACGGAACCACTGCCGGGCCATGCCCTGGTGTGGCTCACTGGTGCTCAGCCGCGCGGCAATGGCGCGCTGGCCATAGTCATGCGTCTCGAAAGCCACACCGAACTGGTCGCGAGTGGCCGATGCCTTGCCTTCGGCCACGACCTGCAAGGCCGCCTGCAACGGCGCGGTCGTGTGCTCGACATGTGGCGCATAGCGCAGGGCCGACGCCAGCTCGGCTTCGAGGGCGGCCGCGTCGACGATCCAGGCCAGTTCGCGCACCTGCTGCTGCCACGCCGAGAAGCGCAGCGCGTTGGCGGCACCGGCGTCACCCTGGACGCGCATGTCGTAGACGGCGGTGCGCGCGTCGGCGGGCAGCGCAGCCCAGACTTTCAAGGACTCGAGCAGCGCCACCGAAGCGGCGTTGAGCGCGTAGGCGCGCACGTCGTCTTCGCGGGCCGTGGCCGGTGGCGGCATGGCCACCGACAGGCCCTGGCGCGACAAGGCCAGCGCGGCAGCCGCGCCGACGATGCCGCTGCCCCGGACCTGGACGTCGAAGACTTTCATGAGCTTGCATTCTAGTTTTCGTCCGCGGCGACAATCGAGCCGCTGGAATTGCGCGTACCCTGCCCCGATGAGCTCGCCCTGGATCCGCCGCATCGCCCTGGCCATGGGCGCGCTGGTGTTGCTGCTCGCGATTGTCGCGGCCGTGCTGGTAGCCACCTTCGATGCCAACCGCTACAAAGGCCTGGCCATCGACTGGGTGAAGACCGAGCGCCAGCGCACGCTGGCCATCGACGGGCCGATCGAGTTGTCGGTGTTTCCGCGCCTGGCGATCAAGGTGTCCAAGCTGCGGCTGTCCGAGCGTGAGCCCGCGAGCAACAGCGAGTTCGCCTCGATCGACGAAGCCTCGTTGTCATTGCAGGTGCTGCCGCTATTGCGCAAGCAACTGGTGATCGACCGCGTCAGCGCCAGCGGTGTGCGCGCCACTTACGCGCGTGATGCCAAGGGGGTGAGCAACATCGACGATCTGCTGGCCCGCGACAGCGGCGCAGCCCCTGCACGCCCTGCCGCCACCGGGGGTGAGCCGCT
Organism: Burkholderiales bacterium; assembly: GCA_031389585.1. Lineage (GTDB taxonomy): Bacteria > Pseudomonadota > Gammaproteobacteria > Burkholderiales > Burkholderiaceae_C > CADEEN01. Next base: position 16,054 of record JANMSS010000359.1, on the reverse strand, counting down.
GCGCTTTGACGTCAGTGCGGTGAACCTGGAGAACCTGCAACTGCACTTTCGCGACGAGATGGGCCCACTGGCCGGCGATATCACGTTGCAGACGTTGAGCTCGGGCCGCCTGGCCAACCAAACCGAATCGCCGATCACGCTGCGCGCCAGCGTGCACCTGACGCAGCCGCGGCCGATCAAACTCACGCTCGATGGCCGCACGACGCTGGCGCTGGATCTCGACAAGAAGGCGGCCACCCTGAGTGGCCTGAAGCTCGACCTGCAGGGCGACGCGGTCGGCGTCAAGGGCCTTGCGCTCGCGGTTGAAGCAAAGAAGCTGGTTTACAGCCTGACCGGACAGCAGCTCGAATTCGACGCACTGAAACTCGCACTGAGCGGCAAGCATGGCGCCGATCCTTTCGAGTTGGCGCTCGACTGGCCGCAACTGCAGGTCGATGCACAGCAGCTCAAGGGCAGCGCACTGAGCGGCCGCTTCAAGCTGGCTGGCGCGGCGGCGCTGGCCGGCACCTTGCGCTCCGCCGCGCCCAGTGGCAACTTCGATGCGGTGCGCCTGCCCGGCGTGGCGCTCACACTGGCCGGCAGCGCCGGGCCGCGCAAGATCGACGGCACGGTGAAGGCCGATGTGCTGCTGCGCATGGGCCGCAACGCAGTCGCCCTCGAGCGCCTGGACCTCGCGGCAACGATTGCCGAGCCGGGTCTGCAACCGCTGCAGATTGCGCTGCGCGGCAACGCCAGCGCCGACGCCAAGGCAGCGCAATGGACCCTGGACGGCGCAGTCAACAGCAACCGCTTCGAGAGCCACGGCAGCGCGGTCCTCGGTGGCGCGGTGCCTCAGCTCAAGGCCAGCGCGCGCTTCGACAGCCTGGACCTGAACAAGCTGGTCGGCCCGGACAAGCCGGCGCCGACGGCGGCCGCGCCGGCCGAGGCCCCCGTGCAGCTCGATGGCCTGAACGCGGTCAATGGTCAGTTCAACTTTGTCGCCAAGGCGCTGGCGTTTCGCCAATACAAGGTGGCCGACGCCAGGATCGACGCCACGCTCGAGAACGGCACGCTGCGCATTGCGCGGCTGGCCGGCCAGGCCTGGGGCGGCAGCCTCGAGGGCAGTGGCAGTGCCGAAGCGCGCAGCCAGCGTGTCAAGGTGAAACTCGCGGCCAGCGGCGTCGACGTCAATGCGCTGCTCAAGGATGTGGCCGGCAAGGACCTGCTGGAAGGTACGGGCCGCGTCACGGCCGACCTGAACACGGTCGGTGCGAGTTTGGGTGCGCTGCGCTCCAACCTGGCCGGCACGGCGGCACTGCAACTGCGCGATGGCGCCATCAAGGGCATCAACCTGGCGCGCTCGATGCGCCAGGCCACGGCCGCGCTATCGGGGCAGCAAGACGCAACCAGCAAGGCGCGTGAGACCGAGAAGACCGACTTCTCCGAGTTGAGCGCGACTGCAAAGATTGCCAACGGCGTGGCGCAAAGCGACGACCTCGACCTGAAAAGCCCGTACCTGCGCATTGGCGGCGCGGGCCGCTTCGACATTGGCCGCGGCACGATCGACTACACCGCACGCGCCACGGTGGTGGCGGCACCGGCGGGCCAGGACAGCAGCGACCTGGCCGCACTGCGCGGCGTGACGGTACCCGTGCGACTGACCGGTCCGTTCGAGGCCATCGACTGGAACATCCAGTGGTCGGGTGTCGCGGCGGCGGCGATCGAGAGCAAGCTCAAGGACAAGTTGGCCGAGAAGCTTGGGGCGAAACTGGGCATCGCGCCCGCAGCTGCCGGGGCATCGGCCCCGGCCACGCCCAAAGACAAGCTCAAGGACAGATTGAAGGGTCTCTTCAAGTGAGTACCGCAGCGCCCGAAGCGCAAGACGACCTGCTGCTAAGCAGCCTGCATGTGCATCCGGTCAAGTCCTGTGCCGGCGTCGCCGTCGACGAAGCGCTGCTGATCGAGACCGGGCTCGAGTTCGACCGCGCCTGGATGGTGGTTGATGAGAGCGGCGAGTTCATCACCCAGCGCGAACAGCCGCGCATGGCCCTGGTCAAGCCCAAGCTGCGCACCGATGACATCCAGCTTCGCGCACCCGGCATGCTGGCCCTGCATTTGCGGCTCGACACGGCGGACCAGCCGTGTCGCGTCAAGGTCTGGGACGACACCGTGGCCGCCTACGATATGGGCGATCTGGCCGCGCAATGGTTCAGCGACTTTCTCGGTCGCCGCGTGCGCCTGGCACGCTTCGACCCTGCCGAACGCCGCCTGGCCGACGCTCGCTGGACCGGACCGTTCGAGTCTGAGACGGCGTTTTCCGATGGCTTTCCGCTGCTGGTCACGTCCACGGCATCGCTCGCCGAGCTGAACCGCCGCCTGCTCGCCGCTGGTCACGACGCGGTTGCGATGCAACGTTTTCGCCCCAACATCGTGCTCGACGGTGTCGAAGACGCGCATGGCGAAGACTTCATCGATGAGCTGACGATCGAGTCCCCCGACGGCCAGGTGCTGTTGAAGCTGGTCAAGCCCTGCGGCCGCTGCACGATCCCCGATGTCGACCTGGCCAGCGCGCTGCAGGGCCACGCCGTGGCCGACACGCTGGCAGCCTACCGCGTCGAGCCCCGCATCGGCGGCGGCTTGGCGTTCGGCATGAACGCGATCATCGTCTCAGGCGTGTTGCACCGCCTGCGCGTTGGCGCGCGCGTGCAGGCCCGGCTGAACTTCTAAAGCCATGTCAGCCCAGCGCGGACTGCCGAGCTGGCAGTTGTTTGCAATCGCCGTCGTCATCTGGAGCACCACCTGGCACGCGATCCTGTACCAGCTGGAATCGACCCCGCCCGAAGCCGGCGTCGCGCTGCGCTTTGCGCTGGCAGGTGCGCTGGCGCTGGGCATTGCCGCCTGGCGCGGCGACCGCTTGCGCTGCACCGCGCGCGAGCATGGGCGCATCGCGCTGCAGGGCGTGTTCATGTACTCGCTGGCCTACCTGTGCGTGTACCACGCCGAAAAGCATGTCCCCTCGGGCCTGGTCGCGGTCGGCTACTCGGCCTCGCCGCTGGTCAACGGTATCGGCGCCTGGCTGCTCTGGCGCAGCACGCTGACGCCGCGTTTCATTGTGGGGGGCGTGTTGTGCGTCGGTGGCGTGGCGTTGGTCTTCGCCCCCGAGTTTGACCGGGTCACGGCCGGCGACACGACGCTGCAGGGCGCCCTGTTCACGATCGGTGCCGTGTTGTTGTCCGCCGCGGGCAGCCTGCTGGCCAGCCGCAACGCCATGCACCGGCTGCCGTTCTGGCCGACGATCGGCTGGGGCATGCTCTACAGCGCGGTGCTGTCGGGGCTGGTGCTGTGGGCCAGCGGCCAGACTGTTTCACTGCCTTCGCCCGCAGCGGCCCCCGCGTGGTGGTTGTCGCTGGCCTACCTGGCCATCGCCGGCTCCGTGGTCGCCTTCGCCTGCTACCTCACGCTGCAACAGCGCATCGGCCCGGGCGCAGCGTCGACTGTGGGCGTGATGACGCCCTTTGTGGCACTGGCGATCTCGGGCGCGTTCGAGGGTTTTCGTCCGACCGCCATGACCTGGCTGGGCGGCGCACTGGCCGTGGTCGGCAACGTCTTGATCCTGCGGCCAAAGCTGATGACTGATCCCGCTCGGGCACAGGCATGAACTGCGGGGGCGATCAGGCGGTGAAGGTGTGCCCACCTACAATCCGCCGCTCGGTCCCTGAGAGAAACCCATGAGTCTGCAATGCGGCATTGTCGGCCTGCCCAACGTCGGCAAGTCGACCCTCTTCAACGCCCTGACCAAGGCCGGCATTGCGGCCGAGAACTACCCTTTCTGCACCATCGAGCCCAATGTCGGTGTGGTCGAATTGCCCGACCCGCGCCTGGCGCAGTTGGCTGCGATCGTCGGGCCCGAGCGCGTGGTGCCGTCAATCGTCGAGTTCGTCGATATCGCCGGGCTGGTGGCCGGGGCGAGCAAGGGCGAGGGTTTGGGCAACCAGTTCCTGACGCACATTCGCGAAACCGACGCCATCGTCAACGTGGTGCGCTGCTTCGACGACGACAACGTGATCCATGTGGCCGGCAAGGTTGATCCGCTGGCCGACATCGAGGTCATCCAGACGGAACTCTGCCTGGCCGACCTGGCCACCGTGGAGAAGAGCCTGGTGCGTTACACCAAGGTCGCCAAGTCCGGCGGCGACAAGGAAGCGCAGCGCCTGGTGGATGTGCTGCGCAAATGCGAAGCCGCGCTCGACCAGGCGCGGCCGGTGCGCAGCATCGACTTCAGCAAGGAAGAGCGCCTGGTGCTGAAGGGACTGTGCCTGATCACCGCCAAGCCGGCCATGTTCGTCGGCAACGTGGCTGAAGACGGGTTCGAGAACAACCCGTACCTCGACCGCCTGCGCGACATCGCCGCCCAGCAGAACGCGCCGGTGGTGGCGATCTGCGCCAAGACCGAGGCCGAGCTGGCCGACATGAGCGACGAGGACCGCACCTTGTTCCTGGCCGAGATGGGCCAGACCGAGCCCGGCCTGGCGCGCCTCATTCGTGCGGCCTTCAAGCTGCTGGGCTTGCAGACCTACTTCACCGCCGGCGTGAAGGAAGTGCGCGCCTGGACGATCCATGTCGGCGACACCGCGCCGCAAGCTGCGGGCGTGATCCACACCGATTTCGAGAAGGGCTTCATCCGCGCCCAGACCATCGCCTTCAACGACTACGTCGCCTACAAGGGCGAGCAGCCCGCCAAGGACGCCGGCAAAATGCGCTCCGAAGGCCGTGAGTACGTGGTCAAGGACGGCGACGTGTTGAACTTCCTGTTCAGCAGCTGATGCACGCGGCGATGCAGCCCTCCGGCAACCGCTCCGCGACGGCGCCGCGTTGGTGGTGGGTGGTTGGGTTCACGTTTGCCGGCTACCTGATCCTCGCGCAGCTCGGCCTGCTGCTGGCCATACCGCCCGGCATTGCCTCGCCGTTGTGGCCGGCGGCCGGGCTGGCTCTGGCGGCCACGCTGGTGTGGGGCCGCTGGGCCCTGCTGGGCGCGATGTTGGGTTCAATGGCGGGCAACCTGGGGATCGTCACCGGTGCCGGCCCGACCGGAGCGATCGACGTCGCCGTCACCACAGCGATCGGCGTCGGTGTGGCGCTGCAAGCGGGCGTGGGTGCTGCGTTGGTGAATCGCTTCGTCGGCCAGCCGCTGTTGCTGACCGAGCCGAGACAACTGTGGCGCTTCTACGGTCTGGGCGGCCTGCTGGCCAATTGCGTCAGTGCCAGCGTCGGGCTGACCGCACTGTGGGCCGCGGGGCGGCTTAATCTCGATCAGGCCCCTCTGCATTGGGCCGCCTGGTGGGTCGGCGACACCCTGGGCGTGCTGGTCTTCGCGCCGGTGGTGCTGACGCTGATCGGTCAGCCGCGCGACGTGTGGGCGCCGCGTCGCATTCCGGTGGCGCTGCCGCTGGTGGTGGCCATGCTGCTGATGGGCGCGGGAATCCGCATCATGATCAAGCTGGACGCCGACCAGGCCCGCGCCGCCTTCCAGCGCGAGGCCACTGGCGCTGCCGGCGCAGTCAAGGATCGCGTGGCGGCCTCGTTGCATGCACTCGAAGCAATGCGCGGCCTGCTCAGCGAAACCGCGACGCCCACGCGTGACGGGTTCCGCCGCGCCAGCGCGCCCTGGCTCGTGGACACAGCGGGCCTGCAGGCGCTGGGCTGGAACGAGCGGGTCGCGCGGGCCGATGTCGCGGCCTTCACCGCCCGCGAGCAGCTCGCGGGAGCCCCCGGGTTTCGCGTCTTCAACCGCCTGGACGCTGGCGTGGCCGATGTCGGCGACGCCGATGTGCACGCGATCCGCTTTATCGAGCCCTTGCAGCGCAATGCGTCGGCGCTGGGCGTGAACACACAGTCGGTTGCCAACGCGCGGGCCGCCATTGCCCACGCGGCGCGCAGCGGCCGGCCATGGGCCAGCGCGGGTTTCAAGCTGACCCAGGGCGGCGTCGGCGTGGTCGTGTACCACGCTGTCTACGAAGGCGCACCTGCCACCGAAGCCGAGCGCGAGAAGGCCTTGCGCGGCGTGGTTTTTGCCACCTTGCGCCCGGATGAAGTGATGCGCACCGTCAAGGCCACATTGGCGCCGTCGTTGCATCTGTGTTTTGTCGACAACGATGCCTTGCCGGCCCTGCGCGTGCTGGCTGGAGCACCGGGCTGTGACAGCTTGGCACCCGCCTCGCTGGTGCACGTCACACCCGTCACAGTTGGAGGCCGTGTGTGGAGCGTGCGCGTGTTCGCCGATGCGCAGATGGCGCAAGGCACCGCCATGACCTGGCCCTTCGCGCTGGTCGGGCTGCTGGCGGCAGCGATGCTCGGCGCGCTGCTGCTCACTGTCACCGGTCGCACGCGTCGAATCGAGGCCGCGGTGCTACAGCGCACGGCCGAGCTGCAGGCCGAGATGGCCGAGCGCGAGCGCACCAGCGCCGCGCTACGCGAAAGCCAACAACACCTGCGCAATATCCTCAACCACGCCCCGATCGGCGTGGCCTACACCGACACGCAGGGCCGCATCCTCGATGCCAACCCGAAGCTGGGCGAGATGCTGGGCCGGACCGGCGACCGGCCGGCGGCGATCCATGTCATCGATCTGCTGCACGCGGAAGACCGCCACACCGAGGCCGACATCCGCAACCGCCTGCTGCGCGGCGAGGCGCCGATGGCGCGCCGGCAGTTGCGCTGCCAACGGGTCGACGGCCAGACCTTGTGGACGCAGGTGGGTGTCAGCCTGTTGCGCGATGCGCAAGGGCAGCCCCATCGCATGGTCTGGGTGTTGGAAGACATTACCGAGCACCTGGCCCTGGAGGAGGCGCAACGCGCCCAACGCGGCGCCGAGGCGGCCAACAAGGCCAAGAACGAGTTCCTGTCGCGCATGAGTCACGAGCTGCGCACGCCGCTCAACGCCATGCTCGGGTTCTCGCAATTGCTCGAACTCGACAGACGCCAGCCGCTGATCCCGCACCAGCTCGAGTGGACCGGGCAGATCCGCCAAGCCGGCTGGCATCTCTTGCACATGATCAACGACACGCTGGACCTGGCGCGCATCGAGTCGGGTCATGTCGAGCTCGATCCCCGCCCGCTCGACCTCAATGAGCTGGTTGCCGGCGCCAATGGCCTGTTGGCGCACAACGCCGAGAAGCGCGGCGTGCGGGTCGAAGTGCGCCTGTTTGAACAAGCCTCGACCGTGCTCGGCGACCACACGCGGGTCAAGCAGATCCTGACCAACCTGCTGTCCAACGCCATCAAGTACAACGTCGATCGGGGCCATGTGCTGATTTCCAGCCACATGACGGCCAGCGGCATGGTGGCGCTGGAGGTCAGCGACACCGGACCGGGCATGACCGCCGACCAGCTGGCGCAGCTGTTCCAGCCGTTCAACCGGCTCGGGCGCGAAGCGAGCGCGGTCGAAGGCACCGGCATCGGCCTGGTCATCAGCCTGCGGCTGGCGCAACTGATGGGTGGCACGTTGCGCGCCCGCAGCACCGCGGGCAACGGCGCCACGTTCGTGCTCGAGTTGCCGCGCGCGGCCACCGCGACAGCGCCGCCGGCGTTCGACGATGACGAGGCCGACCTGACCGACGCCGCCTACCGGCAGCGCGTGGTGCACTACATCGAGGACAACGAAACCAATGCCGAGGTCATGCGCGGCATCCTGGCGCTGCGTCCGCAAATCAAGGTCGAGGTTTCGGCGCTCGGCCTGGACGGGTTGTCGGCGATCCGCGAGCGGCGGCCGAGCCTGATCCTGCTCGACATGCACCTGCCCGACATTGACGGGCTCGAACTGCTGCGACACCTGCAGGCCGACCCCGATACGTCCGACATCCCTGTGATCGTCGTCTCAGCCGACGCCACCCAGGAACGCATCCGCGAGGCCATCGCGGCCGGCGCCACGCATTACCTGACCAAGCCGGTCAACGTACCGCAGTTCCTCGCCATACTCGACGAACTGCTCGAACAGCTCGACACCTTGTTCGGATAAGTTTGCGCACGCTTCCGATATAGGCGCATAGAGTTCGATGAATTTCGTCGACTCTTGCCGCGCAGTGACTGATTCAGCACTCTCGGCGTGAGAGTGCTAATATGTTCGAACTCAGGCTTAACGGGTTCCCCTAAAAAGCGATGAAGACTGCAACTGCCTCTACTGCTTCGACTGAACTGACGCTGCGTAACCCGTGGGCGATGGTGCCGCCGATGGGCAACATCAATGCCTACATCTCGGCCGTGCACCGCATTCCTTTGCTCACGCCGCAGGAAGAAGCCAAGTTTGCCCGCCGCCTGCGCGACACGGGAGACCTTGACGCTGCCGGCCGGCTGGTGCTGTCGCACCTGCGTCTGGTGGTCTCGGTGTCGCGCAAGTACCTGGGTTACGGCCTGCCGCAGGGCGACCTGATCCAGGAAGGCAACGTCGGCCTGATGAAGGCGGTCAAGCGCTTCGACCCCGAGCAGGGTGTGCGGCTGGTCAGCTACGCGCTGCACTGGATCCGCGCCGAAATCCATGAGTACATCCTGAAGAACTGGCGTGTCGTCAAGGTGGCAACAACCAAAGCCCAGCGCAAGCTGTTCTTCAACCTGCGCTCGATGAAACAGAACTTGAAGGCCGGCGCTGCCGACGGAGACACGCACCGGGGCACCTTGAGCCCGAGCGAGGTCGATCACGTTGCACGCCAGCTCAACGTCAAGCCCGAAGAAGTGCTGGAGATGGAAACCCGCATGTCAGGTGGCGACGTGCCCCTGGAGCCGCAGACCAACGACGATGGCGAAGAAAGCTACGCCCCGATCGCCTACCTGGCCGATGACGCCAGCGAGCCGACCCAGGTGCTCGAGGCCCGCAAGCGCGATGAGCTGGCAGGCGACGGCATCAGCCGGGCGCTGGCCGTGCTCGACGCACGCAGCCGCCGCATCGTCGAGGAGCGCTGGTTGAACGTGAATGACGACAGCTCGGGCGGCATGACGCTGCACGACCTGGCCGCAGAGTACGGCGTCAGCGCCGAGCGCATCCGCCAGATCGAAGTGGCGGCAATGAAGAAGATGCGCGGGGCGCTTCAGGCCTGACCTGCCGGCGGGCCCTGCGCACGCGCAACAGCGGCGGCCATCGGCCGCCGTTTTTTCTTGTCTACGCGCCGGCCAGCAATTGCTTGATGTCGCTGGCCATGGCCTCGACGCCGCCGCCGTGGCGGACGAAGAGCCGGACCCGGCCCTGGGGGTCGAAGACATACGAGCCGGCGGTGTGGTCCATGGTGTAACTGCCCTCGCTCTTGCCCGGCACCTTGGCGAAGAACACCTTGAACTCCTTGGCCGCGGCCCGGGTTTGTTCGAGCGAGCCGCGCAGGGCCACGACGTCGCGCCCAAAGTTGGCCATGTAGGCGGCCAGGATCTCGGGCGTGTCACGCTCGGGGTCGACACTGACGAACACGGTCTGCAGTTTGTCGCTGTCCACACCGAGCTTGCTCTTGACTTCGGCGATCTCGGCCAGCGTCGTCGGGCACACATCGGGGCACTGCGTGTAGCCGAAGAACACGACGACAACCTTGCCTTTGAACTCGCTCAGCATGCGCGGCTTGCCAATGGCATCAGGCAGCGCGAGTTGGCGCGCGTACTCGGCGCCGGTAATGTCGATGCCCTTGAAGGCCGGTTTCTCGGCGCTGCAGGCGACCAGTCCTGCCCACAGCAATGTACTCAGGGCCACACGGCGGTCGAAGGTTCTCATCGAGCAAAGATCCAGGGCGAGAGATAGTGATCGAGCAACAGTGCGGTAAACAGCAGCGACAGGTGCCAGATCGAGAAGCGGAAGGTGTGCCGCGCCAGCGCTTCACTGTAGCTGCGCCAGAGCTTCCAGGCCAGCACGATGAACCAGGCGCCCAGCACCAAAGCGGCCGCCAGATACAGCGGACCGCTCATGCCATGCACATAAGGCAATAGCGTGGCCGCAAACAGCACCAGGGTGTAAAGCACGATCTGCAATCGCGTGTACTCGTTGCCATGCGTCACCGGCAGCATCGGCAGGCCGGCGCGCGCGTACTCCTCGCTGCGGTACAGCGCCAGGGCCCAGAAGTGCGGTGGGGTCCACAGGAAGATGATCAACACCAGCAGCCAGGCCTCGGCGCCGACCTCACCGCGCATTGCCGCCCAGCCCAGCAGTGGCGGCATGGCGCCGGAGGCGCCGCCGATGACGATGTTTTGCGGCGTGGCCGGCTTGAGCAACACGGTGTAGACGATGGCATAGCCGACAAAGGTGGCCAGTGTCAGCCACATCGTCAGCGCATTGACCCACAGCAACAGCAGCGCGCTGCCGGCACCGCAGAGCAATGCTGAAAAGACCAATGTATGTAGGTTGTTGAGTTCGCCTTTGGCGGTGGCGCGCCACGCGGTGCGCGCCATCTTGGCGTCGATTCGCTGCTCGACGACACAGTTGAAGGCGGCTGCCGCGGCCGCAACCAACCAGATCCCCATTGCAGCGGGGAGCAGCACGCGCCAGTCGGGCCACGCCGGCTCGGCCAACAGCATGCCAATGACCGCGCAAAACACGATCAACAGCACCACACGCGGCTTGGTCAGTGCATAGAACTGGCGCGCGCGCGACGCACCGGTCTGCGGACGGTTGCTCGATGCGGCGGAGGTGGGAGGGGACGACATGGCGCGCGAACGGGCAATTCTCTTACGCGCCACGCGGATGCATGGCGTGCCCCGCAGTCCGCGCGTTAGTGCTGGCGCGCAGGCCGGCGCGTACGAGCAACGAAGTCAGCAGCATCGTCAACAAGGCGGCCCCTGCCGTGTGCACCAGCGCAGCCACGAGGGGCCAGCCGAGCACGACATTGGACAGGCCCGTGACCAACTGCCACAGGCCGAGCAACGCCAGGCCGGTGCCGAACCGGCGCAGTGTCGCGTCGCCGGTGGCATGCAGTCGCCAGACCAGCCAGGCCAGCGCAGCCAGCACGATCACGGCGGCGAGCCGGTGCGCGACATGGATCGCCGTCAGCGCCGCAAACGGCAGAAACTCGCCTGCGCCGGTCTGACCCAGCTCGCGACGGATCGTGAAGGCATGGGCGAAATCCATCTGAGGCCACCATAGACCCTGGCAGGTCGGGAATTCTCGACATGCCAGCACGGCGTAATTGGTGCTGACCCAGCCGCCCAGGGCGACTTGCACCAGCGTCAGACCCGCGACGGCCCAGGCGAGCGCGAGCAGTCGCCGCGGCATCGCCAGCGGCCGAGGTGCGAAGGCCTGGTCCTGCAGCACCAGCAAGGCCAGCAGTCCAAGCCCGCCGAGCAGGTGCAGCGTGACAATCGCCGGGTACAGCTTCATCGTCACGGTGAGTGCGCCGAATGCGCCTTGGACAATCACCCAGGCCAAACTCAACATGGCCCACCAGGGCGAGGGTGCCTGCGCACGCTCGCGCCGCAAGCGCCAACTCACTGCGGCCATGACCATGATCAACACGCCGACCGCGGTGGCCAGGTAGCGATGCACCATCTCGATCCAGGCCTTGCCATGCGTCACCGGCCCGCTGGGTAACGCGCTTTGTGCCGCGCCAATTTCATCGCGCGCACCGATCGGGCTGGCGCTGCCGTAGCAGCCGGGCCAATCGGGGCAGCCCAGGCCCGAGTCGGTCAGCCGCGTGAAGGCACCGAAGAGCACCAGGTCGAAGGTCAGGAACAGCGTCAGCAGGGTCAGCGCGTGCAGGCGTCGCGTCGGTGTCGCGCCGCGATGGCGCAGCCAGAGCCAGGCCAAAGGGCCGAGCGCGATGACCACGCCCAGCAGCGCCATGCGCGCAAGCGGCGCCAGATCGATCAGGTCGGTACTCATGCCAGTTGCCCACGGCGTAGCGCGCCACGCGACGCATAGAACGCAAGGCCCATCCAAGCGGCCGCCGCGGATCCGGCTCTGCCGGTCCGCCAGCGGTGCCCCCTTGAGGGGGAGCGGCGCAGCCGCTTCGGGGGTGGGCTCATCTTCCCGGGCGGTCCCAGAAGGAAGAGGCGCGCAGCAATCTGTCGATGTCGCGCTTGAACCTGGCTGCGTCGGCATGCGGCGGCGCGCGCATCATCCACTGACCCATCGGGTCCACCACATACAGATGCGAATCGAGCGACTCGCCAGGCGCGCCTGCCAGCCATTGCTGCAAGGACTGCGCGGACACGCGCAGCACCTGCGTGGCCGGGGCCGCCGCCAGCGCAGACTGCAGCGCGGGTGCGATCGGCGCGTCATCGGTCACGAGCCAGAGCTTGTCGATGCGGTCGCGCTCGCGGCCGGTCATCTCGCGCAGTTGGCGTTGCAGGTACAGGCGTTGCTCGCAATCGCTGTCGCAGCCGCCGCGACCGACGACGATCAGGAGCCATTGACCCCTCAGCGACGCCGCGCTGACGACAGCGCCGTCCAGGCCGGTGAGCCGCAGATCGGCCGGCACGGCGCGGGATGGCTCGATCAGGGTGGCGAAGTTGCTGCGGCCTTCCGGGCGCAGCACATAGAAGGTGAAGTAGGACGCCAGCACCGGCGCGGCGCAGGCCAGCAGCACCAGCAACATCTTGGCGCGGCCGCGCAGCGTACGACGTTGCGCCTCGTCGCCCGCCACGTCGGCATGAGGCATCGCATGCACCGTCAGATGCAAGGGCTCAGCGTCGGGCATGGCGGCGGGGTTGGATGAGTTGGAACCAGACATACAGAACAACAATCAGCGCTGACAACGCAAACCACTGTGCGGCATAACCATGGTTCTTGGCCACGCCGGAGGACGGCGCAGGCCAATCGCGTTGGAGGCCATCGCCTGCGCTGTCGGCCGAGTCGGCGAGCAGCACCGACAACGGTCGCAATGCCAGGCCGGTCTCGCTCGCGTAAGCGTCAATGTCGAGATTTTGCCGGATCGGCCCGCCCTCGACCGAACTGAATTCATACAAGCGCGCCGGCGGCGGGGCAATCCGGCCCACGATCTCGATGGGGCCCTCGGGAGTAGGCACTGCAGCGATGCGGCTGCGGTCCTGAAAGTCGCGCGGCATCCAGCCGCGCTGCACCAGCACCGCGCTGCCATCGGTGAGCCGCAGCGGCGTCAGCACATGGAAGCCGGGACGTCCGTTCATCTGCCGGTTGTCGAGGTACACGGTGTGCGCGGCCGACCAGCGTCCCGTCAGATTCACAGGGCGGTGGTGCTGCATCGGCGCGGCCTCGGCGCGGCTGGCCAGAGCGGCGCTGTCGATGGCCGGCAGGCGAGAACGCTCGTCGAGCGCGGCTTGCACGGCCGTCTTCTGGGCTGCACGGTCTAGCTGCCACCAACCCAGGCGCGCAGTCAACAATGCCGTGGCCATTGCGACCGCGGTCACCAGCCACCCGCGTTGCCGCAGGCTCAGCATCGCGACGATGCAGTGGGAGAATCGAGCATGAAAGTCGTGATCGTCATTGCGCTGATATGCATCCTCGGTGCGCTGGCTGGCGCGGGCGTGTTCATGCTGCGCAAGTCCGACGACGGCACTCGGCGTGATGCGCGCATGGCCTGGGCGCTGGCCGTGCGCGTAGGGCTGTCGATCGCGCTGTTCCTTTTCATTCTGCTGGCCTGGAAGATGGGTTGGATTTCACCGACCGGTCTGCCGACCGGTCGCTGAATGGTTGCCCACATCGAAAGCAAAAGAGCGCCTCTCGGCGCTCTCTGTTTCTGGCGCTGGCGCTGACGCTTGTCGTCACATCCAGTAGACGACGATATACAGGCCGAGCCAGACCACGTCGACAAAGTGCCAGTACCAGGCCGCGCCTTCGAAGCCGAAGTGACGCGCCGGCGTGAAATGGCCCTTCATGATGCGCAGCGTGATGAACAGCAGCATCAGCATGCCGACGAAGACGTGGAAGCCGTGGAAGCCGGTGAGCATGAAGAAGGTCGAACCGAAGATGCCGCTCGACAGCTTCAGGTTCAGGTCGCGGTAGGCATGCATGTATTCGTAGGCCTGCACACCGAGGAAGGTCGCCCCCAGGATCACGGTGATCCACATCCACACGACAGTCTTGGTGCGCTGGCCGGCAAGCAAAGCGTGGTGGGCGATGGTCAGCGTCACCCCCGACGTCAGCAGCAGCGCGGTATTGACCGTCGGCAGCGGCCACGGGCCGATGATCGTGAACGGTTCGACCGTGCCGGCCGGCGACGCCGTGATCCCCGGCCCGGCGCTCGGCCAGACGGCCTTGAAGTCGGGCCACAGGATCTGGTGATCCAGATCGCCGAGCATCGGCAGCGCGTGGACGCGAGCCCAGTACAGGGCACCGAAGAAAGCGCTGAAGAACATCACCTCCGAGAAGATGAACCAGCTCATGCTCCAGCGGAAGGAAACGTCGATGCGGTCGCTGTACTGGCCGGTCTCGCTCTCGCTGATGGCGTCGCGGAACCACTGGAACATGACCACCGACCACATCGCCAGGCCAAAGAACACGAACCACTTGCCCCACGAGGCGCCGTTGACCCATTGGCCGCCGCCGAAAATGATCAGCAGCATCGCGGCTGCCGTCATCGCCGGATGGCGCGACGGCGCGGGCACGAAGTAATAGGGCGCGGCCCCGGTCTGGTGTGTCGCTGCGGACATGTTGTGTGCTCTCCTCGATCCGATTCGAAAACTCTGCTTGTCGTTGTGCGTCAGCCGGCCACGCCGCTGCCCACGATCCACTTGACCAACACCACCAGCGCCAGCACGAACACCGCGGCGGCACAGACACCGGCGACGATGACATGCACCGGGTTGAGCTGGTTGACATCCTTCTCATACTCGCTGGCCTTGCGCACACCGAAGAACGCCCAAGCCACGGCCTTGAAGGTCTGCGCCAGCGAGCCCTTGCGCGCGGCGGCGTGCTTGACATCGACGCCCGCAACGCTCACAGCGCGGCTCCGTTTTGGCTGGCCGCGAACTGCTTGCCCTTGACCTCGAAGAAGGTGTACGACAAGGTGATCGTGCGCACGTCCTTGGGCAGCCTGGGGTCGATGACGAAGACGACGGGCCACTGTTTGCTCTCGCCCGGCGCCAGCGTGTACTCGTTGAAGCAGAAGCACTCGAGCTTGTTGAAGTAGGCCGTGGCCTGCTTGGGCGCGTAGCTCGGGATGGCCTGCGCCGCCAGGCTGCGGCTCTGCGTATTGCGGAACTCGTACATCACGGTCGTCAGCTCGCCCGGGTGCACCTCGAGCGAGCGTTGCGCCGGCTTGAAGTCAAACGGGCCTCGCGCATTGGCATCGAATTCCACGGTGATCGTGCGCGAGCGGTCGACCTGCGTGTTGCTTCCGTTGGCCGGCTTGCCAACGCCGCTGACCTGCCGCTCCGACCGCGACAGCACGTTGATGCCGAGCGCCTCGCAGATCGACTTGTACAGCGGCACCAGCGCGTAGCCGAACCCAAACATCAATACCGCGACGACCGCGAGCTTGGTCACCAGCGCGCGGTTGTCGCGCTGCAGTCCACGGCTTCGGAGCGGGTTGTTCATTCTGGTCTCAGCCGCCGGTCAACACGATCTTGACCACGAAGCCAACTGCAAAGCTCAGCGCCAGCGCGGCCAGCATCCAGCCCAGTCGCCGGTTGGCCTTGCGTTGCGGTTCGGTCAGGGCCATGGAGGTCAGCCGATCACGCGGGTGGCGGTAATGTCGAGCTTGGGCGGCGTCTCGAAGGTATGGAATGGGGCCGGCGACGGGATCTCCCACTCCAGGCCTTCGGCGCCTTCCCACGGTCTTTGCGGCGCCTTTTCACCCAGGCCGCGCATCACCGGCAGGGCCACGAAGAAGAAGAAGTACACCTGCGACAGGCCGAAGCCGAGAGCGCCCAGCGAAGCCAGGGCGTTGAAGTCAGCGAACTGCATCGGGTAGTCGGCGTAGCGGCGTGGCATGCCGGCCAGGCCGAGAAAGTGCATCGGGAAGAAGGTGATGTTGAAGAAGATCAACGAGGTCCAGAAGTGGATCTTGCCTCGCGTCTCGTTGTACATCACGCCGCACCACTTCGGACTCCAGTAGTAGAAGCCGGCAAACATGCCGAACAGCGATCCGGCCACCAGCACATAGTGGAAGTGCGCAACGACGTAATAGGTGTCCTGCAG
>JANMSS010000344.1:0-3797 GCA_031389585.1 Burkholderiales bacterium | reverse complement strand
TGGGCGTGTGCATCGGCGGCGTGCTCGAACCGATGCAGGCGCATCCGACGATCGTCGAGGACAACTGTTTCATCGGCACCCATTCCTCGGTCGTCGAAGGCGTGATCGTCGAAGAGAACTCGGTGATCGCGATGGGCGTGCACCTCGGCCAGAGCACGAAGATCCTGGACCGCGAGACGCGCGAAATCAGTTACGGCCGCATTCCGGCCGGCTCGGTGGTGATCGCCGGCACGCTGCCATCGGCCGACGGCAGCTACAGCACGGCGTGTGCGTTGATCGTCAAGAAGGTCGACGCGCAGACCCGCGCCAAGACCAGCATCAACGACCTGCTGCGCGCCTGAGCGCCCGCGGGCCGCGCGGCTCGGGGCCCAGGCGTCAGGCGTGGCGCTGCCGCGCCAGTACGCGGGCGATAGCCCGCGCGAGCTCTCTGGCTTCGACCGGCTTGGGCACATGGTCGTCCATGCCGGCTTCGATATAGGCCTCGCGGTCCTCGACCATGGCGTTGGCCGTCAGGGCAATGATCGGGATTTCTGCGGCGCTGCCCTCCAGCGCGCGAATCCGGTGCGTGGCTGCCAGGCCGTCCAGATTGGGCATCTGGATGTCCATCAGGACCAGGTCGTAAGTGCTGGCCTGGACCATGGCCACCACCTCGAGACCGTCGCAGGCCAGTTCGCAGTTGTGGCCAAGCTGCTCGAGCATGGCACTGATGACCATCTGGTTGACGGCGTTGTCCTCGGCGACCAGGATGCGCAGGCACTCGACCATGTCGCCCGCAGCATCGGAACGCGTGTCAGGGACGGCCAGGCGCTCCGCGCGGCCGCGCTGCAGCGCCACCGTGACGCGGAACCGGCTGCCGCGGCCGACCTCGGTCTCGACATCAATGCGCCCGCCCATCAACTGGACGAGGCCCTGGCTGATCGCCAGCCCCAGGCCGCTGCCGCCGTAGCGGCGGGCGATGCTGCTGTCGGCCTGGACGAAGCGCTCGAAAAGTGTCGGCAGCGCCTCCTCGGGAATGCCGATGCCGGTGTCGTGCACCGCTGCGGTCAGCTCCACCCGTTCGTCGTCGAGCCAGCGATAAGCGACCTCGACGCTGACCGAACCATGTTCGGTGAACTTGACGGCGTTACCGATCAAGTTGAAAAGCACCTGGCGCAAACGCCCCTCGTCACCCTGGAGGACTGCGGGCAGCCCGCCCTGGAACTGCACGCCAAAGCCCAGCCCCTTCTCCTGCGCCCTGGTCGCGACCGACGCGGCCACTTCCTCGACCAGACGGCGTGGGTCGAAATCCGCGATCACCAGCTCGAGCCGCCCGGCCTCGACCCTTGAGAGGTCCAGGATGTCGTTGATCAGCGTCAGCAGGGCCTTGCCCGAACTGCGGATCGTGCGCGCGTAGTCGCGCTGCTTGTCGGTGAGTTCGGTCTTCAGCAGCAGGCTGTTCATGCCCAGCACGCCGTTGAGCGGTGTGCGAATCTCGTGGCTCATCGCGGCCAGGAACAGCGACTTGGCCTGGTTCGCGGCCTCGGCAGCAGCCTTCGCGCGGGCCAGCTCGCGCTCGGCAAGCGTGATATCGCGCATGACGCTGACCATGCCGCCGTCGGGCGTACGGCGCTCGATCACGTGGATCACGGTGCCGTCCTCGAGCACATGCTCGAACACACCCCGGCCGCTGCGGTGCTGCGCCATGCGCAAGTCGCGCCAAGCCCGCCGCTGTGCCGGGTCGCCATCGCCGAGCGAGAGGGACTGGGCGGCGCGACCCACGAGGACCTCGAAACTCACGCCGACCCCGATCACCGAGCGCAGCCAAGGGAAGATTTCCAGGTAGCGTGCGTTCCACGCGACCACGTGGTCATCTGCATCGCACAGCAGGAAGCCGTCTGCCATTGAGGCCAGCGCGCGGTCCATGATGTCCTTGGCTTGCGAGACCTCGAGCCGGGCGCGCGCCAGCCGGCCCAATTGCCAGTGGGTAGCGCAGCCCGCGGCAATGAGCATCATGACGAAGGCCGCTGCCGCGCTCAGGATCAACGTTTGGTTGAGCCGCCAGTCGGCCAGCGCGGCCGACTCCGCGATCCCTGCGGAGATCCGCAGCGACCGGTACAGCGACGGGCGCGCCGAGACGATCGACGGCGAGCCATCGAGCCGCCCTGCGGCGTGGGCGGGTGCGCCGGTCAAGGCCGCTGCCGGCAGCGCCGCGGCCAGGCGCTTGCCCAGTTGCGCGTGGCTGGCGGGCACGCTGGCCAGCAGTTCCCCATCGTCACGCTCCAGCGTGACCACCAGGCCCGGAATCTGGACCGACTGGGCCAGGATCGTCGTGACAATCGAGAGCGGCACTTCGGCAACGACGAGGACGCGCCGACCGGGCTCCAATTCGATCGGCCGGGCAAAGTAGAGCGCGAGTTCGGAGGCTGCAAGGTTGCGCACCGGCGAGCTGATGGCCAGCATCGGCGTGGCCTGCCGCAAGGTGCGTTCCACGAACTGCGCTGGCAACGGCATGCCCAGCCGTTCGGTCTGTTCACGCGCTGCCGCCAGCACGCCGCCATCGGCATCGATCACGGCCATGTCGCGGTATTCCAGGTTGCGCTTGACGACGCCGCGCAACTTCTCCTCGGCAACACTGCGCTCGAACCTGCCGTCGGTCGTGAGCAGATAGCTCTTGTCGGCGAGCAACAGGTCGATCTCGATCAAGGTGCGATTGAGTGCCGCCTCGGCCCCGCTGACAAAACGCTCGACGCGGACCTCGGTCTCGCCGATTGCGTTGCGCTCGCCTTGCCAGTTCAGCCACGCGGCCGCAGCGGACGCCGCAACGACCAGCGCGCTCACCGTCGCCCACACCGCGAAAGTCTGACGGCCCCTGGATTGGATGCTCGGCATGGGTTGGTCGCGGATGGATCGGCCCGCCCTCAGGATCGCATTCAGCGCAGGTCGATGCCGCTGGTGACGCCGACGGTCTGCTTCCAGACCGGGGCGCACTGCGGGCCACAGCGCTTGAGCCAGCCGGGTATCACAGTGTTGACCAGAATGTCCTGGCGCCGGCCTGCATCGGCAGCGCTCGCGCTGACCTCGGTCATGCGCCCCTTGCGCCCGCCGGCGCATGCCGGGGAGCCGACATTGCAGGCGATGCCGTCGCTGGTCTCCCGCTCGGCCTCGGACCAGATGGCCTGCTCCAGCTTGGGCAGTTCGCGCCGCAACAGGTCCTGCAATTCCTTCGACAAGGCGGCCCACGCGTCACCGTTGGCCACAAACGCGGCCACCCCCCAATTGACGGGCGCGGTGTGCAGGTGGGTCGTGACCTCATGCAGACCGATCGTGTTGCCCGACATGGTGCCGGTGATGGCGCAGTCGATATTGCCGCTGCGTACATTGGCGACGATTTCGGCAAAAGGAGTTTGCACCGGCGTCGCCCCAAGCGAGGTGACCCAGTCCGACTGGGTTGCACTGGAGACCCGAATCCGGCGCCCCGCCAAATCGGCCAGGCTCGTCAGCGGCTTGGCGCAAAAAGTTGCCTGCGCCGGGTAGGCATAGAGGGCCAGCAGCTCGCTGCCATAGCGTTCGCGCAGCACCCTTTGCAGGTGCGGACGGAAGGCGCCGACGCTGCGGCGCAACGTCGCCACATCCGGATTCAAGCCCGCCAGGTCGGGCACGCCGAATTCGGCGTCGTGTGCCGCACTCAAGTTCAGCAGCGACGTGCCGAACGGCACCGCGCCGAGTTGCACCAGCCGCAGCATCTCCTGGCCGCGGATGCCGGCGCGATCGAACGGCACGATTTCGGCCGTCAGGCGGCCACCGCTCAGGCGGACCAG
>JANMSS010000336.1:0-8741 GCA_031389585.1 Burkholderiales bacterium | reverse complement strand
CCCGCGCCGCGGCGCGCCGAGCGGCGGCCGCAGCGGCGGCGCACGCCCGCCCGGCCCGCGGCGCTAACTTGCCACAGTTGTAGCGCCAGTGGCGGCCTTGGCCGCCGTCCAGCGCTGCAGCTTGTCGCGCGCGCCGTTGTGTGCCGGGTCCATCTCGGCGTCATGCCCGGCGCGCTTGGCGCACAGCTCGATCACATAGCCATTGGGGTCGCGGAAGTAGATCGAGTCGATGAAGCCGTGGTTGGACACACCGCGCGTGTCGATCCCCTGCGCCCGCCCCTTGGCCAGCATCAGCTGCAACGCCTCCGGCGCCACCTCGAGCGCGATGTGCAGGTCGTAGTCATGCTGCACCTTGAACTCGAAAGGCATGTCGGGCGCCTCGAAGAACGCCAAGTAGGAGCCGTCGTCAAGGCGATAAAAGGTATGCAGCGTGTTCGTAGCGCGGCCGCTCTTGGTCTCGCCGATCTCGAGCGTGCCGGACAGCGGCAGGCCGAGAAACTCCTCGTAGAAGCGCCGCGTCTGCTCCGAGTCGCGGCAGCGATAGGCGTTGTGGTGCAGTTTGCGGATCACCGTGAACCTCACAGTCCTTCCATCGGCGCGTCCTTGTACGGCGCCACAAAGTAGGTGTAGAAGCCTTCGTTGACTTTGCCCCAGGTCGGTCGAGCCTTCATGGTGGCGATCCAGCGCGACACATTCTTCCACGGTGCGTAATCCAGGTGGGCGACCTCGCCGACCGACAACATGCCGATGCCAAGGTAGTCGGCGATGCTGATGTCAGCGCCGCACACATATTGGTGGGCGCCGATGATGTCCTTGTCCAGGATGCCCAGCCAGCGGCGCGCCCTTTCGCGCGCCCACGCCAGATTGGCACTTTGCACCGCAGCGTCTTCCCGCTTGTGGTTCGGCAGAACCTGCGGATAGACCACGCCGTAGTCCAGATCACGGTTCAGGCCGGTGTTGAACCAGTCCATGGTTTCATTGATGCGCGCGCGCTTTTGCAGGTCGGGCGGATAGGCCGCCGAACCGCTCTTCTCGGCCAGGTACTTGAGGATCGCCGAACTCTCCGTCAGCCGAAAGTCGCCGTCTTCGAGCACCGGCACCTGCTGGCTGGGGTTGACCGCAGTGAATGCCGGCTGCAGCTGTGCTCCGGTGAACAAATCGACGACGTCGAGATCGAGCGCGATGCCAGCGTCGGCGGCCAGGAGAAGAATCGGCCGGCTGGTGCTGGATACGGGGTGGTAGTAGAGCTTCATGTCATGCCTCCGGGGGCGGCAACCGGGCTTCATCTGCTGCGCCGCCACCGGGTTGCGGTAACGGTGCGGGGCACAAAGTGTAGGCCGCATTCGCGACACTGGCGAGTGCTGCCCTCAGCCACGGCGCCGCCGACGGCGTCACCGGGTCCAAGCACCTGATCGAGTTCGCAGGCTCGCGCATCCTGCTCGACCGCGGCCTGTTCCAGGCTCTCAAACTGCACCGCGAGCGCAACTGGCTGCCGCTGCCATTCGATCCGGCCAGCCTCGACGCGGTGGTGCTGAGCCATGCCCACCTCGACCACAGCGGCTACCTGCCGGTCTTGGTCAAGCGCGGCTACCGCGGCCCGGTCTATGCCAGCACTGCGACGCGCGACCTGGCCGAGGTGCTGTTGCGCGACAGCGCACACCTGCAGGAAGAAGACGCGCAACGCATCAACCGCTACAGCCTGTCCAAGCATGGCAAGGCGCTGCCGCTTTACACCGGTACTGACGCGCTTCGCGCGACTCAGCGCATCACGGCGCTGCCAGCGGGCCACAGCGTCAAGATCGGCCGCGTCGAGGTCTCTCTGACGCCGGTGGGTCACCTGCTGGTCGCCAATGCAGTCACGCTCGCTGCCGGGCGCGAGCACGTCGTCTTCTCTGGTGACCTTGGCCGCCAGCACGATCTGCTGCTGCCGCCGCCTGAGCGCATCGCCCGCGCTGACGTGGTCTTGATCGAAACCACTTGCGGCAACCGCCTGCATCCAAGCGAGGACGTGCAGTCGATGCTTGGCGACGTCATCCGCAGAACCGTGTACCGCGGTAGCAGGGTGCTGCTGCCGTCCTTTGCGGTCGGCCGTGCGCAGGCCTTGCTGCTGGTGCTGCAGCGACTGCGCGCCGCGGGCGACATCCCACAGTCGCTGCCGATTTTTCTGGACAGCCCGATGGCCATCGCCGCCACCGAGGTGACGCTGCGCCACCGCAATCTGTTGCGCGTGCCGCGGCGCGAAATCGATACCCTGACCGACGGTGTGCGCTTTACCGAAACCGCCGCCCAGTCGCAGCGCCTGACGCGATCGCGCTAGCCGTCGGTGATCATCTCGGCCAGCGGCATGGCCACCGGCGGACGGGTGCTGCACCACCTGCGGGCGATGGCGCCCGAGTCGCGTCACCGCATCGTGTTCGCCGGCTTCCAGGTCGCAGGCACGCGCGGGGCGCGCCTGCTGGCCGGCGAGCGCGAGCTCAAGATCTTCGGCGAGATGGTGCCGGTGCGCGCGGACGTCAGCCATTTGGAAGGCTTCTCCGGCCACGCCGATACCGACGAATTGATGCAGTGGCTCGCCGGCTTCTCGCGTGCGCCACGGCATGCCTTCGTCGTGCATGGCAACCCCGAGGCCACCGATGCATTGCGCTTTCGCATCGGCAACGAGCTCGGCTGGCAGGCCAGCGTGCCGCCTCACGCGCAGACCGTCGAGGTGTGAGACGCAGGTGCACCGGCGCCCACGGAGCGCGGCGCAGGCAAGCCGACTCAGACCGCGGCCGCGGCAGTACGACGACGCAAGGCCGCAAGCAAGGCGCGCACGACCGGCACCAGCACGGCGACCAGCGCGGCCACGACGAGCACGGCGGCGATGGGGCGCATGAAGAAGATTCCCATCCCGGCGTCGGAAATGATCAGCGACTGCCGCAGTGCGCGTTCGGCCAACGGCCCGAGCACCAGCGCGAGGACCAGGGCGGCCGGCGAGTAGCCGAGCTTTTTCATCGCGTAGCCAATCACGCCGAAGACCAGCATCTGGCCGACGTCCCACACACTGTTCTTCAGCGAATAGGCGCCTGTGATGCAGAACAGGATGATGATCGGCATCAAGATGCCGTAGGGCACGCGCAGCGCGCGCACAAAAAGCGGAATGAAGGCGGTGCTGAGAATGAGCAGCATCACGTTGGCGATGTACTGCGAGGCGATCAGCCCCCAGACAAAATCGGGGTTCTTCTCGAACAGCAGCGGGCCCGGCCGCAGGCCCCACATCATCAGCCCGCCGAGCATGATCGCCGTGGTCGCCGAGCCCGGGATGCCCAGCGTCAGCATCGGCACCATGGCCCCGGTGGCGGCGGCGTTGTTGGCCGACTCGGGCCCGGCCACGCCCTCGATCGCGCCCTTGCCGAACTCCTGCGGGTGTTTGGTCACCCTCTTCTCCACCGCGTAGGACAGGAAGGTCGCAATGGTCGGGCCGGCGCCGGGCAGCACGCCGACAAAGAAGCCGAGTACCGTGCCGCGGGCGATGGCCCAGCGGCTACGGGCCCAGTCGCGGGCGCTGGGCAGCACATCGCGCAGCGCAAAGCGCCCCGCCACGACCGTGCCGCCCTTGGCCGCTTCAGCGCCGACCAGAACTTCCCCGAGGCCGAACAAGCCGATGGCCACGGGCAGGAAGTCCACCCCGTCCATCATCTCGGGGATGCCGAAGGCAAAGCGCGCGTCCCCGGAGATGATGTCAAAGCCAACCGTCGCCAGCATCAACCCGAACACCATGCTGATGTAAGCCTTGATCGCGTTGTCGCCGGTCAGCAGCGTCACTGTCGTCAGGCCGAGCAGCATCAGCGCAAAGGTCTCGGGCGGCCCAAAGGCCAGCGACCACTTCGCCAGCGCGGGCGAGACCAGCATCAACAGCACGACGCCGAAGGTGCCGGCGATGAACGAGCCGATCGCCGCAATGCCCAGCGCCGGCCCCGCGCGGCCCTGCAATGCCATCTGGTGGCCATCGATGCAGGTCACCACCGAAGCCGCCTCGCCCGGCGTGTTGATCAGCACGGCCGTGATCGTGCCGCCGTACATCGTGCCTGCATAGAGCGCGGCCAGCATGATGATCCCCGAGGTCGGGTTCATGCCGAAGGTCAGCGGCAGCAACAGTGCGACGCCCGACGCCGGCCCCACGCCCGGCAGCGCGCCGATCACGATGCCGACCACGACGCCACAGGTCGCCATCAGCAGGTTGAACGGCGTCAGCGCGACCGAGAAGCCGAGGGTGAGGTTGGCGAGGAAATCCATCGGCGTGCCTGTCAGAACCCGAGCACGCCCACGGGCATCGGCACCCGCAGCCAGTAGGTGAAGACCAGGTAATTGAAGGCGGCCGTCGCCAAGGCCACCGACAGCGTCAGCCGCCAGGGCTGGCGATCCAGCCGACGCAGCAGGACGACCAGGAACAGCACCGTGCCCAACAGCATGCCCACAACATTGAGCAGAGCCACGAACGCCATCGTGACGCCGAGCACCAGGCCCAGACGGCGCAGGCCGTCCCCGGCGGGCAGCCATTGCTCACCCGGGTCGCGTGAGCGCAGGGCCCCCAGCAGCAGGAGGCTGGCGAGCACCGCCATGACCCCGCCCAGCCAGGCCGGCAGGAACGCCGGTCCGGGGCCATTCGGTCCCCAATAGGCGTAGTTCTTGAGCGCGCCCGCGCTGAAGGCCACGGCCAGTGCGAGCAGCGCTGCGCCAGCGATCCGGTCAGCGCGACGCACTGTGGGCGACCCTGCGCGCTCTTACTTCTTCAGACCGCCGAGCGCGCCCAGGGCCCGCTCGTAATCGCCGGTGATGCTGTCGAGGTACTTGTTGGCTTCCTCGCCGGTCCAGGACGTCGGCGTCAGCAGGTTGCGCTTGATGTATTCGTCCTGCCACTTCTTCGTGCTGGTCACCTTCTTCAGCGTGTCCTGCCACCAGGCCACGGCCTCGGGGGCCATGCCGGCCGGGCCGATCACGCCGCGCATCTGCTCCCAGTAGAAGGGGTAACCCTTTTCGGCGAAGGTCGGCACGTCGGCCGCATCGGGCATGCGCTTGCGCGCGGCAACCGCCAGGTTCTTCGCCTTGCCGGCCTCGACCTGGGCCGAGATTTCGTTCGGGTTCATGACACCGGCGTCGATATGCCCGCCCATCAGTGCGGCCGTGACCTCGCCGCCCGAATTGAAGGGCACGTACTTGACCTTGATCTTGGCCGACTGCTCGAACAGATGCGCGAAGATGTGATCCTCGTTGTGGGTGCCGGTACCGCCGATTGTCAGCACATCGGGCTTGGCGCGCGCGGCGGCGATGAACTCCTCGATCGTCTTGTACGGCGACTCGCTGCGCACCGAGAGCATGAGTTCATCGATGGCCACGATCATCAGCATTGTCATGGCGTCGCGGTGGTTGCCCGACAGGCGGCCCTGCAGTTTGCCGGACACCACCATCGGCGTGGCACCGGCCACGACATGGGAATCGCCCTTCTTCGTGATCACGTAGGAGAAGCCGACCGTGCCGCTGCCGCCGACGCGGTTGTTCACGTTGAGTGACACCGGCGACCATTTGTTCTCGTCGATGATGCCGGTGATCATGCGCATCAGGTTGTCGGTGCCGCCGCCGGGGGCGAAAGGCACCACGACTTCGACATTCTTCGACGGGTATTTGGCCTGCGCCAGTGCGACGCCGGGCGCGGCCAGCAGCAGCGTCGCGGACGCCACGGAAACAACCAATTGACGCAGTGAGTCCATCGCGAATTCCCCTCTCATTCATAGAAGCTACGGAGACGCACAGCATGCGCTGAGCACACATGCCGACTCGGGGCACTCTAGCAGCCGGGCAGGCGCTTTCGACTTGGTGTTGGCCCTAGCGAGGCCGCGGATCGGCGCCGCGTCTGGCAAGATCGCAGCCTATGGAAAACACCACTCCGACCAGCGATCATGTGCTCGTCGCGCGCGACGGCCCGATCGTCACGCTCACGTTCAATCGACCGCAGGCGCGCAACGCGATGACCTGGGACATGTACCAGCGGCTCAACCAAACCTGCGAGGAAGTCGACGCCGACGACACGGTGCGCGTGCTCGTGCTCAAGGGCGCCGGCGGCAAGGCCTTTGTCGCCGGAACCGACATCAGCCAGTTCAGCGACTTCAAGGATGGCGAGGACGGGCTGCGCTACGAGCGCGACGCCGACCAGCGCTCGGGCCGGATCGCGCGCGTCAAGAAGCCGGTCATTGCGCAGGTCGAAGGCGTGGCGGTGGGCGGGGGCTTCGGCATCGCCGCGGGCGCCGACATTCGCATCGCGACACCCGATGCGCGCTTTGGCCTGCCGATGGCGCGCACGCTCGGCAACTGCCTGTCGATGAATGCCTATGCGAGCTTCATGGATCTGCTGGGCCCCTCGCGCCTGAAAGAGATGATGTTCACCGCGCGGCTGTTGTCGGCGGAAGAAGCGCTCGCCGCGGGCTTCGTCCACGAGATCGTGGCCGCCGACGCCATCGAGGCGCGGGTTCGCGAACTCGCCGAAAGAGTCGCCTCGCATGCACCGATCACGCTGCGCGTCACGAAGGAAGCGCTCCGCCGGATCCAGGCCTCACGCGAGGTGCCGAATGGCGAAGACTTGATCCGCGAGACCTATGCCAGCGCGGATTTTCACGAGGGCGTCAGCGCCTTCGTCGGCAAGCGCCCGCCTCGCTGGACCGGTCGCTGATCCACACTACGCCCCCCGCGCCCGCGCGGTCGCGCCGCTGCACCGCCCTGTAGACTGAAAAGATGAACGCTTCCACCGCCCTGTCGCACATCACGGTTCTCGACCTGACCCGCGTGCGCGCCGGGCCGACTGCGGTGCGCCAGTTGGCCGACTGGGGCGCCCAGGTCATCAAGATCGAGATGCCCGCCAGCCTCGACGAGGGCGAGGGCATCGGCGGACCGCGCGACGACAGCGACTTCCAGAACGTGCACCGCAACAAGCGCGGCATGACGCTGAACCTCAAGTCGCCCGAAGGCGTGGCAATTCTGAAGAAACTGGTCGCGCGCGCCGATGTGCTGGTCGAGAACTACCGCCCCGACGTCAAGGAACGCCTGGGCATCGGCTACGAGACCCTGGCCGCGATCAACCCGCGGCTGATCTACGGCAGCATCTCCGGCTATGGCGAGGACGGCCCCTACCGCTTGCGGCCCGGCTTCGACCAGATTGCCCAGGGCATGGGCGGCCTGATGTCGATCACCGGGGCGCCCGGGCAGGGCCCCATGCGTGTGGGCATCCCGATCGCCGACCTGTGCGCCGGCATCTTCTGTGCCTACGGCATCTCGATGGCCCTGATCGAACGCGAGAAGTCCGGCCAGGGCCAATGGGTGAAGTCTTCGCTGCTGCAGGCGCAGTTGTTCATGCTCGACTTCCAGGCCGCGCGCTGGTTGATGAAGGGCGAAGTGGCCAAGCAGGCCGGCAACAACCATCCGACCTCGATTCCCACCGGCGTCTACCGCACGCGCGACGGCTACATGAACATCGCGGCCTCAGGCCACAAGATCTGGATCCGCCTCTGCGAAGCGCTCGAGTGGCCCGAGCTGGCCACGCATACCGATTACGCCACAGGCGAGCTGCGCTCCAGGAACCGTGATCAGCTGCATGCCGCGCTCGAGCAACGACTGCAGGCGCGCGACACCGCGGACTGGATCGACGTATTCAATCGGGCCGGTGTCCCGAGCGGCCCCATCTATTCGATCGACCAGGCCTTCGGCGACCCCCAGGTGCGCGATCTGGGCATCGTGCAGCAAGTCGGCGACGTGGCCTATCTGGGGCAGCCGGTG
Source organism: Burkholderiales bacterium (assembly GCA_031389585.1). Taxonomy (GTDB): domain Bacteria; phylum Pseudomonadota; class Gammaproteobacteria; order Burkholderiales; family Burkholderiaceae_C; genus CADEEN01. The sequence continues at coordinate 938 of JANMSS010000336.1, read as the reverse complement.
ACGCTGAGCCGCACGCCCAGCCATGTCGTGAGCCATCCGCCCGATCTGGGCGAACACACGGCTGAGGTGCTTCGAGAACTCGGCTTCAGCACCGTCGAGATTGAACAACTTTCAAACGAAGGAATCGTCTGAGGAGACATGCATGCCCAGTGAAAAGATGATCGCGAAGAAGCAGGACGGCGTCGGCTGGATGATCCTGAACAACCCGGAGCGGCACAACGCAATCTCCCTCGAGATGTGGGACGCCGCGCTGGAAATCATGACCGACTTCGCCGCCGACCCAGCAATCCGTGTCATGGTGCTGACCGGCGCCGGCAGCAAGGCGTTTGCATCGGGCGCCGATATCTCCAAGTTCAAGGACGAGCGCCAGGAGGCCGATGCGCTCGCGCGCTACCAGGACACCACGCAAAAGGCCTATGCGGCGGTGCAGGCCATGCCGATCCCAACCATCGCCATGGTCCGCGGCTACTGCATCGGCGGCGGCACTGCGGTCGCGGTGTGCTGCGACATTCGCATTTGCAATGACAACGCCAAGTTTGGTGTCCCGGCGGCCAAGCTCGGCCTGGGTTATGGCCTGGGCCGCGCAAAGCCCTTGGTCGATCTGGTCGGCCCGGCATTCGCCAAGGAGATGTTCTTCACCGGCCGCCACTTCGATGCACAGGAGGCCTTGCGCATGGGGCTGGTGAATCGGGTGGTCGCAGACGATGCGCTCGAGGCCACGGTGCAGGAGATGGCCCGCACCATCGCCGAGAACGCGCCGCTGACGGTGCGTTGCGCCAAGATCGTCGTGGGTGAGCTGCTGAAGGACGCGCAGCAGCGCGATGTCGCCGCCGCCGAGCGCGCCGTCGATGCCTGTTTTGCGAGCAGCGACTACAAGGAAGGCCAGGCGGCCTTCATGGAAAAGCGCAAGCCGCGCTTCGTCGGCGCCTGAGGTTTCC
>JANMSS010000323.1:0-17359 GCA_031389585.1 Burkholderiales bacterium | reverse complement strand
CCGCGCTGACCTCGAAGAAGCGCTGAATGCTGCGGCGCAAATCGGCGACGACACCTTGCAGCGCAAATCGCAAGGCACCGTGGTGCCCGAGAGCTTCACGCACGGCACGAGCCAGCAGCGCCAGACCTGGTTCCGGCGCGGGCTCGAATCGGGCAGCGTGGCCCAGTGCAATACGTTTGACGCGCGCGCGCTCTAGCGCGCTGCGACACTCGGGGCCGATCGATGGCGTGTGCCGGAACGGCAGGTCAGGGCGCGTTTCTGCGCTTCTTCGCCCATGAGTCGGCCGGCGGCATCGTGCTGGGCATCGCCGCGCTGACGGCGCTGATCGTCAGCAACTCCGCTCTCGCCGGCTGGTACGAAGCCCTGCTGCGCACGCCGGGCGAGCTGGTGATCGGCAAGACCCTGGTGCTGGAGAAGACGCTGCTGGTCTGGGTCAACGACCTGTGGATGGCGGTGTTCTTCTTCCTCGTCGGCCTGGAGATCAAGCGCGAGTTCGTCGAGGGCGAGCTGGCCGATCGGCGTCAGGCCGTGTTGCCGCTGGCCGCCGCGCTGGGCGGCATGGCGGTGCCGGCGCTGATCTACAGCGCCGTCAATTGGGGCGATGCGCAGGCACTGAAAGGTTGGGCGATACCGGCCGCCACCGATATTGCCTTTGCGATCGGCATCGTGATGCTGCTCGGCTCGCGCGTGCCGCTGTCGCTGAAGGTGTTCCTCTCGGCCGTGGCGATCATCGACGATCTCGGCGCCATCGTTGTCATCGCCGTGTTCTATACCGACAAACTTTCGGTCACGGCGCTAGCCGGTGCCGGCTTGGGCATGGCGTTGCTGTTCACGCTCAACCGCCTGAAGGTGATGCGGGTGGATGTGTATGCCGCGGTCGGGCTCGTGATCTGGGTTTTCGTGCTCAAGTCGGGCGTGCATGCCACGCTGGCGGGTGTCGTGACGGCGATGGCGATCCCCGTGCGCGACGCCGACGGCGGCTCGCCGCTGCAGCGCGTCGAACACGGCCTGCACCCTTGGGTCGCCTTGTTGATCCTGCCGGTGTTCGGCTTTTGCAATGCCGGCGTCAATCTGGCCGGCGCCAGCCTGGCCACCCTGCTCGAGCCGGTGACGCTGGGCATCACGCTGGGCCTGGTCTTGGGCAAGGCGATCGGCGTCTTCGGCAGTGCGTGGCTACTGGTGCGCTCGGGCCTGGGCGCGGCGCCGGCCGGCGCCAGCACGCTGCAGTTGTTCGGCGTGTGCGTGCTCTGCGGCATCGGCTTCACGATGAGCCTTTTCATCGGCGGCCTGGCCTTCGACGGCCTGGGCGCGATCTACGAAACCAAGCTCAAGCTCGGCGTGCTGGCAGGCTCGATCTTGTCGGCCGGGGCCGGCGTGGTGATCCTGGCCGCCGCTGCGCGCCTCAGTCGTGGGCCTTCGGCTGCGTCATGAGGCGGTCGGTGTAGGCGATCGCGATCGCCGACAACAGGAAGGTAATGTGGATCGCGGTTTGCGCGATCAGCACCTTGTCAGAGTAGTTCGCAGCGTTGATGAATGTCTTGAGCAGGTGAATCGAGCTGATGCCGATGATGGCGGTGGCCAACTTCACCTTGAGCACCGAGGCGTTGACATGGCTCAGCCATTCGGGTTGGTCGGGGTGGCCTTCGAGATTCATGCGCGAGATGAAGGTCTCGTAGCCGCCGACGATGACCATGATCAGCAGGTTGCTGATCATCACCACGTCGATCAGGGCCAACACCACCAGCATGATGATCGTCTCGTTGAGCGCGACTGCTTGACCGGTGTAGCCGACGCTCTTGGCCAGGATGTCGATCGCTGTCTGGCTGCCGAAGGCGGCTTCGATCAGGTGCCAGAGCTCGAGGAGGAAGTGCCAGACATACACGCCCTGCGCCGCGATCAGGCCCAGGTACAGTGGCAACTGCAGCCAGCGGCTCATGAAGATGAGCTTGGGCAGCGTGCGCATCTCGGGTGTCAGGGAAGCGGGGCGTTGGGCCATGGTGGCGAGGCTCAGGGAAATTTGGGATGCGAAGGATTGTAGGGAGGCGACCGCGGGAGCAACATTTGGGGCAGAGTAAGGTACTGGTAAGAGCGCGGCCTTAGCTTGTCGGCTCGAAGCCCCCACCCTCGCAGGAGAACCGCATGAGCAGCGAAGCCACTCTCTACGCGCCGCCGGCGGCATTGCAGGCGGCGGCCCACGTCGCCGGACCGGCAGCCTATGACCAGTTGGTGGCCGAGGCCGCGGCCGACTACGAAGGCTACTGGTCGCGCCTGGCGCGCGAGTTCCTCAGCTGGAAGAAGCCCTTCACCAAGGGCCTGAACAGTGATGAGGCGCCGTTCTTCAAGTGGTTCGAAGACGGCACGCTGAACGCCTCGTACAACTGCCTGGATCGCCACGTCGAGGCAGGCCGGGGCGACAGGACGGCGATCATCTTCGAGGCAGACGACGGCGCGGTCACCAAGGTCAGCTATCGCGAGCTGCTGGACAGGGTGTGCCGGTTCGCCAATGCGCTGAGGGCGCGTGGCATCAGGAAGGGCGACCGCGTTCTGATTTACATGTCGATGAGCGTCGAGGGCGTGGCCGCCATGCAGGCCTGCGCGCGCATCGGCGCGATCCACTCGGTGGTCTTCGGCGGTTTCTCGGCGCAGTCGGTGCGCGACCGCGTGCAGGATGCGGGCGCGGTGATGATCATCACCGCCGACGAGCAACTGCGCGGCGGCAAGCCCTTGCCATTGAAGGCAATGGTCGACGACGCCATCGCGCTGGGCGGCTGCGACTCGATCAAGGACGTGATCGTCTACCAGCGCACCGGTGGCAAGATCGCCTGGAACCCGGCGCGCGACCGCTGGCTGCATGAAGAGCTGAGTGGCCAGCCGACCCGCTGTGAACCCGAATGGGTCGAAGCCGAGCATCCGCTGTTCCTGCTCTACACCTCGGGCTCGACCGGCAAGCCCAAGGGGGTCCAGCACAGCACGGGCGGCTACCTGCTGCATGCGGCGCTGACCACGAAGTGGACCTTCGATCTGAAGGACAACGACATCTTCTGGTGCACGGCCGACATCGGCTGGGTCACCGGCCACACCTACATCACCTACGGCCCGCTGGCGCTGGGCGGCACCGAGATCGTGTTCGAAGGCGTGCCGACCTTCCCCGACGCGGCGCGATTCTGGAAGACGATCGAGAAGCACAAGGTCACCATCTTCTACACCGCGCCGACCGCGATCCGCTCACTGATCAAGGCGGCCGAGGCCAACGCCGCAGTGCATCCGGCGCGCAGCGACCTGTCGAGCCTGCGCATCCTGGGCTCGGTCGGCGAACCGATCAACCCGGCCGCCTGGGAGTGGTACCACAAGCATGTCGGCGGCGGCCGCTGCCCGATCGTCGATACCTTCTGGCAGACCGAAACCGGCGGCCACATGATCACGCCGTTGCCCGGCGTGACCACGCTGGTGCCGGGTTCGTGCACGCTGCCGTTCCCGGGCATCGAGGCGGCGATCGTCGACGAGGCCGGCAATGACGTTCCCAACGGCCAGGGTGGCATCCTGGTGGTGAAGAAGCCGTGGCCGAGCATGATCCGCACGATCTACGGCGACCCGGAGCGCTTCAAGACAAGCTACTACCCGCCGGAACTCAAGGGCTACTACCTGGCTGGCGATGGCGCAATCCGCGACACCAAGACCGGTTACTTCACGATCACTGGCCGCATCGACGATGTGCTCAACGTGTCAGGGCATCGCATGGGCACGATGGAGATCGAGTCGGCGCTGGTGAGTTGTACCGAGTTGGTGGCCGAAGCCGCAGTGGTGGGCCGCCCCGACGAGACCACCGGCGAGGCGATCTGCGCCTTCGTGGTCCTGAAGCGTTCGCGCCCGACCGGCGACGAGGCCAAGAAGATCGCGACCGAGCTGCGCAATTGGGTGGCCAAGGAGATCGGTCCGATCGCCAAACCCAAGGACATCCGCTTCGGCGACAACCTACCCAAGACGCGCAGCGGCAAGATCATGCGCCGATTGCTGCGCTCGATCGCCAAGGGCGAGGCCATCACCCAGGACACCTCGACGTTGGAAAACCCCGCGATTCTGGAGCAGCTCGCGCAGAAGATGTGACGCGTGTAAACGCGCTGCGGCGGCGCGCCGTTGGGGCTAGGATCGTTTCCGATCTTCGCGCCAAAGGAGTTGCCATGCGTCAAGCCACTCACTCCCTCGCCGTCGGCCTCGGCCTTGCGCTGGCGGCCGTCGCAGCCCAGGCAGCGGGCACCGTGCAGGTGTCCTTCGTTCAGCCCAATCAGTTTGCCGACGCTGGCGATGCCCGTCGCGATGTCGAGGGCAATCTGCGTGTGCTGGCCCGCCACCTGGAGGCGCTCGCAGGCCGGCTCGGCGACGGCCAGAAGTTGAGCATCGAGGTGCTCGACGTCGACCTGGCCGGTGAAGTGCGACCCTGGCGCCACCTGCAGCAGGACCAGCGCGTGCTCAGGGGCGCGGCGGACTGGCCGCGCATCCGGCTGCGCTACACGCTGGAGTCCGCGGGCCAGGCCAGCCGCAGCGCAGAGCAGGTCGTGTCCGACATGGCCTACCTGCAAAGTCTCAACCGCTACGCCGTCAATGAGCCTCTGCGCTACGAGAGACGCATGCTCGACGCGTGGTTCGCGGGCGAGTTTGGCCGCGCAGGCCCCAAGTAGGGCGACTGCGGTTCAACTGACCACATAGGCCGCGGCGGCGGTCGCGATCAACGAGCCTTCATCGTTGACCAGGCGCATCTGGGTCGAGCCGATGCGTCCGCCCAGGCGCGTCACCTCTGCGCTGGCAATGAAGGACTTGCCGACGCCCGGGCGCAGGTAATCCACGCGCAAATCGATGGTGCCCATCTTGGCAAAGCGCAACAGGATCTGCTCTGTGCTCTCGTCGGCGTGCTTCTCGCCAATCGCCACCATCAGCGCCAGGCTCCCCATCGCGTCCAGCGTGGCCGAGATCGCGCCGCCATGCAGGCGCCCGTAGAGGTAATGGCCCACCAGTTCCGGCCGCATGGCGATGTGGATGCGCGGCTCGGGCGCCCGCACCGACTCGATCTCCAGGCCCAAGGTCTGGTTGAAGGGGATGCGCCGCTGGAACAGGTCGGTCAGCGCGGCGTCAAGGCGGCCCTGTTCTTCCAGGTTGCGACGCGGGGCTGGGGCGTGAGCGGTCATGCCGGGATCGTAGCGCCCCGTTGCATGACCGACTTTTGCGGGAAACTCGGCGCATGAATCCCGGCCATCGCTACGAGCGCCACGACCGCATCGATGCGCTGCGCGGCGTGGCCATTGTCTGGATGGCGGCGTTCCACTTCTGCTTCGACCTGAACTACTTCGGCATGCTGGTGCCCAGGCAGAACTTCTACATCGACCCGTTCTGGACCGGGCAGCGCACGGCCATCGTCAGCCTGTTTCTGTTCACTGCGGGTGTGGCGCAGGCTGTGGCGCTGCAGGCCGGCCAGGGCTGGCCGCGGTTCTGGCGCCGATGGGCACAGATCGCGGCTTGCGCCGCGTTGGTCTCCGCCGGCTCGGCGCTGATGTTCCCCAAGAGCTGGATCAGCTTTGGCATCCTGCATGGCATTGCGCTGATGCTGATCGGCGCGCGGCTCGCTGCGCCGCTGCGCGCATGGCTGTGGCCCGTGGGGCTGTTGTTGGTATTGCTGCCGCAGTGGATCCCGCACCCGTTTTTCGATACGCGCTGGACGAACTGGGTGGGGCTCGTGACCCACAAGCCCGTGACTGAGGACTTCGCACCCCTGCTGCCCTGGCTCGGCGTGATGCTGTGGGGCCTGGCGGCCGGGCAATGGCTGCTCGCCCGTCAGCCCCAAGTCCTCAGTGGCTCTGCGCCCCGCGCCGCACAACCGCTGGCGCTGCTCGGTCGCTGGTCACTCAGCTTCTACATGGTTCATCAGCCGGTATTGATCGGCGCGCTGATCGCCTGGCGTTGGGTCGTCAGCTAGACGGCCGCGCGGTCCCTAGTGCAGCAGCCTGCGTGCGCTTTGTCACAGGTGACTGCTCAAGTCCGCCGTGGCGCTGCCGAAGTATTGCGACAACGGGTTGACTCTTGTCCACACCAGTGGCCGAAACAATCCAAGGAGTCGCCGCCATGTCGATCGTCGCCATTTCATCCAACTTCGTGTCTGCCGTGCGTGGCAGTGTGGATCTGCCGCCCGTTGATCCTGTCCAGCGTCCGCGCGAGGTTTATCGCCAGCAACATGACGGCGGTCGCCGCCACGAACTGATCGGCGCGATGAACCAGGCGCTGGGCAAAGTCGGCGATCAGGGCAAGGATGCGGCGCAGGCGGTGTTCCGCTTTGCCCATGCGCTGATGCATGAACTGCGCAGCGTCGATGCGGGCGGCGACCAGGGCCCGGGCCGGGGTCACGGCTGGGGGCGGCGTGACTGGAGCGACCTGCCGCAGCGCATCGACGCCTTGGCCACGGCCGTCGCCGCGCGGTCTAGCGAGCCGCTGCCCGTGGCCACGACGGTCGATACGCCCCTCGTCGCGGTTGACGTGGTGTCGGTCGCAGTGCCGCCCATGCCGAATCCGCCGACCACGACCAGTGCCGCGGTGTACATGATGCAGGTGCCCTCGTCGCGTCTGATCGCAGCCTACGAGGCGCTTCAGCGCGCGATGGGCAACCAACCCGCAGCGACCCACACTACCGGCGCGCAAGAGGGCCTGGGTGAACTACTCGATCGGCTTTCGAGTCAGCTGTCGCCCGACGCAGCCAGTGCGGTGCCGGCCGGCAGCGTGGTCGACCTCACTGCCTGAGCGTCAGGCCGGCGCGCCGCGCGGCGCATACGCATTGGCATGACGCGTGCAAGGGGCGCGATACTGGCGCCCCCTGACATGCTTGGCCGCCCCATGTTCTGCCGACTCGGCCCGCGCCAGTGCGGCCCCATCTGCTATGCCGCCCTGGTGCTGAGGCAGCCATGAGCGCCCGCATCCTGTTCGGTTTTCATGCCGTCACGGTGCGCTTGAAAGTCGCGCCCGAGTCGGTGCTCGAGATCCACCTCGACAACCGCCGCCGCGACGCGCGCATGCGCCAGTTTGCCGAACGCGCGCAAGCGGCTGGCGTCAAGCTCATCGAGAGCAGCGACGCACAGCTGACTCAGCTCGCGGGCACCGCACGCCACCAGGGTGTCGTTGCCCGCGTCAATGCCTTGGCGCTGCGCCACTCGCTTGACGATGTGCTCGATGCGGTGCAAGGCCCGCCTCTCGTCCTGGTGCTCGACGGTGTGACCGATCCGCACAACCTTGGCGCCTGCCTGCGCGTGGCCGACGCCGCCGGCGCGCATGCGGTGATTGCGCCAAAGGACCATGCCGTGGGTTTGAACGCCACGGTGGCCAAGGTGGCCAGCGGCGCCGCCGAAACCGTGCCGTACTTGATGGTCACCAATCTGGCGCGTTCGCTGAATGAAATGAAGGAGCGCGACATTCGCGTGGTCGGTACCAGCGACGATGCCGAGCGCACGCTCTACGACCTCGATTTGACCGGCCCCATCGCCCTGGTGCTCGGTGCCGAAGGCAGTGGGCTGCGCCAATTGACGCGCAAGACCTGCGACGAGCTGGTGCGCATCCCGATGGCCGGTGCGGTCGAGAGTCTGAACGTGTCTGTCGCCGCCGGCGTGTGCCTGTATGAAGCCCTGCGCCAGCGGCGTGCTCGCGGTTGACCGTTTGCACCCGCCGGCGCGGCCGAGCGGGGTCTAGACCCAGCCCAACGCCCCGGCGATCGCCCCTGCCGCGATCGGCCACACCGGGCTGACTCGCGTCGCCAGCATGAGCACGACGGTCGCGATTAGCAGCAGCCAGGCTGCGGGGTGACCGACCAGCGGCGCTGCCAGCAGGCCGCCGGTGGACAGAATCAGACCGATCGTGACCGGGGCCAGGCCGGCCACGAAGGCACGCACGCCGCGGGTCTCGCGGCGCTTGCTGCCCCAGCGCGAGACGGTGAGTGCGAGCGTGGTGCTCGGGATCAGCATGCCCAGCAACGCCACAGCGGCGCCGCCGAAGCCGGCGATCGAGTAGCCGATGACGGGCACGAACAGCAGATTCGGCCCCGGCGACGACTGCGCCAATGCAATCGCGGCGCTGAACTGTCCATCATCGATCCAGCCACGCTGCTCGACGATGTAGCGATGAATTTCTGGCGCGACGGCGACGGCGCCGCCAATGGCCAGCATCGACATGGCCAGGAAGTGTGCAAGCAGTGCCCACCAGTCGGCCGGGTTGCTGGTCACGAAGGCCGTCATGCCCGCCCCAGCCGCCACCAGGCGCCAAACACGGCCACGCCCCCGATCCCAAGCACTGCATAGGCGATCGGCCAGCGCAGCCAGCCCACGGCCGCCACGGTGGCCACCAGAACCAGCAGGCACAGGCCGCGGCCGAGCGGATTGTGGGCCAGCGAGGGCAGCAGCTTGACGGCCATCGCCACGATCAGGCCGGCAGCCACCGCAGCCATGCCGTGCAAGGCGCCGGCCACCATCGGCTCGGCGGAAAAGCGGGTGTAAAGGACGGCCAGTGTCATGACGATCGTCAGCGGCAGGGCCAGCAGGCCGGCCAGGGCCGCAAATGCGCCGCGCCAGCCAAAGAAACGGTCGCCGATGATCAAGGCCAAATTGACGATGTTGGGGCCCGGCAGCACCTGGCCGACTGACATGGTTTCCATGAACTGTTCGCGCGTCAGCCAGCGCCGGCGCTCGACCAGTTCGCGCTGCGCCACCGGCAGCACGCCGCCGAAGCCCTGCAGTGCCAGCAGGTTGAATACACGCATCAGTTCGCCGGGCGAACGCGGCGCGGGCAATGATGGCTGTGCCGCTGGCGCCGCCACGCTCAACGGCTCACCTTCAGCGCCTCGGGATTGACGATGTTCGTCGGCTGTTTGTTGACAAAGGCCACCACGTTGTCGAACGCGGCGCCGAAGTAAAGCTCGTAGCTGTCCTGCTCGACATAGCCCAGGTGCGGCGTGCACACCGCAGTCTCCAGGCGCAGCAGCGGGTGGCCCTGCAGGATCGGCTCGGTCTCGAAGACATCGATCGCGGCCATGCCGGGGTGGCCACGGTTGAGCGCCGACACCAGCACGCCCTCGGCCACCAACTCGGCCCGCGACGTATTGACGAACAGCGCGGTCGGTTTCATGCGCGACAGGTCGTCCAGCGTCACCAGGCCGCGCGTTTCGTCGACCAGGCGCAGGTGCACCGACAGCACGTCGCAGGCCTCGAAGAAGGCCTCACGGCTGGCTGCGGGCATCACGCCGTCGGCGCGGGCCTTGTCGCGCGAACCTTGACTGCCCCACACAATGACGTGCATGCCGAAGGCGCGACCGTAGCTGGCTACGCGCTGGCCGACCTTGCCGTAGCCCCAGATGCCCAGCGTCTTGCCTTCGAGCTTCATGCCGATGCAGAAGTTGGGCGGCATCGACGCCGTCTTCAGCCCGGCCTGCTGCCAGGCGCCATGCTTGAGGTTGCCGATGTACTGCGGCAACCGGCGCATCGCCGACATGATCAGTGCCCAGGTGAGTTCGGCCGGGGCGACCGGTGAACCCACACCCTCGGCGACCGCAATCCCCAGGCGCGTACAGGCCTCGACGTCAATATGCGATCCGACGCGGCCGGTCTGCGCAATCAGTTTCAACTTGGGCAGTTTCTCCAGCAGCTGGCGCGGGAAGGCGGTGCGCTCGCGGATCGGCACCAGCACATCCGCATCGCGCAGCCGGATCGACAGCTGACCGATGCCCTTGACGGTGTTGGTGAAGACCTTGGCGTTGAGATGCTCGAGCTTGGCCGCGCACTGAAGCTTGCGCACCGCGTCCTGGTAGTCGTCAAGGATGATGATGTTCATGGCGTGACTGCCTTTGCACGCGATTCTGCCTTGCGCGCTAGGATGGCACGCTTTCACTAGGAGACATGACATGGCAATCTCAATGCACTCGGCCAGCGCGCCGGTCCTTCTGCGCATGCTGGGCAACCTGCTCAACTGGATCGACAAGGCCCAGGCCCATGCCGAGGTGCGCAAGTTCGATTCCGTCAATTACCTCGGCATGCGCCTGGCGCCCGACATGCTGCCGCTGTCTAGGCAGATCCAGATCGCCAGCGATTCGGCCAAGGCCTGCATGGGGCGGCTGGCTGGTACCGAGATGCCGAAGTGGGACGACGACGAGGCCACCCTGGCCGACTTGCGTGCGCGCGTGCAGAAGACCATCGACTATGTGAAGAGCTTCGACGCCACGCAGATCGATGGTAGCGACGCGCGCGAAATCTCGCTGCCGCAGCGCTCGGGGGATCCGCTGGTCTTTGCCGGCGAGGCGTACCTGAAGCATTACGCACTGCCCAACGTGTTCTTCCACGTCACCATGACCTACGCGCTGTTGCGCCACGCCGGCGTCGAGATCGGCAAGCGCGACTACCTCGGCGTGCGCTGAGGCGGGTTTCAGTCCAGCGAGTCGCCGAAGCCGCTGGTTTCGACGTGTTGCGGGAACAGGTGGGTCAAGGTGCGGCGCAAACGCGCTGTGGGCGAGGCCGAGTTCCGCTCGCGGCGCAGCGCAGCGAGCAGGGCATTGCGCAGCGGCCACAGATCGTCGGGATCGTGCGCCTGGCGCACCTCTTGGGCCAGCCAGGCAGTCAGGGGTGCGGCCGCGTTCAGGGCCTCGACGCAGTCAGCGAAGCATTGCTTGGCCTGGACAAAGGCACGCCGCGCCGCGATTCGGGCCAGGCGATCCTGTGTCATCCCACAGTTCCGCAGCGCAGTGAGTGGCCGGGTGGCGCTGTGGGCCGCCGAACTCATGGCCAAGCAGCAGCCGCGCCGGCGCGACGGGGCAGTCTGGGCGTGGTGGCGAACAGCGAGTCGAGCGGCGCGGGCATGCGGCCAGTGTGGCCGCAGCAGATTTCGCACCATCCGTGAAAGAAGGCCCTTGTGGCAGTGCTGTTCTGGCGTGCTGCGGAACGACGCCGTCAGACGGGGCCGTACAGCGCCTTGCGCTGCGCCGTGTAGGCCCACCAGGGCGCCGCCTCGGCGCCCCGCATGAAATCGGTGGCCGCCATGAAGGTATCGAGCACGCAGGGGTCTTGCCGGTGCCCGGTGGCCGCGCACAAGGTCTGGTACAGGACGAAGGGGTCTCGGCCATGCAACTCGCGTGGCGCGCGGATACCGATCAGGCGCAGGTCGGCCGCCAGCGACGGGCCGATGTTGGGCAGCTGTTCGAGCGCGGCGCAATCGCCGGCCCGAGCGGCCTTGGGTTGCTTGATGCGTGTGGACAGAGTCATGTTGACTTTCAGCACCGCGTGCGATCGAAGATCACATCATCATGTTGTTGCGGATCAAGCCGACCGCCAGGCCTTCGAGCTCGAACTGCGTCTCGTCGGGGTTTACGACGATGGTCTGGAAATCCGGGTTCTCGGGGATCAGTTCGATGCCGCTGCGGGTGCGCTTGAAGCGCTTGACGGTGACTTCGTCGCCCAGCCGCGCGACGACGATCTGGCCGTTCTTGGCCTCCTTGGATTTTTGCACCGCCAGCAGGTCACCGTCCATGATGCCGGCGTCGCGCATGCTCATGCCGCGCACCTTGAGCAGGTAGTCGGGCTTGCGCGCGAACATGCTGGCCTCGACGATGTAGGTCTGGTCGATGTGTTCCTGGGCCAGGATCGGGCTGCCCGCCGCAACCCGGCCGACCAGCGGCAGCGACAGTTGCGCCACGCCCACCAGGGGCAGGCTGAACTGCATGCTGCGGGCATGGTTCAACGCGCGCAGGGTGTCGGCGCGCAGCCGGATGCCGCGCGAGGTGCCACCCACCAGCTCGATCACGCCCTTGCGTGCCAGCGCCTGCAAGTGCTCTTCGGCGGCGTTGGGTGAGCGAAAACCCAGCTCGGCGGCGATCTCGGCGCGGGTGGGCGGGGCGCCGGTGCGCTCGATCGCGCTCTGCACGAGTTCAAGGATTTGCTGCTGGCGGTCGGTAAGCTTCGGGCGTTCTTCCATCGTGGCCTGCCTGTGGGTTTGTCCAGTGGCTGTATTTTTATCCAGATAGCACCTCAATGCAACCCAAATTCGTCATCCTGGGCACCGGCGGCACGATTGCCGGCACCGCGGCCAGCCCCGCCGACACCATCGGCTACACCGCCGCACAGATCGGCGTGGCCCAGCTGGTGGTCGCCGTACCGGCGTTGGCGGGGCAGCCGATCGAATGCGAGCAGGTGGCCCAGCTCGACAGCAAGGACATGGATTTCGCCACGTGGCAGCGGCTGGCGCAGCGCGTGGCGGCGCACCTGGCGCGAGACGATGTGCAGGGCATCATCATCACCCACGGCACCGACACGCTGGAGGAAACCGCCTACTTCCTGCATCGCGTACTTGCGCCGGCCAAGCCGGTGGTGCTGACGGCCGCGATGCGACCAGCGACCGCGCTGCATGCCGACGGCCCGCAAAACCTGCTCGACGCGGTGACGCTGGCGCGGAGCGCCAAGGCGCAAGGCGTGTCTGTCGTATTGGCCGGCAGCGTGTTCGACCCGGTTGGGCTGCGCAAGGTGCACACCCATCGTCTCGACGCTTTCGAGGGCGGCGCTGCCGGCCCGCTGGCGCGCATCGAGGCCGGGCGTGTCGTGCCACTGCGTGATCGGGCCGCGGCGGACGCGCTCGGCCTGGCGGCGATCGCCCGCGACCCGCTCAAGTGGCCCCGCGTGGAGATCGTGCTCAACCACACCGGCGCCGATGGCCGCATCGTCGATGCCCTGGTGTCGCAGGGGCTTGACGGTCTGGTGGTCGCCGGCACGGGCAATGGTGCGCTGAGCGCTGCGCTCTTGCGCGCGGCCCTGCGCGCGCAGGCGACGGGTGTGCGGGTGCTGCGCGCGAGCCGCTGCGCCAGCGGCGCGGTGATCGCTGCGCGTGACGACGACCCGTTGCCGCCCAGCGGCGATCTGGGCGCCGCACAAGCACGGGTTGAGTTGTTGTTGCAACTGCTGGCGGCAGCGGCCCCGAACTGAGCCCGACGCGCTGCGTGCGCTGGAAGACGCCTCACGCTCCCGCACAATCCACATGCGCAATCCCGGCCGAATCGGCTGGATCGCTGCGCCGCCCCTCCGCGGTCCCTATTTCGCCGCTCACGCGACCACGCCACCGCGCATGACCGAAACCGATGCCCGCCACGTGCTGATGCTGCAAGCGGTCGAGACCGCTGATATCGGGCCGGCGGCGTCCACGTGGACGCCTGACGACGCGGTCTGGGCCAGTGCGGCTGCGCGGCGTGAAGTGGGCGAGCAGGCCGCGGCGCACGACTTCCTCGTGCGGCGTGCGCAGCTGGGCTTGCGCCGGTTGGCCGAGCGCAGCGAGCCATGGCGCCGCGTTGTCGATCGGCCTGCGGGTCACGGCGGGGTGTGGCCCACGCTGCTCCTTGCCGCGACCTTCGGCGTCGGCATGGCCGGCGATGCGTTCACGGCCCTGCACCGCGTCGATCTGCTGCCGCAAACCCTGTTGACGGTGTTGTTGCTGACGTGGAATCTGGCAGTCTATGCTGCCCTGTTGCTGGCGCCGCTGCGGCGGCCCGTGGTGGGCGCCGGCATCGGGGCGCATCGGGGTCCTTGGCATTGGTTCACGGCGATCAGGGAACGCCTGGCCGCGCCGGCCCCGTGGCGGCTCGATGGCGACAATCGTGCGCGCATGGCCGCCGTGCAGGCGCACTTTGCCGCGCTGTGGTCGGCCCTGACACACACGCTGCAACAACGTCGTGCGATGGCCCTGCTGCACACCGGCGCGGCACTGTTGACCCTGGGCGTCGTCGCATCGATGTACCTGCGCGGCCTGGTGTTCGACTACCGCGCTGGCTGGGACAGCACCTTCCTGGACGCCGCGCAGGTGCACGCGTTGCTCGGCGCCGTCTTGGGGCCGGCCTCGGCAGCGAGTGGTATTGGCCTGCCCGACGTGGCAGCGCTGTCGCGGCTGCGCTGGGCCGAAGGCGGCGGCGAGGGTGCCGCGCGCTGGATCCACTTGTACGCGCTGACGCTGCTGGGTGCGGTCGTGCTGCCGCGCCTGCTGCTGGCGCTGTGGGCTACGCTGCGAGTGCGCCAGGCGGCAGGGCAGCTCGTGCTGCCACTCGAGGACCCGTACTTCGTGCGCCTGAAGCATGCCGCATTGGCTTCGGTGCAGCCCGCGACCGTGCTGCCCTACAGTTACCAATTGGGCGCGACGCAGCAGGCCGGTCTAGCCGCCGCGCTGGCGGAGGTGCTCGGGCCGGGCGTGCAGCCGCGCCTGCTGGACTCGCTGCCCCTCGGCGTCGAGGACGACTTGGTGCAGGCGTTGCCGACGGACCTGGCCGACAGCGTGGTGGCGCTGTTCGCGCTGACCGCCACCCCAGAGCGCGAGACCCACGGCGCCTTCATGCGTGCGCTGTCGAGTACGTTGCCCGAGCGCTGCACGCTGCACGTGGTGATCGACGAATCGGGTTTTCGGCAGCGCCTGGGCAGCGACGGCGACGCCGACGCGCGCTTGCGCCAGCGTCGCGAAGCCTGGCAGCGCTTGCTGCATGACCTGTCGTTGGCGCCGGCGCACTTCGTTGACCTGACGGCAGGCGCTTCGACATGAGCACGCCGATCACCATTGCCCTGAGTCTGGTCTCGCACACCAACGTCGGCAAGACCACGCTGGCGCGCACGCTGCTGGGGCGCGACATCGGCGAAGTGCGCGACGAAGCGCATGTCACCGAGGTCGCCGAAGCGCAGCTGCTGGTTGAGTCGCCCTGCGGCGATAGGCTGATGCTGTGGGATACGCCGGGCTTTGGCGACAGCCAGCGCCTGGCCAAGCGGCTGGCGCAGGCCGGCAACCCGATCGGCTGGTTTCTAAGCGAGGTCTGGGATCGCTGGCGCGACCGGCCCTTCTGGTCGAGCCAACGCGCGCTGCGCAATGTGCTCGACGAGGCCGACGTGGTGCTGTACCTGGTCAACGCCTCCGAGGCGCCAGAGGACGCCGGCTACCTTGACGCGGAGCTGCAGGTGCTGGCGCTAACAGAAAAGCCGGTGATTGTGCTGCTGAACCAGCTCGGCCCCGCCGGTGCCGCAGTCGCCGCGAACGACGAAGCCCCGCTGGCCGATCGTTGGCGCCAGCGCCTGCAAAACGCGCGTGGCGTGCGCGCGGTGTTGCCACTGGATGCCTTCACCCGCTGCTGGGTCCAGGAAGGTGTGCTTTGGCAGGCCGTGGCCAACGAGCTATCGACCGAGAAACAGCCTGCCTTCGACGGCCTGCGTACAGCCTGGCGCGAGCGGCAACTGGCCACCTGGCGGCTGGCGTTGGCCGAGCTGGGGCAGCGGCTGGCGCGTGCCGCGCTTGACCGCGAGGTGGTGCAGTCCGAGGGCTGGCGCGGCCCGCTGCGCGCGTTGGGCGCGGTGCTGGGTATCAAGTCCGGTGATGGCGAGTCGGCCAGTGACCGCGCTATGACCACGTTGGCCGAGCGGCTTGACGCCGACGTGCGCCGCTCGACCGATGCATTGATCCGATTGCACGGCCTCGATGGTCGCGCCGGTGCCGAAGTGTTGGTCAAGCTGGCGCTGCACTATGCGGTGCGCGAGCCCATCGACGAAGGCCGCGCCGCGATGTGGGGTGGCATGGTCACCGGCGCGTTGGCGGGGCTGAAGGCCGACGTCATCAGCGGCGGGCTGACGATGGGCGGCGGCTTGCTCGCCGGTGGCGTGATCGGGGCGCTGACGGCGGCCGGGGCAGCGCGTGGCGTGAACCGCGTGCGCGGGCTGGACAAGCCGGTGCTGGCGTGGGACGCGTCGGTACTCGATGCCTTGTTGGCCGCAGCATTGCTGGGCTACCTCGCAGTGGCGCACCATGGCCGCGGCCGGGGCGCCTGGGTCGCGCAGGAGCCGCCGCCAGGCTGGACCGAATCGGTGCGCGCGGTGCTGGCCGAACACAAGGCGGAGCTTGAAGAGATGTGGCAGCGTCGCCAGGATCTGCTGACCGATGCGAGCCTGTCGGTCGATGCCGCCCAGGCCACGTTGCTGCCGTCGCTGCAGACACTGCTGACCGAGGCAGGCGCGAAGTTGTTGGCGCGGCTCTATCCCGCAGCCGAGGCGCCGCCGCGGGCTTGACCTGCGCTCAACCGGCCTCGGTCTGCATCGACTCGAGCGCGGTCTGCAACTCGAGCCAGCGCTCCTCCAACATCGCCACCTCGGCGGCGATATGGGCCAATTGCCGGCCGGCATCGGCAATGCCTGCCGGTGCCAGCGTTGGGGCGGCCAGCGTGGCCTCTATGCCGGCCTGTTCCGCAGCCAGCTTGGCCAGGCGCTGATCGACCTGGAGAAGCTGATTGCGCAGCGGCCGCGTCTGGTCGGCCAGCTTGGAGCGCGCCTGACTCTTGGTTTTGCGATCGTCGCGCGAGCTGGTTGCCGGCGGCGATGCGGCAGCCGGCTTTGCACTGGGCTTTGCGGCAGGTTTGGCCACCGCCGGCGGCGCGGCCACGGCGGTACCTGGCAACGCCGGCGCGGGTTGCCCGCGCGCGTTGGCGCGTGAGACCTCGAGCAGCCACTTCTGGTAGTCGTCGAGGTCGCCGTCGAAGGGCAGCACGCCGCCGCGCGTGACCAGCCAGAACTCGTCGCAGACTTCGCGCAACATCGCGCGGTCGTGACTGACCAGCATGACGGTGCCCTCGAACTCGTTGAGCGCCATCGACAGCGCTTCGCGTGTGGTCAGGTCCAGATGGTTGGTCGGCTCGTCGAGCAGCAGCAGGTTGGGGCGCTGCCAGACGATGCCGGCCAGCACCAGCCGCGCACGTTCACCGCCCGAGAGCGTGCCGACGGTCTGGTGCACCATGTCGCCGGCGAAGTTGAACTGGCCGAGGAAGTTGCGCAGGCCTTGCTCGCGCCCGTCCTGGCCCGGCACGTTGAGCTCGCGGGCCAGCCGCGTCATGCGTTGCAGGGGGGTGTCGCTCTCGCTCAGCAGGTCCATTTCCTGCTGCGCGAAGTAACCGATCGCCAGGCCCTTGCCCTCGGTCATCGTTCCCGCGATCGGTTCGAGTGCGCGGGCGATGGTCTTCACCAGCGTCGACTTCCCCTGGCCGTTGGCGCCGAGGATGCCGATGCGCTGGCCGGCCATCACGCTGCGGTTGACGTCACGCACGATCACGGTCTTGCCGTACCCGCATTCAATGTCGCTGAGCGCGAGCATCGGGTTGGGCAGGTTCTGCGGCTCGCGGAACTCGAAGGCGAAATCGCTGGCCGTCAGGATGGGCGCAATGCGCTCCATGCGCGCCAGCGCCTTGACCCGGCTCTGCGCCTGCTTGGCCTTGCTGGCCTTGGCCTTGAATCGGTCGATGAAGAGCTTCAGGTGGGCAATGCGTTCCTGCTGCTTGCCAAACGCGGCCTGCTGCTGG
>JANMSS010000311.1:0-5536 GCA_031389585.1 Burkholderiales bacterium | reverse complement strand
TCCAGGGCAATGCAGTGCATTTGGCTCATGAGGGTCTTTCCGGGGCTGTCAATGCGCAGGCTCCGATCCTAGTCCCGCGCCGGGCCGCCCCAAGCGGGCGACGCCCCCTCGGGGGGCCGACGCCGCAGGCGTCTTGGGGGCAGGTTCAGCCGGCGACGATGCGTTCGGCCAGGCCCACCAGGCTGCGATCGCTGCCCGGCGGCCCCAGCAGGCTCAGGCCCAGCGGTGCACCCAGCCGGGTGGCCAGCGGCAGGCTGAGCTGCGGGAAGCCGGTGAGGCCGGCGACGCACAGCATCTGCGTGGCGCGGTTGCGGTAGTCCTCGAGCCCGGCCTCGTCGTCGGCGATGCGTGGCGCCACGTCGGGCATGGTCGGCATCAGCAGCACGCCATCACGGCCCAGCGTCCGGGCGAGTGCGGTGCGCAGGCGCTGGCGATAGACCACGCCAGCGGCCACCGCCTCGTCGCTGATGCCCCGCACCCAGGCGAAACGCTGCGCCACGACGGAACCCAGCGGGGGTTGGTAGCGCTCGATCAAGGGGCCGTCGACTTGCCAGGCTTCACGGCCCTGCAGGTGGCGGAAGTGCCAGAACATCGCGTCCAGGTCATCCAGTACCACGCTGGTCGGCGCGGCGCGGCCCAGCACGGCTTGGACGCGCGCGCACGCTGCGCCCAGGGCGGCACTCACTTCGGGCGTCAGCAACGCCCACAGATCCGTGGGCCGCAGCAGGCGCACCGCGGCCGGCAGTGGCGTGTCGTCGTTGCCCAGCAGCACATCGGCCACGCGTGCGAAGCTGCTCACGTCGCGCGCAAACCAGCCGCAGGTGTCGAAGCTGGGTGAGAGGTCGAGCGCGCCGCGCAGGCTGACCCGCCCCTGCGTGGGCCGCAGGCCGACCAGGCCGCAGTGGCTGGCCGGCGCGCGCACGCTGCCGCCGGTGTCGGTGCCCAGGGCGAAGTCGCACAGGCGGGCGGCGACGGCCGCCGCCGAGCCCGAGGACGAGCCGCCGGTGATGCGCTCGGGGGCGGCGCAGTTGAGCGGCGAGCCGAAGTGCGCATTCTGGCCGTTCATCGAATACGCCAGCTCGTCGGTGATGGTCTTGCCGACAAAGCGCGCGCCGGCGTCGAGCAGCCGCTGCACCGTGGGCGCGGTGGCGCTCTTGATGCCCGACATCGCCAGCAGGAAAGGCTGGCCGCCGCTGGTCGCGTAACCGGCCACGTCGAACAGGTCCTTGACCGCGAAGTCCATGCCGGCCAGAGGCCCGCTGGCCGCGCGTGGCACCGGCACATCGGGGTAGGGCATGAAGGCGCGGACGGTGTCGTGGATCAGCGGCATGGGGCGGGCTTTCAGGCAGCGGGGGCCGCCGCGCCGCTGGCGGCAGCGTGAGCCGTTTGGGCGGCGGTGGCATCGGTGCGCAGGCAGCGCGCGCCATGGTCGCTGGCGAGCATCAGCAGCGCGGGCTGAGTCTCTCGGCAGGACGGCAGCGCGAAGCTGCAGCGCTCGGCAAAGGCGCAGCCCGGCGGCAGCGCCGCCAGGTCGGGCGGCGCGCCGCCGATGGTCTCGAGCCGCGCCCCCTGCGCCAGCGCGCCATGAGCGCGGCTCTTTAGCAGGGCCATGGTGTAGGGGTGGCGCGGCGCGCGGATCAGGGTGCGCGCGCTGCCGACCTCGACGATGCGCCCGGCGTACATGACGGCGATGCGGTCGGCCACCTCGAGCGCGGCGCCGATGTCGTGGGTGACAAAGATGACCGACAGCCCCATCTCGCGCTGCAGTTCGCGCAGCAGCAGCAGGATCTGGATCTGCACCGTGGCGTCCAGCGCCGTCGTCGGTTCGTCGGCCAGCAGCAGTTGCGGCCGGCAGGCCAGCGCGAGCGCGATCATGGCGCGCTGGCGCATGCCCCCGCTCATCTCGTGCGGGTAGGCCGCCAGCCGCCGATCGGGGCTGGGGATGCGCACGCGCTCGAACAGCGCCAGCGCGCGCTGGCGCGCCTCGCTCGCGCTCACCGCTTCGTGGCGGCGGATGCTTTCGATGATCTGCGCGCCGACCGTGTAGACCGGGTCCAGCGCCAGCAGCGGCTCCTGGAAGATCATCGACGCGACCTTGCCCCGGTAGTCCGCCAGCGCTGATGTCGACATTGCCAGCACGTCCTGCCCGCCGACGATCATGCGCCCGGTCATGCGCGAGAGCCGCGGCGCATGCAGCCGCAGCAGCGAGCGCAGCGTGACGCTCTTGCCCGAACCCGACTCGCCGATCAGCGCCACGACCTCGCCGCGCTGCACCTGCAGGTCCACGCCGCCCACCGCCTGCACCGGCTTGCGCCCGCCGGAGAACGTGACCTTGAGGTCGCGGATGTCGACGAAGGGCTCGTTCATGCTGCCTGCGCCTGCGCGGCTGCGGCGCTATGGCCGCTGCCCGCCTGGTACATCAGGCACGCCACCGGGTGGCGGCCGGCGCCGATTCCCAGGGTGGGTGCGCGCTGGCTGCACACCGGCTGCGCCATCGCGCAGCGCGGGTGGAAGCGGCAGCCCGCAGGCGGATTGATGGGGTTGGGCGGGTCGCCGGCCAGTGGCGGCTCTTCGGTGCGCCGCTCGGGGTCCATCGAGGGGATGCTCGACAGCAGCGCCTTGGTGTAGGGATGGTGCGGGTCCTCGAACAGGGTTTCGCTGTCACCGATCTCGACCACCTGGCCCAGGTACATGACCATCACGCGGTGGCTGATGCAGCGCACGACGTTGAGGTCGTGGCTGATGAAGATGTAGGTCAGGCCGAACTCGTCCTTCAGGTCCAGCAGCAGGTTCAGCACTTGGGCCTCGACCGACTTGTCCAGCGCCGAGACCGCCTCGTCCAGGATGATCAGTCGCGGCTGCAGCGCCAGCGCGCGCGCGATGTTGACGCGCTGGCGCTGGCCGCCCGAGAGCTCGTGCGGGTAGCGTTCGGCAAAACGCCGCGGATCCAGGCCCACGCGCGACAGCAGGTCGCGCGCACGTGCCACCGCCGACGTGCGCGCCAGGCCATGCACCTGGGGGCCGAAGGCGATGCTGTCCTCGATCGTCAGGCGCGGGTTGAGCGAGGCGTAGCTGTCCTGGAACACCATCTGCGTCTGGCGCCGGAAGTCCTTCAGATCGAGGCGGCTCGTTCCCACGGTGGTGCCGTCGAAGACCACCTCGCCGGCGTCGCGCGCAATCAGCTGCATCAGCAGGCGCGCCGTCGTGCTCTTGCCGCAGCCGCTTTCGCCGACCATGCCCAGGGTCTCGCCGGCGGCGACGTCGAAGCTCACGCCGTCGACAGCGCGCACGACGCCACCGCCGCGGCCGAAGAGGTCCTTCTTCAGCGGGAAGTGCTTGACCAGGCCCTTGACCGCGAGCAGCGGCGTCGGGCTCATTGCTTGATCTCCATCGCCGAGCGCAGGCCGTCGGACAGCAGGTTGAAGGCGATCGAGGTGAAGAAGATCATCACGCCCGGCAGCGCCGCCAGCCAGGGCTGGACGTAGATGGCGGTGCGCAGGGTGTTGAGCATCAGGCCCCACTCGGGCTCGGGCGGCTTGACGCCCAGGCCCAGGAAGCTCAGGCCCGACGCCAGGATCATGCTCACGGCAATCAGGCTGGTGCTGTAGACGAAGATCGGGCCCAGCACATTGCCCAGCACATGCACGCGCACGATGGTGAACGCGTTGGCGCCCGAGGCCCGCGCGGCCTCGACGAAGTCGCGGCTTCGGATCTGCGTTGTCACGCTCTCGGCCACGCGCGCGATCGGCGGGATGAAGACCACCGTCAGCGAGATCAGTGAGTTGGTGACACCGGCCCCGAGCGCGCCGCTCAGCGCAATGGCCAGCAAGACCGAGGGAAAGGCGTAGAACACGTCGACCGTGCGCATGACCACGGAGTTGAGCGCGCCGCCGGCGTAACCGGCCAGGATGCCGATGCCCGCGCCGATGACGAAGGCGCAGACCACGGGCGTGATGCCGATGAACAGGCTCAGCCGCGTGCCCACGATCAGCCGGCTGAGCATGTCGCGGCCCAGTTCGTCGGCGCCCAGCGGGTGGCCGGGCGTGCCGATCGGCTTGAGGCGGCTGAGCATGTTGCCGAAGTAGGGGTCGGCCGGCGCCAGCAGCGGGCCGAAGGCGGCCATCAGCAGCAGGCAGGTGATCATCAGCGCGGCGATGATGGCCACCGGATCGCGCAGGAAGCGCCGGCCCACGGTCTGCCAGTAGCCTGGCGAGCGCTCGACGACCAGCGCCGGCACCTTGGCTCGATCGACCGTGATATGCAGCGGGGATGTCATGGCATCAGCCGCGCGCGATGCGCGGGTCGAGCAGGCTTTGCACGACGTCGACGATCAGGTTGAGCAGCACGAAGAACATCGCCAGCACCAGGATCGTGCCCTGCAGCAACGGCAGGTCGCGCTGGAAGATGGCGCTGTTGAGCAAGAAGCCCGCGCCTGGCCACGAGAACACGGTCTCAATCAGGATGCTGCCGCCCAGCAGGTAGCCCAGTTGCAGGCCCATCACGGCCAGCGCGGTCGGCGCGGCGTTCTTGACCACATGCAGGAAGACGCCGAGGTCGGTCAGGCCCTTGGCGCGCAGGCCGACGATGAATTCCTGCGCCAGGATCTCGGCCACCAGCGCGCGCACCGTGCGTGCCACGATGCCCATCGGGATCACGCTCATCGTGATCGCCGGCAGCACCAGGTGCTGCATGTGCTCCCAGTTCCACAGCCAGTCGGCCGAACCCCCCGGCCCGGCGCCGCTTGGCGGCAGCCAGGGCAGCAGCACGGCAAAGACAATGACCATCACCATGCCCAGCCAGTAGTGCGGCACGCTCACGCCCAGCACGGCCAGCATCGAGGCCAGCTTGTCGATCCAGCGGTTCTGGAAGTAGCCGGCCACGAACCCAAACAGGGCGCCGAAGGTAAAGCCGATGAGGGTGGCGAACACCGCCAGCCGCAGCGTATTGCCCACCGCATTGACGACCTCGCTCGCCACCGCGCGCCCGCTGGCGATGCTGGTGCCCAGGTCGCCCTGCACCGCGCGCCAGAGCCAGCCCGCGAACTGCTCGGGGTAGCTGCGGTCGAAGCCGTAGAGCGTGCGCAACTGCTGCTGCAGTTCGAGCGAGGCATCGGGCGGCAGGATCGACACCAGCGGGTCGCCCGGCGCCAGATGCACCAGCGCAAAACACACCAGCGCCACCCCCAGCATGATGGGCAGCGTGTACACCAGTCGGCGCAGCAGGAAGGCAATCACGCGGCCCGACCTCCACAGCGCCAGCGCCCGGCAGATCGCCACCCCGGCGACCCGGGGCGGCAGCGTGCTTGCATCACGGCCTCAGGCCAACGCCGGGCCGCTCCCAAGCGGCCTGAGCTCCCCTCGGGGGGCGCGAGCGCAGCGAGCTTGGGGCTGTCATCTCATTCGATCGACATGGTGGCAATGTCGATGAACCAGCTGCGCGGCTGCACCACGCCCTTGACCTTGGCCGCCATGGCGCGCGGCCCTACGTCGTGCGCGATCCAGACGAAGGGCGCTTCCTCGACGATGCGTGCGTGCAA
>JANMSS010000118.1:0-50900 GCA_031389585.1 Burkholderiales bacterium | reverse complement strand
CGCGCACCTTGTCGCGCATTGCCTGCACCTCCTGGCGCAGCGCGCGATGGTCGCGAGGCGCCGCCAGCACCTCGCGACGCACGGCCTCGAAGCGTTCAGCCAGTGCCGGCGAGCCGGCACAGCAGCGCGCGCGCGTGAGGGCCTGGTGTTCCCAGGTCCAGGCGGTATTGCTGCCGCGGCCGCGCTGGTACTGCTCGAAGGCCGCAATCGATGTCACCAGCAAGCCCGAATTGCCGTTGGGACGCAGCGCGGTGTCGATGTCGAATAACTCGCCGGCGGCGGTGCGCAACGTCAGCCAGGTGATCAGCTTGCGCACGAAGGCACCGTATACCTCGATCGCCCGGTCGGGGTCGGGCTCGTCGTGGTCGTCGAACAGGAAGACCACGTCCAGGTCGCTGCCGTAGCCCAGTTCCTTGCCGCCCAGCTTGCCGTAGGCGATGACGGCGAACTGCGGAGTGTCCCGATGCCGTTGCCGCAGATGCGCCCAGGCCCAGCGCACCGTGCAGTCGAGCACCGCGTCGGCCAGCGCCGACAGGTCATCGGCCACCTGTTCGACCGTGATCTCGCCTTCGATGTCGCGCACGAGCGTGCGAAAGACCTCGGCATGGTGGGCGCGGCGCAGCGTGTCAAGCAGCGCCTCTTCGCTGGCCTCTCCGGAACGGTGCCAGGCCGCGTGGCGTTCCTCAATCTCGGCGGTGAAGGCCGCGCGGTCAAAGCGCTCGCGCAACAAGCGCGCGTCGGCCAGCTCGTCGATGACGCCCGGGTGCTGCATCAGGTAGCGCATCGGCCAGCGCGCCAGGCCGAGCAGCCCGAGCAGGCGTTGCTGGACTTCCGGCCGCTCAACCAGCAGCGCCAGGTAACTCTCGCGGCGCAGCAGCGGCTCCATCCAGTCGATGAAACGCAGGGCGGCGTCGGCGCTGCATCGGCCCGCCGCGATGCACTCGGCCGCGCGCTGGACGAGCCGCGCCAGGCGCTGTTTGCTGGTGTCGCGCAGCGACTGCACTCGCGGCTGCGCGGCCCAGGCGCGCGTGCGCGCGGCCAGCGCCGCAGGAAGGCCTTCGAGGAACGCTTCGTCGTCGATCAGCTGCGGCCCGGGGCCGCAGGTCTTGCAGGGCCCGTTGCCAGCGTTGCCGGGCGCCGGGGCCTCCCGGCCATCGTGCAAGAGGGCGTCGAACTCGGTGGCGACCAACTCGCGCGTTTGACCCAGGCGGTCGAGCAGCTCGCAGGCATCGGCGTTGCAGGTCAGGCCCAGCGACTGCGCGATCCAGCCGAGATCACCGTCGGACGCCGGCAGGAGGTGGGTCTGCTGGTCGTCGAGGTACTGGATGCGGTGCTCGACGCGCCGCAAGAACGTATAGGCCTCGGCCAGGGCCGTGGCGGCCGCGGGCTTCATCAATCCGCGCACGGCCAGGCGTTGCAGCGCGCGCAAGGTCGACCGCGTGCGGATCTCGGGAAACTGACCGCCGCGAACCACCAGCAGCAGCTGCACCGTGAACTCGATCTCGCGAATCCCGCCGCGCGAGAGTTTCACGTCGTAGCTGCGCTCGGGCCGGCCGGCGGCACGGCGCTGGGCTTCCTCGCGAACCTTGGCGTGAAGCTGGCGCAAGCCTTCGAATACACCGTAGTCGAGGTAGCGCCGGTAGACAAAGGGCGCGACCAGCGAGCGCAGGGCCAAGGCGCGGCCGCTGGTGACGGCCGCGCGCGGCGCGACGACACGGCTCTTCAGCCAGGCGAAACGCTCCCACTCGCGACCCTGGACCTGGAAGTACTCCTCGAGCATCGCCAGGCTAACGACTGGCGGGCCGGAGTTGCCGTTGGGCCGCAGCGCCAGGTCGACGCGAAAAACGAAGCCGTCGTCGGTGTTCTCGCCAATCAACGCATACAGGCTTCGCGCCACCTTGCTGAAGTATTCATGCGCCGAGACAGGCTCGGCGCCGTCGGTCTGCCCGTCCTCCTCGTAGACATAGATCAGGTCGATGTCCGAGGACACATTCAATTCGCGCGCGCCGAGCTTGCCCATGCCGACGATCCAGAACTCGATGCGCTGGCCGCTGGCGGCCCGCGGCGCACCGTGGCGCGCATCAGTCTCGGCCAGGGCCTGCGCCAGAGCCCCCTCCAGCGCGGTCTCGGCCAATGCCGTCATGGCAGCCGAGACATCCTCTAGTGACGCGCCCTGTTCAACGTCCAGCACCGCCAGCCGCTCCAGCACGAGCTGGCGCGCCACCCTCAGCGCTGCCGGCAGCGTGCGGCCCTGGGCCTGCAGCTGCGTCACCAGGGCGTTGATGATGTCGGCGTCTGGCAGTCCCGCCGGTAGCAGGGTCAACTCGCCGCCATGGCGACGCCGCACACGTTGCACGAAGCGGCTGTGATCAGCCGCGGCGAGCGTTGCGTGGGTCGGGGCGGCAGGTGAGGCCATGGCAGCTCTGGTGATTTGTCAGTGACCGTGTGCTAGATTGGCCCGGACCGGCCCGCCACGCGGCGTGGTCGGCACACTGGTGCGCTCTGCCGTTGCAGCAGGCGGTAGCGCCTGTTCCGCGGCCGGTCAACACCGGTTGCCCTGCCACTCATGACGCTCACTGTGCCCACTGCGCCTGCCAACGCCCCTGCGGCTGCCTTCGTCGACCGGCGCCGGCACCCGCTGCTGCGCTGGTCGTGGCGCATCGCGTTCGGCGTGTTGTTTGGAGCCTGGAGCTTATTGCTGCTGGCATGGCTGACGCTGCATTGGGGGATTCTGCCTCGCATCGAGCAATGGCGTCCGCAGATTGAAGCGCGGGCCAGCCAGGCGCTAGGCATACCGGTGACGATAGGTGCCATCCATGTGCGCTCCAGCGGCTGGGTGCCTGCGCTGGAAATGAGCGACGTGGTGCTGAAGGACGGGCAGCAGCGCGAAGCACTCCGGCTGCCCAAGGTCAGCGCGGCCCTGTCGGCACGCTCGTTGTTGGCCTTGGAGCTGCGCTTCGAGCAATTGCACATTGACGGTGCCGCGCTCGAGCTGCGCCGCGACAGGGCCGGCCGCTTCTTCGTCGCCGGCATCGAGATCCTGGCTAGCGGCGCCGATGCCAACAGCGGTGCAGTCGACTGGTTCTTCTCGCAGCGCGAGATCGTGGTCCGCAAGGGAAGCCTGCGCTGGGTCGATGAGCAACGCGACGCGCCTGCGCTCGAGCTCGAAAACGTCGATCTGGTGGTGCGCAACGGCTTGCGCCGCCACGACATCCGCCTGGACGCCACGCCGCCCGCCGCCTGGGGTGAGCGCTTCACGCTGCAAGGTCGCTTTACGCAGTCGCTGCTCGACGCCAACGGCGACTGGCGGCGTTGGAACGGGACCCTGCATGCAGCGCTGCCGCATACCGATGTCGCTGAGTTGCGGCGCTACGTCGACCTGCCGGTGGAGGTCACCGACGGCGAGGGCGCCCTGCGCGCCTGGCTCGAAGTGCGTCGTGGTCAGCCGCAGGCAGCGACGGCCGACCTGGCCTTGCGTTCGGTGGTTCTGCGGCTGGCCGCGGGTGCGCAGCCACTGGCGATTGCGCAGCTGCAGGGCCGAGTCAGCGCCGAGCGCAAAGACGGCCAGTTGAAGGTGGCCGCGGAGGGCCTGGCTTTCGCCACCACCGACGGCGTGGTCTGGCCGCGCAGCAGCCTTGCCGTGGCGCTGCGCGAACCGCCTGGTGCTGCGCAGGACCCCACGGCGTGGACATCAGGCGAACTCAGCGCCGACTACCTCGACCTCAGCGTCATGGCACAGGTGGCGGCGCGCGTGCCCATCGGCGCCGCGCTGGCCAAGTTGCTGGCCGAGCTGGCGCCGACCGGGCAGGTCAGTGGATTGGCTGCGCGTTGGGACGGCGCGCTCGACGCGCCGTCGCGTTACCAAGTCAAGGCCGGCATTGCGGGGCTCAACGTTGCAGCGGCCTTGCCGCTCGAGCCTGGCGGCGTCGGGCGGCCCGGCTGGCGCAATGCAACCATCGAACTCGATGCCACCGAAAGCGGCGGCAAGGCGCGACTTGTGCTCGACAAGGGCTCGCTGATCCTGCCCGGCGTGTTCGAGCAACCGGAAATCACATTCGACAGCTTTTCGACCCAATTGGCCTGGCGCCTCCGCGCCGCGGCCCAGGCCGGCGCGCCGCCGGCCATGGAAGTCACGCTGACCGGCACGCGTTTCGCCAATGCCGATGCGCAGGGCGAGTTGAGTCTTGCGCGCTGGCAAACGGGTAGCGGCAGCGGCATCGTCAGCGCCAGCGGTGTCAGCAGCGACCACGGCCGCGGCGCGCGGCTGCCCGGCCGACTCGAACTGACGGGCAGCCTGTCCCGCGGGCGCGCCGCGGCAGTGGCCCGCTACCTGCCGCTGGGCGTGAAGGAATCGGCGCGACACTATGTGCAGCAGGCGGTGCTCGACGGCAGCGTGACCAGCGCCAGCTTCAAGGTCAAGGGCGACCTGCGAGACTTTCCCTTCGCCGCCGCCGCGGCTGCCAGCAAGGGGAGCCCCGGCGGCGAGTTCCGCATTGCCGCGCGCGCCGAAGACGTGACGCTGGCTTATGTGCCGAGCCAGCCGGATTGGATCTCTCCGTGGCCGGCGTTCACGCGGGTCCAGGGTGAACTCATATTCGATCGCGATGCCATGGAGATCCGCAATGCTGCAGCGCGGATGTTTGGTGTCGACTTCGCACGCATCAACGGCGCGATCCGTGACTTGACCCATCCGGTCCTGCGCATCGAAGGGCAGGGGCGGGGCCCGTTGAACGATGTGCTGCGCTACGTCAATGCCACGCCGGTCGGCGGCTGGACCGGCCACGCCCTGCGCGACGCCAGCGCCACCGGCAATGCCGAACTGAACCTCAAGCTCGAGATTCCGATTGACGCGGCTGCACGCACCACGGTGCAAGGCCGCGTCGCACTCGCCGGCAATGACCTGCGCATGGACTCCGGCGTGCCCCTGCTGGCGGGCACCCGGGCGCGTCTGGACTTCAGCCAACAGGGGTTTTCGATCACCGGCGGCAGTGCCCGTGTACTTGGTGGCGATGCCACGTTTGACGGGGGTACGCAACCGGACGGCAGCCTGCGCGTGACCGCACAGGGGGTGGCCAGCGCCGACAGCCTGCACCGCTCCTCCGAGTTGGGCGCCTTGTCGCGCCTGGCCGTTCACATGAGCGGCCAGACGCCCTACCGCCTGGCGCTGGGCAGCGTGCGCGGGCGCACCGAATTCAACTTGACCAGCCCCATGACGGGGCTGGCCCTGGATCTGCCCGCGCCACTAAAGAAGACTGCAGAAATGTCCTGGCCGTTGCGCGTCGAGTCGCGCCTGGCTGCGACTGCCGTCGGCGAGATGCCGCGTGACACCCTGCGCGTTGAGCTCGGCAGCGTCGCCCAGGCGCAGTTCCAGCGCGACCTGTCGGGCGACGCGCCGCAGGTCCTGCGTGGCGCAATAGCCGTGCTCGACGCACTGCCGCCCCTTCCCGAGCGCGGCGTGCATGCGGTACTCAATCTTGCGGCGGTCGATGCCGATGCCTGGCAAGCAGTGGCTGACCGGTTGCAGGGTGGTCAGGGCGCGCAGCCCGAGGGGGCCGCCGCCGTCGATGGCGGCTATCTGCCCCGCACGGCGGCGCTGCGTGCGCAGGTGTTCACTTCCGGCGGGCGCAAGCTGACGCGGCTGGTGGCCGGGATCAGCCAGGACGACGCCGACGCCACCTGGCGTGCCACCCTCGACGCCGATCAGCTCGGCGGCTATGTTGAATACCGCGCTGCGCAGGGCGGCGCAAACCCCGGCCGCATCTATGCCCGACTGGCCCGGCTGGCGCTGCCGCCGGCCGACGTCGACTCGGTCGAGAGTTTGTTGGTGCAGGCGCCAGCCAGTGTGCCGGCCCTGGACATCGTGATCGACGACTTCGAACTGCGCGGCAAGAAGTTGGGACGCGTCGAAGTCGACGCCATCAATCGCCTGGGCGACGGCGGCGTGCGCGAGTGGCGGATGAACCGGTTTGCCATCAGCAACCCGGACGCGGTGCTGACCGGCACTGGCCAATGGCGACCCGGTGCCGCGGCCGCGGGCGCGAATCGCCAGCGCATGGTGATGGATTTCAAGCTCGACCTCTCCGACAGTGGCGCGGCGCTCGAACGCCTGGGCTTCGGCGGCACGCTGCGCGGCGGCAAGGGGCGCATGACCGGGCAGCTGACATGGGCCGGCTCGCCATTGTCGTTGCACACGCCGAGCCTGGATGGTCGAATCAACCTGGCGCTCGATGCCGGCCAGTTCCTCAAGGCCGGGCCGGGCGCCGGGCGCTTGCTCTCGGTACTCAATCTGCAAGCGCTGCCGCGCCGCCTGCTGCTCGACTTTCGCGACGTGTTCCAGGAGGGCTTTGCCTTCGACAATGTCACGGGCGACGTGATCGTCGACGACGGTGTGGCCAGCACCAACAACCTGCGCATGCGCGGCGTGCAGGCCGTGGTGCTGATGGAGGGCAGCGCGGACATTGCCCGTGAGACGCAAAACCTGCGCGTGTTGGTGGTGCCTGAGATCAACGCAGGCACCGCTTTGTTGGCCTACGCCGTGATCAATCCGGCGGTCGGGCTGGGCAGCTTCCTGGCGCAGATGTTCCTGCGCCGTCCGCTGATGGCGGCTGGCACACGCGAGTTCACGGTCCAGGGGTCGTGGGCCGACCCCAAGGTCGAGCGCGTCGAGCGCAAATTCGGCGAGCCGCTGCCCGAACTTGATGCGCCGGCGGCGGCGTCAGCGCCTAAGGCGGGCTCATGAACGCCGCGCCGACGCGCAGCCCGCCGACTGCCGTCGCGCTCTGCCAAGACCTCTGCGCAATCCACGCACCGACAGGGGACTCGCCATGAAGGTTGCCGCACTGCAAACGGTTTCGACGCCTGATGTCGAGCGCAACCTCGAAGCTGCGGCGCACTTGATCGCGCACGCCGCACAAGAGGGCGCCGAGCTGGTGGCGCTGCCCGAGTACTTTTGCCTGATGGCCCGGCGTGACGAAGACAAGCTGGTGGTCGCAGAGGCGCTGGGGCAGGGCCCGATCCAGGATTTTCTGGCTGCGCAGGCCAGGCAGCACAGCCTGTGGCTGATCGGCGGCACCCTGCCGCTGCGCACGGCCGACCCGGCGCACGCGCGCAACACCTGCTGCGTCTTTGCCCCCGATGGCAGGCTGGCTGCGCGCTACGACAAGGTGCACCTCTTTCGCTACGACAACGGCCACGAGAGCTACGACGAGGCGCGCGTGCTGCAAGCCGGCAGCGAAGCGGTGACGCTGCAGGCGGGAGCCTTGCGCGTGGGTCTGTCGATCTGCTACGACCTGCGCTTCCCCGAGCTGTACCGGCGCCTGTGCACGCCGCCCTGCGATCTGCTCAGCGTGCCCGCCGCTTTCACCTACGTCACCGGCCGCGCGCACTGGGAGTTGCTGCTGCGCGCGCGCGCGGTCGAGAACCAGTGCTACGTCATCGCGGCGGCGCAGGGCGGCACGCACGAGAACGGCCGCCGCACCTGGGGCCACAGCATGGTGGTTGACCCGTGGGGCCAGGTGCTCGCCGTGCGCCCCGAAGGCGAGGGTGTGGTGCTGGCCGAGATCGACTTCAAGCGCATCGCCTCGGTGCGCCGGCAATTGCCTGCATTGACGCACCGGCGCATGTAGTTCAGCGGCTGCCGAACATCATCCGCCGCGCCAGCGCGTTCTTCAACGGGGGCACTCGGTCGAGCAGGGCCATGGCCGCACCGCGCAGCGTGGCGATGCCGGGCGCTTGCCAGGTGAAGCTGCGGGCCAAGAAGTCGGTCGCGGCAATCATCGACCAGCGGTCGGGGGCGCGCTGCCAGGCCGCGCGCGACAGGGCGCTGTCCAGGTCAGGCGCGATGCGGCTCGTATCGACCGCGTCGCGCAGCGCGCTGGCCAGTGCGAATGCGTCACGCAGGCCAAGGTTGAGTCCCTGGCCTGCCACCGGGTGAAGTGTTTGCGCAGCGTTGCCGATGCGCACCTGGCGGCCGTGCACGAGCGTGCGCTGGGCGGCCAGACCGAGCTGAAAACACTGCAGCGCCGAGACCGCTGCGATGCGGCCGACGCGCGGATCGAATACGCTGTTCAGCACCGTCAGGCGCTGAGCGTCGTCGAGTTCGCGCACCGGATCGTCTTGGCGCGGTACACACCAGACGAGTGATGCATGTTGCGCACCGTCGTCGCTGCGCGGCAACGGCAGCAGCGCCACAGGGCCGTAGCGCGTGAAGCGCTCAGCCGCCAGGCCCGGCGTGCCACCGTCCAGCCTGACCACGCCGACCCAGGCGTCTTGTTGGTAGTCGTGCCTGACATCGGCAAGCAGGCCTTCGCCAAATACGCCGCCTTCGGCGACCACTGCGAGGTCGAAGCGTTCGGCCACGCCGGCGTCGACTTCGACCCCGTCGGCAAGGTCTTTCAGCGCCGACACAGGTGTGCCGAAGCGGCTGTGCAGTCGCGCTGGCTCGGCGGCCGCGACCGCGTCCCAGGCGCGCTGCATCGGCGCCACCAGCGCGCCATAGCCGAGCACGGCGCCGAGCATCGGTACGCCCAGCTCGGTGGCCGACAGCCGCACCTCGGGCGTGCCAAGCCAGCGCGGCACAGCCAGGGCTGGCGCCTGTTGTGAGACCCAGACCTCGCGGATCGGCTCGGCCTGCGCGGCGTCCCAGGCGCCGACGCGCTCGAGCAGTTGCACGCTGCCCAGCGAGAGTGCGAGCGTGCGCGCGTCGGCCGACACATCGCGATCGGCGGGGCGGGCGTCGAACAGGCTGACTTGCGCGCGCGGCAGCGTTCGCGAGGCGAGCAACGCCAGCGCCAGGCCGACCGGGCCGGCGCCAATCACAGCAATCGACAAGGGCTTCATGGGCAGGCGCGATCCTAGCCCGCCGTCGGGCGGGAGAGACGATCGACTAGAATCCGCCGCCTTGTGCGCGCCCGGCAACTCCCGCGGTGCCGCTTGTTTCCCCGGCCTTGGATTCCAAGGCCGAAGCCGCATCTGCTGCGGCTCATCAACACCAGGATCGTCGACGTGTTCATCTCCCAAGCCATTGCCCAGACTGCCCCCGCCGCTGCCGGCGGCGCGAGTACCGAATCCACCCTGTTCAGCCTGCTGCCGCTGGTCCTGATGTTCGTGGTCCTGTACTTCATCATGATCCGCCCGCAGATGAAACGGCAGAAAGAGCACAAGGTGATGATCGAAGCGATCGCCAAGGGCGACGAGGTCGTCATCGGCGGCGGCATGTTGGGGCGTGTGTCCAAACTCGGCGAGAGCTATATCTCGGTCGAGGTCGCGGCCAACGTCGAAGTGCAGGTGCAGCGTGCGGCCGTCATCCAGGTGCTTCCCAAGGGCACGATCAAGTAATCGGCTGCGGCGCCTTGTGCGCCTGTCTCGCGCTGTGAAGGTTGTTGCCCCATGAACCGCTACCCCTGGTGGAAGTACGCGATGCTCGTCGTCGCGTTGCTGATTGGCGTGCTGTACACGGCGCCGAATTTTTTCGGTGAGGCGCCGGCGGTGCAGGTGTCGGCGGGCAAGGCCACCGTCAAGGTCGAGCCGGCGCTGGTGGCTCGCGTGCAGGAGGCCTTGAGACAGGCCGCGGTGAATGCCGACTTCGTGGCCCTCGAGGGCGCCTCCGTGCGCGCGCGCTTCACGGACACCGATACGCAACTCAAGGCCAAGGACACGATTGCCAAGGCGCTGAACCCGGATGCCAGCGACCCGCAGTACATCGTCGCGCTGAACCTGATCTCGCGCTCGCCGCAATGGTTGGCCAAGCTGCGCGCCCTGCCGATGTACCTGGGCCTGGACTTGCGCGGTGGCGTTCACTTCCTGATGCAGGTCGATATGAAGGCGGCGCTGACGAAGAAGGCCGAAGCGCTGACCGGCGACCTGCGAACGCTGCTGCGCGACAAGAACATCCGTCACGCCGGCATTTTGCGTGACGGCAATCTGGTCGAGGTGCGTTTTCGCGACAAGCCGGCGCTCGATGCGGCCAAGCTCTTCTTGACGGACCAGTTGCCCGACCTGACGTGGACCGATAGCGCCGAGGGCGATGGTTTCAAGCTTGTCGGCGCGCTCAAGCCTGCGGCCGCGCGCGCAACGCAGGACCAGGCGCTCAAGCAGAACATCACGACCTTGCACAACCGGGTCAACGAACTTGGCGTGGCCGAGCCGGTGATTCAGCAGCAGGGCGCTGATCGCGTCGTCGTGCAGTTGCCGGGTGTGCAGGACACGGCCAAGGCCAAGGACATCATCGGCCGCACGGCGACGCTTGAGTTGCGCATGGTCGATGACAGCGCCGAGGCGGCGGCCGCGGCGGTTGGCAGCGGGCCAGTGCCCTTTGGCACCGAGCGGTTCGTTGAGCGCGGCGGCGCCCCGCTGATCGTCAAGCGCCAGGTCATCCTGACCGGCGACAGCCTGACCGACGCCCAGGCGGGCTTTGACGGCCAGAACGCCAATGAACCGGCGGTGCACCTGACGGTGGATGCCAAGGGCGCGCGGATCATGCGCGACGTGTCGCGCGACAACGTCGGCAAGCGCATGGCGATCCTGTTGTTCGAAAAGGGCAAGGGCGAGGTGGTCACTGCCCCGGTGATCCGTGGCGAGCTGGGGGCGCGCTTCCAGATTTCCGGTCGCATGAACACGACCGAGGCGGCCGATACTGCGTTGCTGCTGCGCGCCGGCTCACTGGCCGCGCCGATGGAGATCATCGAGGAGCGCACGATCGGCCCGAGCCTGGGCGCCGAGAACATCCAGATCGGGTTCAAGAGCGTGATCTACGGCTTCACGGCGATCGCCGTGTTCATGTGCTCGTACTACCTGTTGTTCGGGGTCTTTTCGACCATCGCGCTGGCCTTCAACCTGCTGCTGCTGGTGGCCGCGCTGTCGATGCTCCAGGCCACGCTGACGCTGCCCGGCATGGCGGCCATCGCCCTGGCGCTGGGCATGGCCATCGACGCCAACGTGCTGATCAACGAGCGCGTGCGCGAGGAGCTGCGCGCCGGCGCCAGCCCGCAGATGGCGATCGCCACCGGCTACGAGCGCGCGTGGGGCACGATCCTCGACTCCAACGTCACCACGCTGATCGCCGGCCTGGCGCTGCTGGCCTTTGGCTCGGGCCCGGTGCGCGGCTTCGCCGTGGTGCACTGCCTGGGCATCCTGACTTCGATGTTCTCGGCGGTGGTTTTCTCGCGCGGCCTGGTGAACCTCTGGTACGGCGGGCAGAAGAAACTGAAGGGCGTGTCGATCGGTCAGATTTGGCGGCCGGACGGTAGCAAACCGGGCACCGAAGCCTGACGGAGAGGACGAAAACCATGGAATTCTTCAGGATCCACCGCGACATCCCGTTCATGCGCCATGCGCTGGTGCTGAACGTGATCTCGCTGGCCACCTTCCTAGCCGCGGTGTTCTTCATCGCCACGCGCGGCCTGCACCTGTCGATCGAGTTCACTGGCGGCACCGTGATGCAGGTCGAGTATGCGGCGGCCGCCGATCTGGTCAAGACGCGCGCGATCATCGACCGCCTGGGCCTGGGCGAGGTGCAGGTGCAGAACTTCGGCACCTCGCGCGACGTGCTGATCCGCCTGCCGCTGCGCGGTGAGGCCAAGCTAAACGAGCTGGCCGGCAACGTCTTCGAGCAGTTGTGCCAGGCTGAATCAGGCCGCGTCGCGAGCCAGCAGTTGATGACGCCGCAGGGTGAACAGCTCAGCCGCTCGTCCTGTTTGACGGCCGCTGGCGCCGAGCCACTGAAACTCTCACGCACTGAATTCGTCGGCCCCTCAGTCGGCGCCGAGCTGGCGACCAACGGCGCCTGGGCACTGATCGTGACGATCGTGGGCATCATGATTTATCTGGCGATGCGCTTCGAGTGGAAGTTCTCGGTCGCCGGCATCGTCGCCAACCTGCATGACGTGGTCATCATCGTCGGCTTCTTCGCCTACTTCCAGTGGGAGTTCTCGTTGGCGGTGCTGGCGGCGGTGTTGGCGGTGCTGGGCTACTCGGTCAACGAGTCGGTGGTCATCTTCGACCGCGTGCGCGAAGCTTTCCGCAAGTTCCGCAAGCTCAACACGCACGAGATCATCGATCACGCCATCACCAGCACCATCAGCCGCACCATCATCACCCATGGCAGCACGCTGATGATGGTGGTCTCGATGCTGGTCTTCGGGGGCGAGACGCTGTATTACTTTGCGCTCGCACTGACGATCGGCATCCTGTTCGGGATCTACTCGTCGGTGTTCGTGGCCGCGGCCATTGTGATGTGGCTCGGCGTCAAGCGCGAGGACCTCGTGAAACTGTCCGCGAAGGACGCGGACCCGAACGATCCAAACGCCGGCGCGGTGGTCTGACCGCTCGGGCTGTGGTGTAGAGTCCACTGACAATTTCCTCCAGCGCGAGAGCCTCACCAATTCCCATGGAGACTGTCGGCGACCAAGCCAGCCTGGCCTACCAGGCGCGCCGTCTCTACACGCAAGAGCTGGCCAAGGGCTTGCCGGCGCTGGTCAGCGCAGTCGGCATCTGGGCGGTGGCGCCCGGGCGCGTCAGCGCAGCGGCGATCGACCCGGCCATCATCGGCCGCCTGCGCGACACTGCGATCGCCCTCAAGCAGCATGGCGAGGACTGGCACCGGGGCATGGTGGCCGCACTGCAGGACGCCTTGCAACGCGGCGCAGCCGCCTCGCGCACGGGCGACTACGCGGGAACGACCAAGAAGCTGTCACTGGTCGACGACGAAACCATAGAGCGCGAGATCATCACCTCGCGCCTGGCGCTGGCCATCATGGACCGCGCCAACTGGGAGTTCAACGACTTGCGCACCCGCGTGGCGTTGCTCGAGCGGCGCGAAGAGCTCGACCCGCATGACCTGCTGCGCACCCATGTGCTGGCGCGATTCGTGACGCAGGCCTGGGCCGATGCGGGCCTGGCCGATACGGCAATCCTCGACCTGCAGCCTGTGTTGCACGAAGAGTTCGGTGTGCTGGTTCAGGAGGCCTACCATGAGGCCAACGGCTGGCTGGTGTCACAGCGCGTGCTGCCGGACATCGACCTGCGCCCGCTGATCCGGCGCTCGCGCGGCGCGGCCACCAGCGGCTACGCCGGCCAGGTTCACGACGAGACGCGGTTGATGACCCGCTCCGGAGCCATTGGCGGCGACGGCCAAGGCGGCGGCAACGCCATGGCCGTGCTGACACGCCTGAACCGCATGATCGAACAGCAGGTGCCGGCGTTTGCGGAGACCGCGCATGCAGGCGTGCAGCGCACGGTGTCGCCTGCGCTGGCCGCGGCCATCGGCCAGGCCCAACTGGGCATGCAGCGGCGCATTGATCGCAACGACGCAAGCTCGGCCACCGCGACCGTCTCGCCGCAGCTGCTCGAAGAGTTGAACCTGCGCAAGCAGGCCTTGAAGCGGGCCGCTGAGACGCCGGTCGAGCGCGCCACCATCGAGATCGTCGCCCTGTTGTTCCAGAGCATCCTGACCGAAGAGCGCATCCCCTCGGCGGTGCGCGTCTGGTTCGCGCGGCTGCAAATGCCGGTATTGCGCGTCGCGGTTGGCGAGCCCGATTTCTTTGCCACCGTCGACCATCCGGCACGGCGTTTGATCGACCGCATGGGCGCTTGCGTGATGGGCTTTGATGCCACGGCCAGCGTCGTGGGCGATGCGCTGGAAGGCGAAATCAAACGCGTCGTGCAGGTCGTCGAGGCCTACCCCGATACCGGGCGGCGCGTCTTCCAGACCGTGTTGACCGAGTTCGAGCGCTTCATCGAGCATTACTTCAAGAGTGAGAACAAGGCTACCAAGCGCGGCGTCTCGCTGGCCCAGCAGGTCGAGCAGCGCGAGACGCTGGCAATCCAGTACACCATCGAGTTGCGCAAAATGTTGAACGAGGTGCCGGTCCAGGAAGGCGTGCGCCAGTTCTTGTTTCAGGTCTGGGCCGATGTGCTGGCCTTGTCGGCCGTGCGCCATGGTGCACATGCCGAGGCGACCAAGGCCGCGCGCAAGGCGGCCACCGACCTGATCTGGTCGGCGGGCGCCAAAGTCTCGCGCGAAGAACGCGCCGACGTGATTCGCCGGCTGCCACCGTTGTTGAAGCAGTTGCGCGACGGCATGGAAGCGGCCGGGGTGCCGGCCGCCAAGCGTGACGACCATATTCGCTCGCTTAACGATTCACTGGCAGCGGCCTTCAGCGCCAAGGCCGCGGCGATCCCGCCCGAGCGATTCGAAGAGCTGCGCGAGCGCCTGGAAGCGCTGGAAGAACTGCTGCCCGACGCCAGCGACGTGCAGCTTGACCAGACGCTGATGCTCGATATCTCAGGCGACGACAGCGGCGATCTTGAAGTCGTCGGCGAAGGCGGCTCGATGCCGACGCCGGCGATGCTGTCGTGGGCCAGGGAGCTGCAGGTCGGCAGCTGGTACATGCTCGAATACAACGACCGCAACGAAGCTGTGCAACTGGCCTGGCAGGGCCTGCGGCGGCATCTGTCGCTGTTCGTCACTGCCAGTGGTCGCTGCCTGTTGTTCGAGCAGCACCGTCTGGCCTCTTACCTGCAGGCCGGGCTGCTGTTGCCGGCGCAGGATGAAGCCTTGACCGTGCGGGCCACGCGCACCGCGCTGGCCAAGCTGGACAACGATCCGACGAGATTACTCAACTGACAGGACAGCGGGCCGACCGGCCCGCTGTCCTTCAATGGATGAGCCGGTCCTCGGGAGCGACGAAGAGTTCGTCGAGGATCAACGCATCGGGCTCTTCGCCCAGGCTCCAGAAGACCATCAGCACGATGACCTTCAGGTCGTCGAGGTCGATCGGCGTGGCGCCAATGGCACTCGCGCGGTCGATGACCATCTCGCGCATCGGCGGCGGCAGGACGCCGGCCGATTCGAGAAAACTGACGAAGCCGATCGACTCCTCGCCGAGCAGTTCCTGTTCCGCGGGCGAGTAGACGCGCATCGCGTCCGCGCTCTGTTGGCCGCTGTAGGCCGCGGCCGTGCTGGCCAAGCCGTCAAGCCATGACAGCGCTTCCTGAATCTCGTCGCTCTCGAACCCCACCGCGAACAGCTTGCGCGTCAGCTTGGCATGATCCGGACAGGCATCCGGACGCCAGTAGTTTTCGTACAAATACACCAGCACGTCGAACATGGAATGACTATACCGCAGCGACTTTCAGGAGACACCTCGGCGCTGGTACAAGCCCCCCGGCAGGCGGGCAATCCGGCCGTCGAGTTCAAGTTCGAGCAGACGCGCGTTGAGCGTGGCGGCGCTCTCGCCGGTGCGTGCGAGCAGCGCATCGAGGGTTACGGGGTCGTGACCGAGGGCGGCCAGCAGCGGATCATCGCCGCTCGCCGCCGCCTCAGCCCGCGGCGGCTCGGTTTGCATGTCCGCCGACCAATTCAGTTCGCCCAGGATGTCCTCGGCCGTATCGACCAACTTGGCACCCTGCTTGATCAGGGCATGGCAACCGCGTGACTGCGGCGAGTGGATCGAGCCGGGAATCGCAAAGACGTCACGCCCGGCTTCAAGCGCCTGGCGCGCCGTGATCAACGAGCCCGAGGGCAATGCCGCTTCGACCACCAGGGTGCCGCGCGACAGGCCGGCGATCAAGCGGTTGCGTTGCGGAAAGTTCTCCGCCAGCGGGGGCATGCCGAGTTCGAATTCCGACAGCAACAAACCGTCCTTGGCAATGCGATGGGCCAGCGCCCGGTGTCGCGCCGGGTAGATCCGGTCCAGCCCGGTGCCGACCACCGCGATCGTGCTGCCGCGCCCGGCCAGGCCGCCGTCGTGCGCCGCGCCATCGATTCCCAGGGCCATGCCGGAAACGATCGTCACGCCGGCGCGACTCAGGTGCTGCGCAAACGCGCGGGCGTTGTCGAGGCCCTGTGCGCTCGGGTTGCGGCTGCCCACGATGGCCAGCGCCGGGGTGCCAAGTAGATCAAGCCGCCCCTGCGCGTAGAGCAGCAGCGGCGGGTCGGCGGTTTCGAGCAGCGCTGCCGGGTAGGCCGCATCGCCAAGCGTCAGGATGTGGTGCGTCGGGTCGGTGTCGAGCCAGGCTTCGGTGGCCGCGAGTTGTTCGCTGTGCCGCTCGGGCAGCGCCGCCAACGCGCTGGCCAGAGTTGCGCCGAGCAGTTCGCGCAGCGTCGCGGGCCTTGTCGAGAACACCGCGTCGGGCGAACCGCAGGCGGCGAGCAAGCGACGGGCGGTCTCTCGCCCGACGCCTGGCGTGCGTAACAGGCGCAACCAGGCGGCTAGATCGTCGGGGCGGGCCACCACCGCACGCCAGGCTCGGGTCCGCGGCGGCCTTGGGGCTCTAGGGTTGGGTGAAGCGGTCGCCTGCCGTCACCGGCCGCTGCACCTGCAGGACCAGACCGTAGGAGACGCGCTCGAAGACGCGAAACACGAACAGCAGGCCATGGCGCTCGTCGGGCAATTTGATTTGCGTCGGTCTCTCGACCGTGCGGTCAGTCACCTGCGCCCCGTCACTCAGCAAGGCCAAGACATGGCCGCGCTCCATGCCGTCCTGAGCCCCGCGATTGATCGCGACCACCTGGTTCTGGCCTGCGATCAAGGCCTCGCCGTACACGGAAATGATCTGGCCGGCAACGGGCTTGGTCGGCGCATGCGGTGCGTAGTTGCTGTAGTCGCGTGGCGGCATCGGGGCCAGGCGATCACCCACGCCGACCTCTTCCTTGACGGTGGTCAGCTCGAATGTGGCCGGCACTGCCAACGTTGACTTGCCGTCTGCGGTGGCCGTGCTGCCGCCTTCGCGCGAATACTCGGCAGTGCCGAGGAAGCGCGCCTCGTAGCCGAGGATTTCCTTGGTCGTCGGGTCGCGCAGCGGGGTCGCTTGGCGAAACACACGCCAGTCGCGCAGACCCGCCAGGTCGCCCAGCACATAGGCTTTGTCGCCACGACCCATCATTACGCGACCCTCCGGGGCGGCGACCACGCGCGGCGCGCGCTCGAGTTCGTTGGCGCTGAAGACCACCGCCTCGTTGAGGAAGGGAGCGATCAGGTGCATGGCCACGGCCGGTACACCACCGTCACCGAGGGCCGAGCTGCGCACACGCGGGCTCAGTTTCACGGTGCCATCGGGCTGGTTGTCTGCCAGGCGCAACCGGGCGCGGCCATCGAACTTGTCAAGCACCAGCACCTGGCCCGGGTAGATCAGGTGCGGATTGCGAATCTGTTCCAGGTTCATGCCCCACAGTTCCGGCCAGCGCCAGGGGCTCTTCAGGAATAGCTTGGAGATGTCCCACAGCGTGTCGCCGCGTTTGACCGTGTGCGAGTCGGGCGCGTTGGGCGCCAGCTCGGACAGGGGCACCCCGGCCTGCGCCACCTGCTGCGCAGTGCCGCGTTGCTGCGGCGTGACGGGGTAGGTGACCGCGTACACACTGCCAACGGCCAACAGCAGGCTGCTGGCGAGGGCGGTGGTGGCAAGGCGGCTGGCGTGGCTTCGGATCATGAACAGAGTCTCCCCGGGCCGCTGCCGGCGCCGGCAGCGATGAGAAAATGGTGCCGTTATCAGGTCTTCGAGGTCTTCAAGCACTCCGCCAGCGGCCCTTTGGCGAGCCAGCGAAAATGCTCATACAGTTTGAGCAGATTCTGCCTCTAAAGCCTTGATATCGCAATGAAAGTGCCTCGCGCATCTGCCCGGCGTGGCGCCTTTCACGAACCCCGCTGTTGTGCTTTGCGCGGACCGGGTCCGAGACCTCTGGCCTGTGCATCTTTTCACGAAATATGAGCCTGTTGAACATCCTCCGCTACCCCGATCCGCGCCTGCACACGCTGGCCAAGCCGGTCGCCGTCGTTGACGCACGCATCCGCACCTTGGTCGATGACATGCTCGCCACCATGTACGAAGCCGACGGCGTGGGCCTGGCCGCGACACAGGTCGACGTGCATGAGTGCGTGATCGTGATCGACACCTCCGACACCCGCGACCAGCCACGCGTGCTGATCAACCCGCTGTTATTGGCGTGCAGTGACGAGATGGTGTTCGGCGACGAGGGCTGCCTGTCGGTGCCGGCGGTCTATGACAAGGTGCCGCGCCACGCCCGCGTCACGGTCCGCGCCCTGGGCCGCGACGGTGCGCCTTACGAGTTCGAGACCGACGGGCTGGAAGCGGTGTGTGTGCAGCATGAGATGGATCACTTGCTGGGCAAGGTCTTCGTCGAGTACTTGAGCCCGTTGAAACGCAATCGCATCAAGGCCAAGATGCTGAAGAAGATGCGCGAGGAGGCGCCACGCGCGTGACAAGCGACCTGCGCGTCGTCTTTGCCGGCACGCCGACATTCGCTGCGACGGCGCTTGCCGCCATCCATGCGGCCGGGTTCACGCTGCCGCTGGTCCTGACGCAACCTGACCGCCCGGCGGGACGCGGCCTCAAGTTGCAGGCCTCTGCGGTCAAACAGTTCGCGCAGCTACAGGGCCTGACCGTGGCCCAGCCGCAAGGCCTGAAGATCGATGGGCGTTTTGCCACCGATGCCCAGGCCGCAAGAGAGGCGCTGCAGGCCGCGCGTCCCGACGTGATCATGGTCGCGGCTTATGGGTTGATTCTCCCGCCATGCCTGCTCGAACTGCCGCGGCTGGGTTGCCTGAATATCCACGCCTCGCTGTTGCCGCGCTGGCGCGGTGCGGCGCCGATCCAGCGTGCCATCGAGGCCGGCGATACCGAGACCGGAATCACGATGATGCAGATGGACACCGGCCTGGACACTGGCGACATCCTGCTGGTCGGCCGCGAACCGATCCGCAGCGACGACAGCGCGGCCAGTCTGCTCGAGCGTGTCGCACAGCTGGGCGCGCAACTCGCCGTTCGGGCCCTGGCCGAGGCCCACGCCGGGACATTGCTGCGCACCCCGCAACCTGCCGACGGCATTACCTACGCTCACAAACTGGCCAAGTCCGAAGGCGCGATCGACTGGCAGCGTCCGGCGGCCGAGATCGAGCGCCGGGTCCGCGCCTTTGATCCCCAGCCCGGTTGCCACTTCGACTTGGAGGGTCAGCCGGTCAAGCTCTGGCGTGCCCAGGTGAGCGCAGGCTTCGGCGCGGTGCCAGGCGGCGTGCACATCGCGGCCGACAGCATGCACGTGGCTTGCGGCGATGGCCACGCGCTGCGGCTGCTTGAATTGCAGCGGCCCGGCGGCCGCCGACTTTCGAGCGCAGCGTTCCTGGCCTCTCGCTGATTCCTAGGGCGCACTCAAGTCCCGGCGTCGGGCGGTCGATAACGGCTGCACAGCCTCACGTCTTGGACACCATGCCGCGCTTCTTTCGCCCCCTTGCCTTGCTCCTGCCGCTGGCCCTGCTTGCCGGCTGCGGCTTGATGGGTGGCGAGTCCGCCGAAAGTGTGGCCGCGCGCAAGGAAGCCGAAGGTAAAGCGGTCGGCGGCGGCTGCCGCCATGCTGGCCGGG
This sequence comes from Burkholderiales bacterium, assembly GCA_031389585.1. Classification (GTDB taxonomy): domain Bacteria; phylum Pseudomonadota; class Gammaproteobacteria; order Burkholderiales; family Burkholderiaceae_C; genus CADEEN01. The sequence continues at coordinate 31,525 of JANMSS010000118.1, read as the reverse complement.
CCATTGAAGACTGCTTCGCGCAGAACAAGCGCGCCGACAAGTCGGCGCTGTTTGCGGGCTGGCGCGAGATGAACGACTACATGCGCGAGAACAAGATCGAAGCCGTGGCGCCACAGGGCGGCGTTTCTGCCGATGCTGGCGCCAAGGTCGAGCCGCCGGAAGCCACCCCGAAGGCCGACGACCCGGCTCCCGCCGACGCGGTGGCCAAGAAACCGGCCAAGTCCAAGAAGCAAGCCTCCTGAGGCGTCCTGTCGCACGCTGCGGATCCAGGTCAAGCCCGGCCAGGACGTGCGCGCCAGGAAGAACGCCGGTCGTGGTCACGGTCGGCGAGATCCGCCTGAGATGCGGCCCCCACGCTCACTTCGTTCGCTGCCCCCCAAGGGGGCGTCAGTCGCCTTGGGGCGGCCCGGCGTCGGCTGAGTGCAGGTCGAACGCCGGCGCGGGCGACATCCCGATCAAGCCGTTGAAGACGCCGGGGCTGGCACTGCGCATGGCGGGCTCGCTCAACTCGCGGCTGCACTGGCGACAATGCCTGCATGACCGACATCCTCAGTGCGCCGCTTTGGCGCCACCCTGAATTTGCGCGCGGCGCGCGCGACATGTCCGGGGTCTCGCTGGGCATCGCCGCCTGGGGCTTGGTCACCGGCGTGGCGATGGCCAAGAGCGGACTGCCATTGCCGCTGGCGGTGCTGATGTCGCTGATCGTCTTTGCCGGCAGCGCGCAGCTCGCCGTGTTGCCGCTGATGGCGGGTGGCGCGCCGATCTGGGTCATCTGGGCCACGGCGCTGTGCGTCAACCTGCGCTTCATCGTGTTCAGCGCCGGTTGGCGGCCCTATCTCGCCCACCTGCCTTTCCGGCAGCGCCTGCGCATGGGCTACTTCACTGCCGACCTGAACTTCGTGATCTTCATGCGCCGCTTTCCCGAGCCGCGGCCGGCGCCCGAGCAACTGCCGTATTTTTGGGGCGGCGTGATCACCAACTGGTGCGCATGGCAATTCCCCTCGCTGGCCGGCATCCTGCTCGGTGACCGCATTCCAGACGCCTGGGGCCTGGGCTTTGCCGGCACGTTGGCCTTGCTCGGCCTGTTGTACGCGCTGGTGTCCGACCGCGCCACGCTGTTCGCCGCCGCGGTCGCCGGTTGTGCCGCAGTGGCGGCCTACGGTTTGCCGCTCAAGCTCAATATCCTGGTCGCCATCGCCGCCGCCGTGGCCATCGGGCTATTGATGGACCACCGCACGCCGCGGCGCATCGAGCCGGAAGACGACCTGACATGACCACCCTTGAAGCGGTCATCACGATCCTCGGCATGGCCCTGCTGACGCTGCTGACGCGCGCCTTCTTCCTGCTGCCCGAGCGCGAGCTGCCGATCCCGGTCTGGCTCATGCGCGGCCTGCGTTACGCACCGCTGGCGGCGCTGGTGGCCGTGGTGGCGCCCGAAATCGTCCTGACGCAGGGCCAGCTCATCGACACCTGGCGCGATGCGCGGCTGCCGGCCGTCGCCGTGGCCAGCGCGGTCTACTTCTGGCGCCGCGACATCCTGGGCACCATCGTCAGCGGGACGGCGGTCTTGCTGGTGCTCAAGGTGGGCTTTGGCTGGTGACTCCTAGAATCGACGCTATGAACGTCCTCCGCTTTGCCGACCTGATTGCCCAAGGCCGCGTTGCCGGCCAACGCGTCTTCATCCGCGCCGACCTCAACGTGCCGCAGGACGACGCCGGCCACATCACCGAAGACACCCGCATCCGCGCCTCGCTGCCGTGCATCCGAATGGCGCTCGAGGCTGGCGCGGCGGTGATGGTGACCTCGCACCTGGGCCGTCCCACCGAGGGCGCGTTCAAGCCCGAGGACTCGCTGGCACCGGTGGCCGCGCGATTGAGCGAACTGCTCGGCCGCAACGTGCCGCTGGTCGCGAACTGGCTTGCCGGTGTGGACGTGGCGCCCTGTCAGGTGGTGCTGCTCGAGAACTGTCGCGTCAACGTCGGCGAGAAGAAGAACGACGCGGCGCTGGCGAAGAAAATGGCCGCGCTGTGCGACATCTTCGTCCACGACGCCTTCGGCACCGCGCACCGTGCCGAGGCCAGCACGTACGGCATTGCCGAGTTTGCCAAAGTGGCCTGCGCCGGCCCGCTGCTGGCGGCCGAAATCGATGCCGTCACCCTGGCGCTGGCGCAGCCCAAACGCCCACTGGTGGCCATCGTTGCCGGCTCCAAGGTCAGCACCAAGCTGTCGATCCTGCAAAGCCTAGCGGCCAAGGTCGACGGCCTGATCGTCGGCGGCGGCATTGCCAACACCTTTCTGCTCGCCGCCGGGCTGCCGATCGGCAAGAGCCTGGCCGAAGCCGGCTTGGTGGGGGAGGCCCGGGCGGTGATCGAGGCCATGAAGGCGCGCGGTGCCGCCGTGCCGATCCCGACCGACGTGGTCACGGCGAAGTCCTTTGCCGCCGACGCGCCGGCCACCGTCAAGGCCGCTGAAGACGTCGCGGCCGACGACCTGATCCTCGACATCGGCCCGCAGACGGCAGCGCGGCTGGCTGACCAGTTGAAGGCTGCCGGCACCATCGTCTGGAACGGTCCGATGGGTGTGTTCGAGTTCGACGCCTTCGCCCACGGCACCGAGACCGTCGCGCGGGCCATTGCCGCGAGCCCCGCCTTCAGCATCGCCGGCGGCGGCGACACGCTGGCGGCGATTGCCAAGTACGGCATCGAGAAAGACATCGGCTACATCTCCACCGGCGGTGGCGCCTTCCTTGAGGTGCTCGAAGGCAAGACCCTGCCGGCGTTCGAGATCCTGGCGCGCCGCGCTGCGGGCTGAGCCTGCGCGCCGGCGTGCGCCGCGAAGATCAGCGCGTGATGCCCGGCCGCGGCTGCGCCGCCTCGTCCCATGCCGGGCCGTCGAACCAGGGCTCGCCAAGCAGCGCGGCGCGCAGCATCGGTAGCGCATCCAGGCCCCAGAACAGGCGCCCATCGACCTCGAAGCTCGGCACCCCGAAGACACCGCGGCTGATGGCTTCATCGGTGTTGCTGCGCACGGCCTGCTTGACTTCGGCGGACGCCGGGTCTCTGGCCGGCGCCAGGGCCTGAGTCAGCGCGGCCAGGCGCTCGGCGTCGCCCGCGTCGGCGCCGCCGAGCCATACGTGCCGCATCAGCGCTTCCACGATGCGCCGGTTCGGCCCGCAGGCGCTGGCCAGGCGCAACAAGGGCAGCGGGTTGAAGGGGTGCACGGCGGGCGTGTCGAAGGCGATGCCATGCTGGTGCGCCAGCCAATGCACATGGCGGAAGGTCCAGGCGCGCTTGGGCTCGACTTCGGCCGGGCCCTTCTGGCCCCAATGCGCCAGCAGGCCGGCAAACAGCAGCGGCCGGTAATCGACCACGTAGCTGCAGCCCTCCAGCGCCTGCGGCAAGCGCTCGAAGGCCAGGTACGCAAACGGCGATACCGGGTCGAACCAGAAGGTGACGGACTTGATCATGGTGCCACTACGGTCGTCGCAAGATCGCGTTGCATCAAGTCTTCGTCGTCTTCGCCCGGCGTTGGAATCAGGCCCGCGGCATGCGCTTGTTGATCGGCGTGGTAACTCGAACGCACCATCGGGCCGACGGCAGCGTGCGAAAAGCCCATCGCCGCAGCTTCGCGCTCGAACATCTTGAAGGTGTCTGGGTGCACATAGCGGCGCACCGGCAGGTGGTGGCTGCTGGGTGCAAGGTACTGGCCAATGGTCAGCATGTCGATGTGGTGTGTGCGCATGTCGCGCATCACGGCCAGGATTTCGTCGTCAGTCTCGCCCAGGCCGACCATCAAGCCACTCTTGGTCGGCACGGCGGAGTGCAGGGCCTTGAACTTCTTCAGCAGGTTCAAGCTGAAGGCGTAGTCGCTGCCCGGCCGGGCTTGCTTGTACAGCCGCGGCACGGTCTCCAGGTTGTGGTTCATGACATCGGGCGGCGCGGCTTTCAGGATCTCCAGCGCGCGGTCGTCGCGGCCACGAAAGTCGGGCACCAATACCTCGATCTGCGTCGCCGGTGACAGCGCGCGAGTCTGGCGGATGCACTCGACAAAGTGGCCCGCGCCGCCGTCGCGCAGGTCGTCGCGGTCGACACTGGTGATGACCACGTACTTCAACTTCAGGGCCGCGATGGTCTTGGCCAGATTGGCCGGCTCATCCCCATCCAGCGGGTCGGGCCGGCCGTGGCCGACATCGCAGAACGGGCAGCGCCGCGTGCACTTGTCCCCCATGATCATGAAGGTGGCCGTGCCCTTGCCAAAGCACTCGCCGATGTTCGGGCAACTGGCCTCCTCGCAAACCGTATTCAGCTTGTTCTCGCGCAGGATCTGCTTGATCTCGTAAAAGCGCGTGCTCGGCGAGCCGGCCCGAACGCGAATCCACTCGGGTTTTTTCAGCACTTCAGCCGGCACCACCTTGATCGGGATGCGGGCGGTCTTGGCCTGCGCCTTCTGCTTGGCGCTCGGGTCGTAGGCGGGCAAGGGCGTTTCAATGGTCATGTGGTGAGTTGGCTGACAAGGCGCGCGGCGAGCCTGTCTGCGGCCTCGCGCCAGGTGGTGGTAACCCCGAGTCTAGCCAGATCGACGGATTGCAGCCCGGCGTAGCCACAGGGGTTGATGCGCGCAAAGGGCTCCAGGTCCATCGCCACGTTCAGCGCTACGCCGTGAAAGGCGCGATGGTGGCTGACCTTGATGCCCAGCGCGGCGATCTTGGCCAGGCCGCGAAACCGATCGCGCGGGTCGGTCGGGCCCTGCAGGGCGTGGTGGCCAAAAGGGTCGCCCAGTCGGACGAAGATCCCGGGCGCACCGGGCATGCGGTGGCCAGTGACACCGTAGTCCTCGAGCACCTTGAGCACGGCAGATTCGATGCGAAACACGTACTCCTTGACGTAGATCGACAGCCGCTTGAGATCGACCAGCGGGTACGCCACCACCTGCCCCGGCGCGTGGTACGTGACCTGACCGCCCCGGTTGCTCTGCAGCACGGGAATGTCGCGGGCATCGAGCACATGCTCGGCGCGGCCAGACACGCCTTGCGTGAACACCGGCACATGCTCGGCCAGCCACAACTCGTCGGGCGTGGTCTCGTCGCGCGCCTCGGTAAAGGCGCGCATCGCGTCGGCGGTGGTGGCCCAGTCGCAGCGGCCGAGGTGGCGAATCAGCATGGTGAGGGCAGTCTCGCATGGTGTCAGCACTGCAAGGACTTCTGTGCTTCGCACGACTGATGGCCTGGCGCGGCGTATCGTCGCGCCATGTTGATCTGGAGCCTCCCATGCGCGTCGCTCTCTTTGCCGCCCTGATGAGCGCTGCCGCACTGGCGCAGGCAGCGCCGCCCGCAGTGGGCATCGAAGCCGCGGTCGCCGCCTACGAGCGCGGCGATCTGGCGGTGGCGCGCAGCGCTTTCAAGCGCCTGTCGCGCGCGGGCGTGGCGGCAGCCGACTACAACCTGGCGGTGATGCATCTGCGCGGCGAGCTGCCCGACGCCAGTCCGGCCCAGGCACTGAAGCTGATGTCGCGCGCCGCAGGCGCGGGATTCGTGACCGCGATTTACGGCCTGGGGCAGCTGTATGAGCAGGGCCGCGCGGCGGCAGCTGTCGACCTGGTGCAAGCCAATCACTGGTACCGGCGCGCTGCCGAGGCGGGCAGCGTCGACGGCCAGGTCGCCATCGCGACGGCGCATTACCTTGGCCGCGGTGCTACCAAGGACGCCGTGCAGGCCGCGCGCTGGTTCCGGATTGCCGCGCAGGGCGGTGATGTCGGTGCGCAGTACCTGGTCGCGTCGATGTACGAAACCGGCGACGGCGTCGAGCGCGACTTGAAGGAGGCTCGCTACTGGTACAGCGTGGCCGCGCGCAACGGCGACGACGCGGCGCCGAGCAAGGTCAAGGAACTCGACGCCCGCGTCGGCGCTCCCGCGAGCTGAATCACAGCACGACCTTGACCATCGGATTCGTCGACAGCGTGCGGTACAGCGCGTCGAGTTGTTCGCGACTGGTCGCCGTGACGGTAATCGTCAGCCCCAGGTAGTTGCCGCCCTTGCTTGGCCGTGACTCGACGCTGGCGGCGTCGAACGTCGGATCGAATTGCTGAGCGATGGCGACGATCGCTTGGGTGAATCCTTCGGCGTTGGCGCCCATCACCTTGATTGGGAAGGCGCTCGGGTACTCGATCAGGCTCCGCGCCGGCGGGGCGGCTGCGGAAGTCATCGCCACACCCTCGGCTTTGCGCATCGTCGCGCCACGCCGGCATTCAGGCTCATATCGATTGCGTCGCCTTGGCGCGTTGATAGGCCTCGTACAGCCGCGCATACACCGGCCCGGGCTTGCCGCGCAACGCGCCATGGCCCACCGGCTCGCCGTCGATCTTGGTCACTGCCAGCACTTCCTTGGTGGCTGAGCTGAGCAGCACCTCGTCGGCCGCGAGAACGTCGGCTTCCGACAGGGGGCGCAGGTTGTAGGCGATGCCTTCCTCCTCGCACAACTCACGCAACAGGTCGTAGCGGATGCCTTCGAGTACATGCTCGCTCTTGGGTGGGCCCAGCAGTGCGCCTTCGTGAACCAGCCACACATTGCTCGCGGCGGCCTCGGTGAGCCACGGACCGCCCGCGGCACCATCGCGGAACATGATCGTCTCGACGGCGCCGTGGTCGGCCGACATCTGCCGCGCCAGCACGTTGCCCAATAGCGAGATGCTCTTGATGTCGCCGCGCTCCCAGCGAAAGTCGCGTGCCGTGGTGCAGGCCACGCCGTGGTGGCGCATCTCGGCACTGGCGGGCTTCATCGGGTTGGCCATCATGAAGACGGTCGGGGCAATGTCGGGTGGCATGACATGGTCGCGAAGCGCCACGCCGCGCGTGATCTGGATGTAGATCAGCTGGTCCTCAACCTGGGTTGCCGCGGCCGACTCCGCCACCAGCCGCCGGCAGCGTTCGAGCCACTCGTCGCGCGTGTACGGGTTGGTGATGCGCAGCTTGGCCAGCGAACGCTGCAGGCGCGCCATGTGTTCGTCAATTCTGAACAACTTGCGCGCGTACACCGGAACGACTTCGTAGATGCCGTCACCAAAGATGAATCCGCGGTCGAGGACGCTGACCTTCGCGTCGCACAGGCGCAGGTAATGCCCATTCAGGTAGCAAAGGGTCTCGGGCAGGGCGGTCGTCATGCGGGCTCCTCAGTCGGACGGTCAGCTTACTACTTGATCCACAGCCGGATCGCGTCCCAGGCGCGGCCAATCAGGCCGGCCGGCTCGACCGCCTCGAGCATCACCAGCGGCACCTCGGCCACCGGCGCTCCCGCAGCAGTCGTCACCTTCAGCGTTCCGACGCGCTGTCCCTTGGCCAGCGGCGCCACCAACGGCTCGGTACGCTCAATTCGAGTCTGCAACTTGTCGGCCTCGCCACGCGGCACTGCAATCACCACAGCGACATCGGTGCCCAGCTTGGCCTGGCGCTCACGGCCCTTCCAGACCTCGGGCGACACGATCGGCTTGCCGGCCTCGAACAGCCGGATCGGATCGAAGGCCTGGAAACCCCAGTTGAGCAGCTTCTGGCTCTCGTTGGCCCGCGCTTCACGTGACGCCGTGCCGAGCACGACGCTGAGCAGGCGGCGTTTGTTGCCCGCACCGAGGTTCGGGTAGTCGCGCGCCGCGCTCGCCACCAGGCAGTAGCCCGCCGCGTCGGTGAAGCCGGTCTTCATGCCGTCGACCGTCGGGTCGCGGCGCAGCAGCAGATTGCGGTTGTCCTGGCGGATCTTGTTGTAGGTCCACTCCTTGATGCTGTAGTAGCGGTAGTACTGCGGAAAGTCGCGAATGACGTGCGAGGCAATCACCGCCACCTCGCGGGCACTGGACTTGTGGCCTGTCTCGTCCATGCCGGTCACGTTCTTGAAGCTCGTGTTCTTCAGGCCCCATGCCAGGGCCTGGCGATTCATCATCGAGGCGAAGTTCTCGACCGTCCCGCCGACGGTCTCGGCCAGCGCCACTGAAGCGTCATTGCCCGACTGCACGATCATGCCGTGCAGCAGTTCATCGACGGTGGGTCGCATGGTGGTGTTGATGAACATCAGCGACGGGTCGCCCTTGCGCTCGTTCCAGGCCCGTTCGCTGACCGCGACCTGCTGTTCGAGCGTGAGCTTTTTGTCGCGCAGCGCTCCGAACACGATGTAGGCCGTCATCAGCTTGGTCAGCGAGGCCGGGTCGATGGTGGTGTCGGCATCGCGCTCGGCAAGGGTCTGCCCAGTGGTCAGGTCGAGCAGGATGTACTGGCGCGCCGCAACTTCCGGCGGCTGCACGGCCTGTGCCGACACCCCCGAAGACGCCAACAAGCTGGCCGCAGCCAGAGCGAAAACAAACCGTCTAGTCATCAATGTCACAGTCAAGGAGAAGTTGAAGGCTCAGCCCGCTGGCGCCGACAGGTGGCGCACCACCAGCGACTTCAGCAGGGCCAATTGCCCGTGAAAGAAGTGGCCACCACCGGGCACAACGACCACAGGCAGTGCCTGCGGTCGCGCCCAGTCGAGTGTGGCCGCGAGTGGCACGACTTCGTCGGCCTCGCCATGAATGACCAAGGTGTGCGCAGCGACGGGCGCCACCGCGAAGTTCTCAGTCGCCGGCCCGACCAGCACCAGCCGCTCTGGGTGCACCACAGATGCCGCGTGCGAGGCCACATAGCCGCCGAACGAAAACCCGGCCACGGCCAGCGCTTGCCCTGGTTCGCGCAGTGCCGCCACCACCGCCAGCGCATCGTCGATCTCGCCCTGGCCATCGTCCCAGGCGCCGGCCGAACCGCCGATGCCGCGGAAGTTGAAGCGCACTGCGCGCCAACCGCATTGCGTGAATGCGCGGCCCAGTGTCACCACCACCTTGTTGTCCATCGTGCCGCCATGCTGTGGGTGCGGATGGCAGATCACGGCCACGCCCTGCAACTCGCCTTCAGGCTCATCGATGGCGCAATCGAGGTCACCCGCGGGGCCGGCGATCAGACGCCGTTGAGTACGCGAATTCACCAAAGCTGCAGCGTCAGTGGCCCACATCCGGCGCCAGCAACAGGCGCTCGACGACCTTGCCGCCGATCAGGTGCGAATCGACGATCTCGTCGATGTCGCTCTGGTCGACGTAGTGATACCAAGTCGCGTCTGGGTAGACCACGGCAACCGGCCCGCCAGCGCAGCGATCCAGACAACCCGAGCTATTGACGCGCACACCGCCAGGCCCGTTGATGCCGGCCGCCTTGACGCGCGACTTGCAGCGCTTGAGTGCCGCTTGGGCATCATGCTGGACGCAGCAGGCTTCGTTGTTCGCGCGCTCGTTGAGGCAGAAAAAAATATGGCGCTGGTAGTAGCTCGAACTCATCAGGGTCCTTGGGGCTTCGCCCTCCGGGTTTCGCCCTTGGAACGGCCCCGGCGGGCTCATGGCTCGATTGTAGGTGGCGCTAGTCGTTGTCGCGTCGCGCCAGCCTCGCCAACAGCCACACCATGGCTGCGTAGGGCCACAACCAACCGACCCATCGCGCGAGGCCGTGAAAGCGAATGAACTGGCCCTGCTCCCAGCCCTGCAGGCTGGCGGCGTAGTAGGGGTCAGCGGGCGCCTGGGCCACCAGCACCACCAAGGCGGTCAACGCCGCCAGCGCCAAGCCAGCGGCCACGCGCGGGCTGACGCCTGCGGCCAGGAAGGCCATCACGCCACCCAGCGCGAGGGCACGCCAGGTTGTCGGCGACCACCAGGCGAGCGCGTGCTCGGGTCCGAAGTTGAGTGCAGTCGACAGCGTGCTGACTGCCAGGGCGAGGCTCGTTGCGCCGCCCAACAGTGCCAGGCGGTGCAAGCCAGCGCGGGTGGTCGCAAAGGCCACCAGGCAGGGCGCGGCCAGGCCGAGCGCGGTCGCCAACAGTTCGTGCACGCGCGCCAGTGGCGGCAATCTACCGGCTGGGCTGACCTCGCCGAGCCACGCCGCCACGTCGGTGGCCCAGGGCGTTCCCGCAAACGCAGCCTCGACCAGCTCGCGCAGTTCGCCCCACACCTGGCCTACGCCCAGCGGCACGGGCGTCGGAAACAACAAACCGACTGGCCACAACAGCAGCAACACCAACGCGCCGGCGCTGCGGCGCGCGAACCAGCGCTCGCGCAGTACGTGCCAGCGGTCGACCCAGCCCAATGCGTGCACCATCTCGGCGAGGAGTGCGCCCACCAGTGCGCCCGTGACATTGAACGCACAGTCCTTGAGCGAGGGCACCCGCGTGGGCAGAAAGTTCTGCGTCACCTCGACGGCAAACGACAGCCCTGCGCCGCACATCACGGCAATGGCCAGGCCCTCTAGCGCATCGCCGCCACTGCGCATCACGGCCACAAAGAGCAGCCCGCCGAGCGGCACATAGCCCAACAGGTTCGAGGCTTCGTCGAATCGATCGCGCCATGGCGGCCAGGGCAGTTGCAGCAGCTCGAAGCTGCCCAGCGTCGGCGGCCAGCGCCAGCCGACAAACGGATACAGGCTGGCGTACACGACCAAGGCCGCAAACATCAGAGCCAGCGGCCATGCCGTGCTGCGGTGGCTGGCTGCGGTCCGGGCCATGCTCAAAAGGGCTTGACGACGACCAGCACCACCGCGGCAGTGAACATCAACACCGCCAGCTCGTTGAAAACCCGGTACCAGCGGTCGGTGCGGGACGGCGCGCCGGCCTCGAAGTCGCGCAGCAGCCGGCCGCAGACATGGTGGTAGCCGGTGGCCGCCAGCACCACCGCGAGCTTGGCATCGAGCCAGCCATTGCCGGGTCCGCGGCCGACGCCATAGACCAGCCAGAGCACGAAGCCAAGCGCGAGCGCGGGCACCATCAACAACCCCGCAAAGCGATACAGCTTGCGCGCCATCAGCAGCAGGCGCTCACGCTCGGCGATGCTCTCGTTGGGCACCAGCGCCAGATTGACGAACAGCCGGGGCAGGTAGAACAGGCCCGCAAACCAGCTGGCGACAAAGACAATGTGCAAGGCCTTGACCCAGAGGAAACCGGCGCTCATGGACAGCGATTATGCGGACAGGGAAGTGCGGCCCAAGAAAAAGCCCCGGCCTTGCAGCCGGGGCAGAAAAGCCTTATCGCTGTCATCACGCTAAGGCGCCTGCTCAGGGAGGAAAAGCAGGGAACGACAGCCTTGCAGCTATCATTCACCGGCCACTTTAGCAGAGCGTGCGTCGTTTGTAACCGCCCCGTGACAGGTTGCCGAAGCCGTTGCCGGCAGCGGCGGGCGGTTGCGGCGGACCCGCCCACCGACGCCATGCCCACACCTCCGCTGCCCCCGTTTCCCACCAGCCGGCCGCGCCGCCTGCGCCGCGATGCCTTCAGCCGCGCGCTGGTGCGCGAAAACACGCTCACGGCCAGCGACCTGATTTATCCGGTGTTCATCCTGGACGGCACGCAGCGTGCCGAGGACGTCGCCTCGATGCCGGGCGTGCAGCGCTTGTCGGTCGACCGCCTGTTGCCGCTGGCTGAGCAATGCCTGGCGCTGGGCGTACCGGTCATGGCGCTGTTCCCCGTCATCGACGGCGCGAAGAAGTCGCCTGACGGCATCGAGGCGCTCAACCCCGAAGGCTTGGTGCCGCGCGCCGTGCGCGAGTTGAAACGCCGCTTCCCCGAACTCGGCCTGATGACGGACGTCGCGCTCGACCCCTTCACCAGCCACGGCCAGGATGGGTTGCTCGACGATCAGGGCCACATCCTCAACGACGAGACGGTCGCCGTGCTGGTCATGCAGGCCCAGTTGCAGGCCCAGGCCGGCGTCGACATCGTCGCTCCGAGCGACATGATGGACGGTCGCATCGGCGCGATTCGTGCCGCCCTCGAGTCGGGCGGCAGGGTCCATACCCAGATCATGGCCTACAGCGCCAAGTACGCCAGCGCGTTCTATGGTCCCTTCCGCGACGCCGTCGGCTCCGCCGCCAAGCTCGGGCGCAGCGACAAGAAGAGCTACCAGATGGATCCGGCCAACAGTGACGAGGCGCTGCGCGAAGTTGCGCTGGACATCGCCGAGGGCGCCGACATGGTGATGGTCAAGCCGGGACTGCCGTACCTGGACATCCTGCGCCGCGTCAAAGACGAATTCCGCATGCCGACCTTCGTCTACCAGGTCAGCGGCGAATACGCGATGCTCAAGGCCGCGGCCGCCAATGGCTGGCTCGACCATGACGCCGTGATGATGGAGACCCTGCTGGCCTTCAAGCGCGCTGGCGCCGACGGTGTGCTGAGCTACTTCGCTCTGGACGCCGCGCGGTTGTTGAAGGCCTGAGGCCCCTCCCGGCGATGCGCGTCTTTCACGTCGGCCCGGATCGCTTCAGGGAGCTCGGTGGCCCGCCCGATGCCCTGCCGGCGACAGGATTCATTTGGATCGGCTGCGCACGTCTCGAGTTTGACGCCTGCATCGGCGCGGTCCAGGAGCAGCTGCAACGCTGGTACGCCAGCCCGCTGGTTGACCTGCATGTCTCGGACCTGCTCAACCCGCACCTGCCGAGCCACTACGACTACACCTCCTGGTACGACCTGCTGGTCTTCCGGCGCCTGGCCGCGGGCGCCGGCGCCGATGTCGCGCACGCCGACAACGACCAGCCCAGCGTCGCCGCAGCGCGGCGCGCGTTGCAAGCCATTGACACCAGTCCTGTCGGATTCGCGGTCTTCGACCATGTGTTGATCAGCGTGCACCCGCCCGACTGCGCGCTGCTGGAGCACTTTACGCAACGCCTGGCTGGCGTGGGCGCCGCCGCCGAAGGGCGCACCGCCTCGCGCCTGCCCGCGAGTCCGGCCGATTTGATGTTGCGCATGGTCAATCACATGGTCGACGGCTACCTCGACCTGCGCCGCCTGCTGACGCGCCAGTTGGGCGCCTTGCAGAGCGCACTGCTGGCGCCGAAGAGCCGCTTTCACGACTGGCCGGTGCTGCTCGAGTCGCGCAACACGTTGCACCTGCTCGAAGACACCTGCGAAGACCAGCGCGACGCCATGCAGGAGTGGATCGACGCGCTCGACGAGTTGCCAGACGCCAGCGACGCTGCGGTGCAGCGTAACCGCGAGTTGCTGCGCGTGCGATCGCGCGACGTGCTCGAGCACATCGCGCGGGTACTGACGCATGTGCGCCGGCTCGAGCAATCGGCCGAGAACGCAGTGCAGATGCATTTTTCTGCGCTTGGCCACCGCACCAATTCGATCATGCGCACGCTGACCGTGCTGACCGCGATCTTTCTGCCGCTGAACCTGGTCACCGGATTCTTCGGCATGAATTTCGACGCCCTGCCGCTGATCCACAGCGCCACCGGGGTCTGGATCACGCTGGGCTTGATGGCCGCGATCGGCCTGGGCCTGGGCCTGTTGTTCTGGCGCAAGCGCTATCTCTCGTCGCGCGGCTGAGCGGCGCGCCGCCGCCGCGGTCAGTTGCGGTAGGGATCGGTGAAGCCCATCGCCCTCAGCAGCTCGCTCTCACGCGCCTCCATCGCGCGGGCGTCATCTGTGCGTTCGTGGTCCCAACCCTGCGCGTGCAGCGTGCCGTGCACCAGCAGGTGGGCGTAATGGGCTTCGAGCGTCTTGCGCTGCTCGCGCGCCTCGCGTGCCACCACGGGCGCGCAGATGACGAGGTCGGCCAACACCGTCGGCGCGCGCTGGTAGTCGAAGGTCAGGACGTTGGTGGCGTAGTCCTTGGCGCGGTAGTCGCAGTTGAGCGTACGGCCCTCGATGCTGTCGACGATGCGCACGGTGATCTCTGCCGGAGCGTCCAGCGCGGCCCGAATCCAGCGCGCGACCCTGTGGCGCGCCAACACCTGCCGATGTCGACCATCAGGCTGCTGCAGCGACAAGACGAGCGCCGGCCGCTCAACGCGCATCGCGCGGTTCATTCGGCTGCGCCCGCTCATAGGCTTCGACGATCCGCGCCACGAGTGGATGGCGCACCACATCGGCCGCAGTGAACCGGGTAAAGGCGATGCCTTCGACACGGCGCAGCACCTGCTCGGCTTGCACAAGCCCGCTTTCGATGCCGCGTGGCAGGTCGATCTGGGTCACGTCGCCATTGACCACCGCCCGGGCACCAAAGCCGATCCGCGTGAGAAACATCTTCATCTGCTCAGCGGTCGTGTTCTGCGCCTCATCGAGGATCACGAAGGCATGGTTCAAGGTGCGCCCGCGCATGAAGGCCAGGGGTGCAATCTCGATCAAAACCTTCTCGAAAGCCTTGGTCACGCGATCGAAGCCCATCAGGTCGTACAGCGCGTCGTAGAGCGGGCGCAGGTAGGGATCGACCTTCTGCGCCAGGTCGCCGGGCAGGAAGCCCAGCCGCTCGCCGGCCTCGACCGCAGGCCGCGTGAGCACGATGCGCTGCACCTGGCTGCGCTCGAGCGCATCGACCGCGCAGGCCACCGCGAGGAAGGTCTTGCCGGTCCCGGCCGGCCCGATGCCGAAGGTGATGTCATGGCCGAGCATTTGGCGCAGATATTGGCGCTGGTTGGGCGTGCGACCTTCGAGGTCGGCGCGGCGCGTATGGAGCACGACAGCGGCGTCGGGGTCGTCATTAGACGCCTGCTCAATGCGCGTCGCCGCGGGTGCCGCGGCCTCAGCCAGCGCGAGTTGGAAGGCCTCGGCGCCTATCGGTCGGATGGCGCGCTCGTACAAGGATTGCAACAGAGCCACCGCACGCTCGGCAGCGGCCTTGGCCCCCTCGACGCGAAACGACTCGTTGCGCCGCGCAATGGCCACGCCGAGCACCGACTCGATGGCCCGCAGGTGGCCGTCGAGCGCGCCGCACAGGTACCCCAGGCGCTGGTTGTCGAGCGGAATGAAGGCGTGCCGAAGAATCAATGCAAAGACCCGCAGTAGGACACGAAAGCGGCGATTGTCACCGTCCCGACCGCCACGCACCATCCTGCACAATCCCTGCCGACATGGCGTGCAAAGGAATCAAGGGCAGGCGGCTGGCGTTGACCGCGCTGATGTGGCTCGGGCTGGCGGCGACGCAGGTCGGGGCCCAGACCCAGCCACTGGCGTTTGCGGATGCGCTCGCCGCCGAAGACAGCGGCCTGGACCGCTTCCCCGTCGAGTCGGCACAGCGTGTGGTCAGCCTGCCAGACGACTGGGCGCGCAGCCGGCCGAATCTCGATACACCGCTGTGGTACCGGTTGCGCTTTGACGCCACCGGCGCTGCCAGTCGGGCCGGCCTGCTCGGCCTGTACATCGAGCGCGCCTGCGCCAACGTCGAGGTCCAGTTCAACGGGCAGCGCCTTCACGCCGCCGGTCGCATGAGTGACCCAATTTCGCTCGACTGCCAGCGTCCCCTGCTGGTGCCGCTGCCGCCCGCATTGCTGCAAGAGCGCGACAACACGATTGACCTGCGCCTGGCGGGCTATGCACTGGAACGGGTCGGTTCGCGCCAGCGCGCCGGCGCGCTTGCCGCGCCACTGCTCGGTCAATACGCGCAATTGCACGCGCGGCTGGCGCGCGACACGCTGCTGGCAGTCACGCTGCCGCTGGCCGCGTCGGCGCTGCTGTTGCTCACTGGCCTCGTGGCATTCGCGATGGCGCGCAGCCGCCGACGCGACAGCCACCTGGCTTACTTCGGGGCACTGGCGATCGGCTGGGCTGCGGTGACCGCCAGGCTGTGGTGGCATGACGTGCCGCTGCCCAATTTCGACAGCGAACTGCTGTTGGCCTCGCTGCCGGCCATGGTGACCTTGGCAGCGGTGCAATTCTTGTTGCACTTCGCGGGCTGGCGTTCGCGGCCGATCGAGGTGGCTTTGTATGCACAGTGTGTCGCCGTACCGGTCAGCCTGCTCCTGGCCGGGCCCTTGCGCATGCACATGATCACCAGTTCCTGGTATGTGCTGCTGGTGCTGCAGGTGCTCTCAGCAATGGCCTTTTACCTGTGGTCAACCCACCACGCGCGGCGCCGCGATTTCTGGGCCATGGCCTTGCTGCTCGGCGTGGCCGCAGCGATGACGCTGCTCGAGCTGACTGCGCAGCAGCAGGCCATGCCCTCGCCGTGGCGACATCTGCCGCACCTGCTGATGCCCATGGCCTTCATGGCCATGGGGTGGCATCTGGTGCACCAGCATGGCCGCGCACTGCTGAGCGCCGAAGAGAGCCGCCAGGCGCTGGAACACCGTGTGCGCGAAGCCAGCACCGAGATGGAGAAGAACTACGCCCAGATGGCCGAACTGCGCGTCGAGCAGGTCACGCAGCAGGAACGCAAGCGCATTGCCGCCGACCTGCACGACGACCTCGGGGCCAAACTGCTGACCATCGTGCACACCAGCGAGAGCGAGCGCATCTCCACGCTGGCGCGCGAGGCGCTCGAAGAGATGCGGCTGTCGGTGCGCGGCCTGACCGGCAAGCCCGTGAAGCTGATTGACGCCCTGGGCGATTGGCGCGCCGAGGTAGTCGGCAGGCTGTCACAGACCGGCGTCGAAGGCGAATGGAGCGCACCCGGCGAGGATCTGCCGCAAACGCTCTCGGCGCGCGCCTATGTCCAAACCACGCGCATCCTGCGCGAGGCGGTCAACAACATCATCAAGCACAGTGAGGCCTCGCGTTGTTCGATTCGCTGCCTGATCGACAGTGGCGATTTCCAGCTCGCTATCCAGGACAACGGCAAGGGCATCCCGCTCGAGCTCGACGGCCGACTCGACCGCGGCCACGGCATGGCGAGCATGAAGCACCGCGCCAAGCAACTGCATGGCCAGTGCCTGGTCGAGTCGGGTCCAGGCTACGGAACCGTGATCCGCCTCACGATCCCTCTGGAGCGGCACACCACCAAGGGCTGAGGCGCTGGTAGCATGCAGCGGCCCATCTCTGGACCATTGCGGAGGCCACACCATGAAGACCATCCTGCTGCTCGAAGACCTGCCCGAGATCCGCGCCTGGTTGAAGACGCTGGTCATGCAGGTCTTCCCCGACAGCCAGATTTCCGAGGCGGCGCGCGTGCACGATGCGCTGGCCCTGGTCTCGGCGATCAAGTTCGACCTGGCGCTGGTCGATCTGGGCCTGCCCGACGGCTCAGGCGTCGACGTGGTCGAGAAGCTGCGCGACACGCAGTCCGAGTGCCAATCGGTAGTGGTCACGATCCACGACGACGACGAGCACCTGTTCCCAGCCCTGCAGGCCGGCGCCTTCGGCTATATCCTCAAGGAGCAGCCCCGCGAGTTGATCAGCGAGCAGCTGAAGCGCATCAGCCAGGGCGAACCGCCACTTTCGCCGTCGATTGCGCGCCGCGTCATCGCCTACTTTGCCACGCAGTCCAAGCCGCAGCAGCCCGACCTGTTGCCGCATGTCTCGCTGACCGAGCGTGAGAGCGAAGTCCTGCTGCGCGTGGCCAAGGGCTTCACGCTGCCCGAGATCGGCGTGCAGCTCGGCCTGTCGCGACACACGATTGCCGACTATGTCAAACAGATCTACCGCAAGTTGAACGTCAGTTCGCGTGCCGAAGCCGCGCTGGAGGCCCAGCGCCTGGGCCTGTTCCGCCGGTCATGACAACCCCAAGCTCGCTGCGCTCGCGCCCCCCGAGGGGCGCTGGCCCGAGATGATCGGCCGACTCACGGGCACGTTGGCGGGCAAGACGCCGCCGCAATTGCTGGTCGATGCGGGCGGCGTGGGCTACGAGGTCGACGTGCCGATGAGCACGTTCTACAACCTGCCGGCGATGGGCGAGCGGATAGTGCTGTTGACGCATTTCGTGGTCCGCGAAGACGCCCAGCAGCTATTCGGCTTTCTCACTGCCGAAGAACGTGCCACCTTTCGCCTCCTGATCAAGATCAGCGGCGTCGGCCCGCGCACCGCGCTGTCGATCCTATCGGGCCTGTCGGTGGCCGAGTTGGCGCAGGCCATTGCAGCCCAAGAGCCGGGCCGGCTGGTCAAGGTGCCCGGCATCGGCAAGAAAACCGCCGAGCGGCTGTTGCTCGAGCTCAAGGGCAAGCTGGCCCCTGATCTGGCCGTGCCGGCCAGCAGTGACGCGCAGGGCGATATCGTGCAGGCGTTGGTGGCACTCGGCTACAGCGAGCGCGACGCCGCGGCGGCTTTGAAGGCACTGCCTGCTGACATCGGCGTCAGCGACGGCATCAAACAGGCACTGAAGTCGCTGTCGCGCTGATCAATGCTTGTGCATGTCGGTCGGCGCAGCCGGCTTGCTTTGGACCTGCAGCAGCACGTCGATCTCGCCGGCCTTCTCGAAGCGCAGCTTGAGTGGGATCTTGTCGCCCACCTTGAGGGGCGCTTTCAGCCCGGTCAGCATCAGGTGCAGGCCGCCGGGTTCGAGCTTGGTCAGCTTTCCTGCCGGCACATCGAGCGCCTGCAACTCGCGCATGCGCATCACGTCGCCGTCCATGCGCATTTCGTGCACCTCGACCCGGGCGGCTGCCGGCGTGCTGCCGCCGAGCAGGCGATCCGGCACCGTTCCCGTGTTGCGCAGCGTGAGGTAGGCACCGCCCGCGCTCTGGCCCGGCGCCGTCGGCCGGGCCCAGGGCTGATCAATCTTCAGCGTGCCGGGCTGAGTCACTTGCGCCGCAGCGCCCACAGTGACCAGCGCCGCAGCCAGGGCCAGCGAAAACAGTTGACAACGTTTCATCGACGGAATCATACCGAGGCCGCCCGATAATCCGGGCCATGACGATCCAGACCGACGACCTCGGCAGCAGCGGCCCGGTACTGCGGCGCGTGCTCAGCGCCGCGGCTGCCTCGCCCAACGAAGAGGCGGTCGAGCGCGCGCTGCGCCCCAAGGCGATGGCCGAGTACATCGGCCAAAGCAAGGCGCGAGAGCAACTTGAGATCTTCATCGGTGCGGCCAAAAAGCGTGACGAGGCACTCGACCATGTGCTGCTGTTCGGCCCGCCGGGGTTGGGCAAGACCACCCTGTCGCACATCATCGCCGCCGAGCTTGGCGTCAACCTGCGCCAGACCTCAGGGCCGGTGCTGGAAAAACCCAAGGACCTGGCGGCGATCCTGACCAACCTCGAGCGCAACGATGTGCTCTTCATCGACGAGATCCACCGCCTGAGCCCGGTGGTCGAAGAGATCCTCTACCCCGCGCTGGAGGACTACAAGATCGACATCCTGATCGGGGAGGGCCCGGCAGCACGCTCGATCAAGCTCGACCTGCAGCCCTTCACGCTGGTCGGCGCCACCACCCGCGCGGGCATGCTGACCAACCCGCTGCGCGACCGCTTCGGCATCGTCGCGCGGCTCGAGTTCTACAGCGCCGAAGAGCTGGGCCGCATCGTGCACCGCTCCGCCGGCCTGCTCAATGTGCCGATTGATGCCGCCGGTACGCTGGAGATCGCATGCCGTGCCCGCGGTACGCCGCGGATCGCCAACCGGCTGCTGCGCCGCGTGCGCGACTTTGCCGATGTCAAGGCCAATGGCCGCATCGACAAGGCCGTGGCCGACGCCGCGCTGGCCATGCTCGACGTCGACGCGTTGGGCCTGGACGTGATGGACCGCAAGCTGCTCGAGGCCGTCGTGCACCGCTTCGACGGCGGCCCGGTCGGCCTTGAAAACGTCGCCGCGGCGATCGGCGAAGAGGCCGGCACGATTGAAGACGTGATCGAGCCGTACCTGATCCAGCACGGCTACCTGCAGCGTACCCCGCGGGGGCGCATCGCCACCTTGGCCGCCTACCGCCATCTGGGCGTGGCACCACCGAAGAGCGCGGGCACGCTCTTCTAGCCAGCTGCCACGCCGCGCGAGCGTCTGCGCGGCTAGATCAAATCCTCGATGACCAGCCGGTGGTACTTCTCGGCCATCAACGCGCCGTGGGCCTTGGCGATCTCCGCCACGCGCTCATGCAACGCGTCGTTGGGCGCATACACGATCAGCCAGCTCGCTCCGTCCTTGGCCAGCGCCTGGTACTTGCGCATCAGCGCCACCTCGTAGCCAAATCCGGCGAAGTCGCCGGCGCGCGCCAGCATGCGCTGCATCTGGTCGTCTTCCTCGGCCGCGCTGTACTCGAGGATGTCTTCGGCATCGAATCCGGCGCCGCGCAGGTCGCTCACCACGCGCGATGCGCGCTCGCCGTCGGGCATCGCCACCACCACATGGCCCACCGGATTGAAGACACCGAAGGACTGCGGAAGCTCGGCCTTGGTCATGCGCTTGATCGTCATGTCGCACCCCCTTGGTCAACGTCGCGACAGTGCCAGCATAGGCCGCCGCCGGATTACGTCAATCCCGCGCCATCAGCTCAGGCAACCGCGTGCGTCGACAGGGATCAGGCGTTCGACCGTGCCATGCGCCAGCCCGCCGCGCACACCGACCAGCGTGGCGTGCAGATTGACTGTCGGGTCGCAATGGCCGGGCACCAGCCAGACCGAGTCGCCGAGCGCCGGCAGCAGGGTCGCCGCCCCGCGTGGGCGCAGGATGCCGTGCTCGTCGCCTCCATTGGCGAAAACCACGTCGTCGCGGCCCCACACCCGCGGCAAGCCGCTGTCGATGGCGTGGCTCTTGTGACCCGCATCGACCACGGCACGGTCACCGGCGCGGCTGATGACCTGGCACTTCACGAACAGCGCATGCTCAAACTGCGGGGCGCCCGGCGTCGCCTCGTTGGCGGCGTAGTCTGCGTCCAGAAAGATGTAGGAACCGGCCTGCAACTCGCCCCAGAGGCCGCTGGCCGCCTCGTGAACAAAGGTGCCGGTGCCGGCACCGGTGACCAGGGGGCAGGCCAGCCCGGCACCCGCAATCGCGGCCTGCGCCGACCGTACACAGCCCGCTGCGTGGTCGATCGCCGACTTGCGCTCGGCGTGGCTGCGCAGATGCTGCGCGCGGCCGTGGTACGCCTGCAAGCCCGCAAACTGCAGGCCAGCGTCAAGCACGCTGCGCGCCAGGGCGCCGGCCTGCTGCGGATCGGCACCACATCGCCCATGGCCCACATCGATCTCGACAAAGACTGCGAGATTGCTGTGCGCGGCGCGCATCGCCGCCGCCAGGCGCTCGATGCCCAGCCGGCTGTCCACCGCAATCGCCAACGCGCAACGCTGCGCCAGCGCCGCCACCCTGGCCAGCTTTGCCGGGTCAATGACTTCGTTGGTGATGAAGACGTTGTCAACGCCACCTTCAACCAGCGCTTCGGCCTCGCTGGTCTTCTGGACGCAGACGCCGACGGCACCCGCCGCGATCTGCTGGGCCGCAATCCACGCGCTCTTGTGCGTCTTCGCATGCGGTCGCAGTCGCACCTTGTGTTGGCGCGCGAAGTCGGCCAACGCGGCGATGTTGCGCGCCATCGCATCGAGGTCGACCACCAGCGCAGGTGTGTCGATCGCCGCCACGGGTTGGCCCGGTTGGGTTGTTGTCATGACGTGGCTTCGATCGTTTCGTCGAGTGCCGGGTCCTCGAGGTGCAAGCTGTCCGCCCAGCCGACGAGCACGAAACCATTGTCACTCGCCAAAAGCCGATTGATGTGGGCGTTGCCAAGCTGCCAGCTGCGCGGCGCGTCGAGCGCCACCCGCGAGGCGGCGCGGTAGAGTGCGTCGAGCACGCCGCCATGCGCGACGACTGCGATGTGCTGCCCACGGTGCTGTGCGGCGATCGTGGTTACGGTGCCGACTGAGCGCTCATGGAACGCCTGCAACGTCTCGCCCCCATCAGGGCCGAAGCTGGTTTCGCGCTGGTGCAAGCGCCGAGCCTGGTCAGGGAAGCGCCGCTCGACCTCGCCATAGGTCAGGCCCTCAATGACGCCAAAGCTTCGTTCACGCAAGCCGTTGTGGGTTCGCACCTCCAGGCCGACGTGCTCGGCCAGTGCACGCGCGGTGTCCCACGCGCGAGCCAGGTCACTTGAGTACACCGCGTCGAGTCGCTCGCCAGTCATCGCCCGCGCCAACCGGCTCGCCTGCATGCGCCCGGTTTCGTTCAACCCGATATCGACATGCCCCTGCAGGCGCGAAGCAAGGTTCCAAGCCGTCTCGCCGTGGCGGATCGCGATGAGCCGCGTGGTCTGGCTGTCGCTGCTCACCCGATCAGGCGCCGATTCAGCGTGTACGTGCCCGAATGGGTGGCTGAGTCAAGCACGTGGCCGGCGATCGCGTGCCGCACCTGGGCGCCGTTGAAGGCCCCATCGAGTGGCAGGCGCGCCAAGCCGAGGGCGTACAGCGTGAACACATAGTGATGCACCAGCGAGTCGTTGAAGGGCGGGAACGGCCCGTCATATCCGAAGTAGTTGCCGGCCCTCTGCGGGTCGGCAGCAAACCAGCCAGTGTAATCGTTGAGACCCTGGCGCGCGCCATGCAGCGCCCCCGGACCGGATTTGCCGCGCGGCGTGAAACCGCGGCTGAATTCGCCTTCGGCGATCTGCGTCAGGGTGGGCGGCAGATCCACCAGCACCCAGTGAAAGAAGTCCACCCGCGGCAGATCGCTCGGGATCTCGCGGTCGGGCTGGTTGACATCGTCGGGCCGGCTCGGCACGTCGAAGTCGTGGCAGATCAGCGCCAACGAGCGCGTCTGCGCCGGCAACTCGGACCAGGCCAGATGTGGATTGAGGTTGTCGGCAAAAGTGACGCCACTGGCGGCATCGAGCTTGCCGGCGGCGTATCGCTCGGCGATGCGGTCGCCGTTGGTCCAACTCTGACTCAGCAGTTTCATATGGCTTCAGCCCCCCCAGACAATGACTTCACGTGCCGCGTGGCAGCGGCGCAGCATCTCGACCAGCGGCCAAACGCGCTGCCGCAACGCCACGCCGTCGGCGCGCCCGGACGCCCTCGCATCGACCTGCTCATTGGCGGGCGAGTCACGCGCCGCCTGATCGGCCGCCACTGCCGCCTGCAGCGTGGCGATCAGGCCAGGCATGGCATCGACTTCGAAAATCCCCTGCGCGGCCGGCTCGCGACCCAGCAGGCGCAGCACATGGTCGCCATTGGGCCCGAGCATGATCACGTCGCCAGCCGCCTTGGACTTGAACTTGTAGAGCATCAGTTCAGGCCAGCGCAGGGCCGCTCCCAAGGGGCCTGAGCTCCCCTCGGGGGACGCGAGCGAAGCGAGTTGGGGCCGTCATTTCGGTAGATGTAGTCGCGCGTGAACGGGTAAGCCGATTGTGCCCCGGGCATCGCACCGGCCACGAGGTCGCCCGACGGCTTGGCCGCCAGCACCTGGTGTAGCGACATCCAGCCGCGCTCGAAGGCGATCGCGCTACCGGCCAGGTACAACCGGTAGGCACGCAGTACCCGCTCCGTGGTCAGTGCTTGCGCGTCGTCCAAGCGGGCTTCGAGCGCGTCGGACCAGGCCCACAGCGTGCGCGCGTAATGCGGCCGCAGGTTCTCGATGTCGACGGCTTCCCAGCCGGCCTCGGCCATCGTCGCCAGGACATGCGACAAGTGCAGCAACTCGCCGCCCGGAAAAATGTAGGTCTCGATGAACTCGCCGATGCCCGCGCCGAGTTGCGTGTTGCGCGTGCCGCCGGCGGTGATGCCATGGTTGATCAGCAGGCCGCCAGGCGCAAGCAGACGTCGCAACTTGGCAAAGTAGGCCGGCAGCTGCGCCTGACCCACATGCTCGAACATTCCGATCGAGGCGATCTTGTCGAACGGCTCATGCTCGGGCAGATCGCGGTAGTCGCGCAACTCGATGCTCACCCTGCCGGCCAGGCCGCGCGCGTCGATCAGGCCTTGCACATGGGCGTGCTGGTTCTTCGACAGTGTGATGCCCGTGGCATTCACGCCATACCGTTCGGCCGCCCACAGCAGCAGTCCGCCCCAGCCGGCGCCGACATCAAGGAAGCGCTCGCCCTCGCGCAACATCAGCTTGCGGCAGACATGGTCCAGCTTGGCGGCCTGCGCTTCGGCCAGGGTGTCGATGCCCTCCCGCCAGTAAGCGCAGGAGTAGATCCGCCGCGGATCGAGCCAGAGGGCGTAAAACGCATCCGACACGTCATAGTGGAACTGCACTTGCCGCGTGTCAGCGTCGAGCGTGTGGCGGGCCGCCGAGCGGCTCGCACGCAGCAGGCCGCGCCACCAGGCCAATGGGCTGGTCGTTTGGGGAAGGGTCTCGGGCGCAGTCGGGTCGCCCGCGACCAATCCTGCGGCGGCAGCAGCGATGTTGCGCATCGTGCCGTGCAACTCGATGCGGCCTTCAACCCAGTCCTGCGCCAAACCGCCGACCCGCCCCGCCGCGACATGGGCCAGCGGCGCCAAGTCAGCGAGCCTGAGGTGGACAGCGGCATTGGCCGAGCCCAGGCGGCGGCCACTCGGCAACCACACTGCCAGCCCAGGGGCCCGAGCAGCGAGCTTGCCCTCGACGATGTGCGCCAGCGGTGTCACCCCCTGAACTTTAGGGGCTGACAGGCCAGGCGCGCAAGACCTAGCTCAAACCAAGGCCGCGCGGCTCAGTGTTCAGGCTCGGACTCCAGGCCGTTGAACTCATCGACTTCGTCCCGGTCTTCGACAGGATCGTCCGAGGCTTCAAAGAACCAACTCAGGCGGGTCGGCGGCATCAGGACGTCCATCGCTGCGCGCGGGATCTGCGCCGCAGGCAGGCTGCGCCGGATACCCAGCGTCGCTTCGCTCTCGAGGTCGATCAGCACCGCCGCGTCGCGCGACAGGCGCGGGTCATGCACCAACACCCGCGGCTTGAGTGGACGTGACGAGTTGACGCTGTCCACCAGCGCAAAGCGGTCATCGGTGAGCTGGACCACCGAGCCCGGCGGGTAGACGCCCATCATGCGCACGAAGCTGGTCAGCAGCGTGGCGTCGTACTGGTGCTTGCCCTGCGCGAACAGACGCGACAGGGCCTCGTGCGGCGTCATTGCCCGCGACGGCGGCGTCGGGTGGCACAGGTTGTCATAGCGGTTGACCAACGCCACCATGCGCGCGGCCACGCTCATCCGGTTGACGTCCAGGCCCAACGGGAACCCGCTGCCGTCGCAATGTTCGTGGTGCTGGGCAATCACGAGCAGCGCACCGGGCGCCAGGCCCATGCGCCGACCCAGGGTCACGCCAAGGGCCACATGCTCGCGATATGCCTCCGTCTCGGCGCTGCTGAAATCCGCAGCGGGGCGCTGCACGCGCTGCGGGAGCTCAAGCTTGCCGATGTCGTGGCTCAGCGCACCGACGCCCAAGTCGAGCAGGTCGGTCTCCGCCAAGCCGCACAGCTTGCCCATCAGCAGCGAGATCACGCCGACATTGAGGGCGTGGCTGGCCGCGTCGGCCGCGGTTCCTGCCAGCGCGCGAATGCTGACTTCGCGGCTGCCGAGCATCTTGTCGACCAGCGCGGTGCTGAGCGCATCCAGTCTTTGCCCGGCACCCAAGGGATCCAGGCGCGTCTGCTCGGCGACCTGCCGCCAACCCTTTGCGGCCTCGGCATGCTGGCGCCGGCATAGCGCGACCGCTGCGTGCCGCGCCTCGAGCGCCTCGCGCTGTGCATCGCGTTCGCGCGCAGATGCCGGCGTCGGCGCCATGGTTTCCGGTTCAGGCTCGGCCAGCAGCGCGGGCTGGCTGCTGAGCGGCGCCGCCGGAGCCGCCACTTCGCTCTTGTCCTGGCTCCAGCGCACCTTTGCCAGTCCAAGTGAGCGGATGGTCGCAATCTGGCCCGCATCGGTGATGCGAAAGCTCGACAGCGCAAAAGGGTGCGACATCCAGCCCAGGTCGAGGTGGACGAACATGCCGACGCGCAGTTCGGCGGTATCGATGGTGGCGGTCGGAGAAAGCACGATATGGGAGCAGCTAACGCATGGAGCGTGCCCAGTCTTTCGGCCGCCAGCCGCCGAACTTGATCAAACCGGCAGCCAGTGCCCGGGGGGCTCAGCGTGCGATGCGTGTAGAAAGCACGATTGCGGAGGTCGTGCGTTCGACGCCATCGAGCGCACCGATGCGGTCGATCAACTGATCGAGCACGCCAATCGAGTCGGCCGCCAGCACCGCGATCAGGTCGAAGGGCCCGCTCACCGAGTGCAACGTGCGCACCTCGGCGATCCGCCGCAGCGCGGCTTCGATGGCCGCACTCTGTTTGGGCCGCGCCGTGATCAGCACATGGGCGCGCACCAGCGCCGCCTCGGCCTCGTCGGGAACGACCACCGTGTAGCCGACCACGGTGCGCGACTGTTCGAGCCGAGTCAGCCGGCTTTGCACCGTCGTGCGCGCAAGGTCGAGCTTGCGCGCCAGCTCGGCGGTGCTGGCGCGGGCGTTGTCGCGCAGCATCGCCAGCAGGGCGCGGTCGGTGTCGTCGAGGGTTGCATTCGGCATGACGCCGAAGTATGGAGGCAATCTGCTGGTTTAAACACGGCGTTTCGTCGTATTTAGAGCTGCTTTCTGCAACATACGCAGGCACGATGGGCTGCTTCCCCTGAGGTCCCCCATGCTCCCAAAGAACATCCTCGTCATCGGCGCCGGCAAGATTGGCCAGGTGGTGGCCGACCTGCTGGCCGGCAGCGGCGACTACGCGGTGACGCTGTCCGACCGCGACACCGGCACCCTTGACGCATTGGCCGCGTCGGCCTTGCCCGCGTCAGGCGTGCGGCACGAGTTGCTCGATGTGGCCGACGAGGTGGCACTCCGGCGCGCGCTCGACGGCCGCTTCGCCGTGCTCAGTGCGGCGCCCTTCAACATGACACAGCGCATTGCCCATGCCGCCCGCGCGCTGGGCGTGCACTACCTGGACCTGACCGAAGACGTGGCCAGCACGCGTTGCATCCGGGCCCTGGCCGAGGGCGCGACCAGCGCCCTGATTCCGCAGTGCGGCCTGGCCCCGGGGTTCATCGCGATCGTCGCCGCCGACCTGGCCTCGCGCTTCGAGCGCCTCGACAGCGTGCGCCTGCGCGTCGGCGCCCTGCCGGCCTACCCGAGCAACGCGCTGAACTACAACCTGACCTGGAGCACCGACGGCGTCATCAACGAGTACTGCGAGCCCTGCGAAGCCATCGTCGACGGCCGCCGCATCGAGGTGCCCGCGCTCGAGGAACGCGAGGAGTTCGCGCTCGACGGCGTGCTCTACGAAGCCTTCAACACCTCGGGCGGCCTGGGCACGCTGTGCGAGACGCTGGAGGGCAAGGTGCGCACGCTGAACTACCGCACCATCCGCTACCCCGGCCACGCCGCGATCATGAAAGCACTGCTGAACGATCTGCGCCTGCGCGACCGGCGCGATGTGCTGAAGGACATCCTCGAAAACGCAGTGCCGACGACGACCCAGGACGTGGTCATCATCTTCGTCACCGTCGCCGGCTGGCGCGAAGGCCGGCTGGTGCAGGAGACCTATGCGCGCAAGATCTACAGCGCAATGGTCGGCGGCCAGATCAGGAGCGCGATCCAGATCACCACCGCATCGAGCCTCGCCGCGATGCTCGACCTGCTGGCCGAAGGCACGCTGCCGCAACGCGGCTTCCTGCGCCAGGAGGACGTCAAGCTGGCCGACTTCCTCGGCAACCGTTTCGGCGCGGTGTACGCGCCGGAGACCCCGGGGCACTGAGGTCGACGTCGCCATCCCCAACCGCGAGTTCGAGAACGACTCGGCCATCACCGTGCGCCGCCTGGCCGAAACCAAGCGCGTGCTCGAAACGAACGACAGCCAGATGGTGCGCGCCGCCGCGCTCAAGCGCCTGGGCATCCTGATGCAGCCGATGACCATCACTCACGAAGCCGTGGTGGCGGGGCGACTGGTGCCGGTGTTGACGTAGGTAGGCCGCACCGGGTCACCATCCATATTGCGTATCCGACGCGGAGGCATCTGCCGGCGAAGCTGCGGCGCTTCGTGGACTTCCTTGTCGAGCAGTTCGCAGTGATGGCTTTGGGAGGAGGTGGACGGCGCAGAGCCGCAGTCGAGCAACGCGGCCTGGCCCAACGGCTGGACCGTCGCCTTTTCCGACGTTGGATGGATGAAGCGGCAACAGCCGTTTCGGTAGTGCCAGGCGACGCACGGGAGGCACGTTACCAAGCGAAAACCGCCGCCAGAGTGCGCCTAATTCACGCGCCGGCAGCGCCCGAAGGCGACATCATCGGCCCATGTCGGATATGAAAACCATGCCTGCCGCCCTGGCGGAGCTGCTGCGGCCGCGCCGCCTGGCGCGAGTGCGCCGCACCGTGGCGCGCAGCCGCGCCGAGGGCGCACTGTTCGACGCTTCGCTGTGGAGCGGGTTCGCGCTCGTGCTCGTGATCGCACTGCTGTGCGTCGTTGAAGTCGTCGACATGCCCTTCCTGGCTGCGCGGGGCATCGACGAGGCCTGGCTCGTCGGCGGCAGCATGCTCGTCGGCATCTTCGGGGCCGGTGCGCTGTGGTGGCGCTGGTTCAAGTGGCACGTGCACGCCACCGACCTGACGCAACGCGCGCCAGGCTCACGCTAGCCCTTCGACGACCGCATCAGCCTCCGCTGAGCGCTTGCACGACGGCCACGAAGTCGTCCGGCCGCAGCGCATGCCCGAGCTCGCGCACGCCGCTGCCGTTGACGAAGACACGCATGTTTGGCCGCAACTGGTTCTGCTCGTCCACCACCCGAAAACGCAGCCCGGGGTAGCGCCGGTCGAGGTCTGCGAACAACTCGTCGAGCGTGTCGCCCACGGCCTCGACGTGCGATTCGCGCGTGTATGAGCGCAGCGCCCCGGGGATCAGCACCTTCATCGCCGGTCCTTTGCTACTCACGCGCTCACGCGCGCTCGGCCACTTCCACCGCGTAGATCTCGGGCAGGTGGCGCGCGACGTTCGACCAGCGCGCGCCTTCGTCGCGCCCGATCCACAGCTCGCCGCTGGTGGTGCCCAGGTACAGCGCCGGGGTCGGCTGCGCATCCGCCGTCATCGCCTGGCGCTTCACGGTCCACCAGGCCTGGCCCTCGGGCAGGCCCTGGTCCAGCCGCTGCCAGGTGCGGCCGGCGTTGCGCGTGACGTAGGCCGCCGGGCGCCCCTCGGGGCTCGTGCGCGGCCAGACGGTGGTGCCGTCCATCGGGAACACCCAGGCGGTGTCGGCGTCGCGCGGGTGCACCACCATCGGGAATCCGATGTCGCCCACGCGCTTGGGCATCTTGCGGCCGATGCGCTGCCAGGTGTCGCCGGAGTCGCCCCAGCCGTCGAGCCGGTAGATGCCGCAGTGGTTCTGCTGGTACAGCCGGTCGGGTTGGCTCGGGCAAAGGCGCACGCAGTGCGGGTCGTGGAAGCTGGCGCTGGCCGGGTCGAAGCCCTCCACCACCTCCATACCCTGGATCAGGTTGCGCCAACTGCGGCCGGCGTCGCGCGACTCGTGCACGCCGCCGCCCGACATTGCGAAGAGCAGGTGCGCCGGGTCGCGCGGGTCGACGGTGATCGAATGCAGCTTGGGCCCGTCGGGCGTGCCGTCTTGCGCCGAGCCCATCCACTCGCGAAACTGCGGGTCGTCGTTGACGGATGGCAGCGGCGCCCAGCTCACGCCGCCGTCCTCCGAGCGGAACAGGCCTTGCGGCGAGGTGCCGGCGTACCATGTGTCGCGCTCGCTGGCATGGCCCGGGGTGAGCCAGAAGGTGTGGTCGACTGATCGCGCGGGCGGGCCGCCGGCGGGGTTGGCAAAGGCCGGCGGCCGCTTGGCTTCCTGCCAGTGGCGGTCGAAGTCGGCGGAGGGAAGACCGTCGGGCCAAGGTGGCCGGTCTTGGCCGCGGCCAGCAGCGTGCGGCCGTCGCGCGGGTCGAGCATCACGAGGCTGATGTTGTGGCCCAGGAAGTGCGGGCCGTCGGCCGTCCAGGCCTTGCGCCGGGCGTCGCCGTGGAAGAGCCAGGCGCCCTTGCGCGTGGCCACCAGGATGACGGGTCGGGTCGACGATGCGGGCGTGCCGCGCGCTGCGGTCTTGCGGGCGGACGGGGCGGTAGCGGCTCGGGGCATGGCGGTGCCTCGGTTCGTTTAGGGGCTGGCGAAGGGGCCTCAGCTTGACGACGAACGAGCGTGCCCGATTTCGACGGAGTCGTCGACGGCCGTCTTGCGGAACAGCGCGGCCGACGCGAGCCAGGGCGCGACGAAGCTCGCCGACAGCACCCAGGCCTC
This sequence comes from Burkholderiales bacterium, assembly GCA_031389585.1. Classification (GTDB taxonomy): domain Bacteria; phylum Pseudomonadota; class Gammaproteobacteria; order Burkholderiales; family Burkholderiaceae_C; genus CADEEN01. The sequence continues at coordinate 1,613 of JANMSS010000118.1, read as the reverse complement.
GGTGTTCCAGCCGGTGGCGAGGATGACGACGGCAACGGCGGCCATCGCAGCGGCCGTGGCGGCCATCGCGATCGCCATGCCCTGCGGCCGGCCGCGCGCGACGCGTGCGCCGGCCATGGCCGGTTCGACCACGCCGAAGAAGAAGTCGCCGCCGGTCCACCGCACTTCGTCGCTGAACTGCATCGCCACCAGCGGCAACAGCAGCAGGCAGGCCGCGCCGCCCCACATCAGCGCGCGCCAGCGTCCGCCGCCCTTCACCGCGCTGCCTGTCGTCATGCCGCGCCTCCTTGTCCGTGGATGAGGCGCAGAGCCTAGGCCGGCCGCATGTGGTCTGCGTGAGGTCCGTGTGAAGCCGGGGCCGCACCGGAGGACGGCGGCAGCGCCTACTCTACCGGCGTCTACCGGCGCTCGGGCAGCAAGGCCGCCGCGAACTCCGTGCGCAGCAGCCGCGCCGCCTCGGCCATCGCCTTCAGCTTGCCCACCGCCACCTTGCGCGGCGAGTACTCCATGCCGCAGTCCGGCGCCAGGATCACGCGCTCCTTGGCGAAGAGGTCGCGCGCGCGATCCAGGCCCTGGCCGGCGCTACGGTGCCCCCACCTCGCTGGCCGCGATCGGCATGCCTGCCAACGGCCTGGAGCGCGCGGCCGACATGGCGGTGCAGAATCAGTACCCGAACCCGCGCCCGCTCGAACACCCGGCGCTGCGGGCCCTGCTGCAACGCGCCTTCGACGGCGCCACTCCGCAACCATGATCGACAAGATCGTCGCCAGCTGCGAAGCCGCCCTCGCCGACGTGCCCGACGGCGCAACGGTAATGATCGGTGGCTTCGGCACCGCCGGCCTGCCCAATGAGTTGGTCGACGCCCTGCTTGCCCGCGGCAGCCGTGACCTGACCATCGTCAACAACAACGCCGGCAACGGCGACCACGGTCTGGCCGCGCTGCTGGCGGCCAAGCGCGTGCGCAAGATCATCTGCTCCTACCCGCGCCAGGCCGACAGCCACCATTTCGACGCCCTGTACCGCGCCGGCCAGATCGAGCTCGAGCTGGTGCCGCAGGGCAACTTGGCCGAGCGCATCCGCGCCGCCGGCGCGGGCATCGGCGGCTTCTTCACGCCCACCGGCTACGGCACCGAGCTGGCCAAGGGCAAGGAAACGCGCGTCATCGACGGCCGCGGCTATGTGCTCGAGGCGCCGATCCACGCCGACTTCGCGCTGATCAAGGCCGAGCGCGGCGACCGCTGGGGCAATCTGGTGTACCGCATGACGGCGCGCAACTTCGGCCCGGTGATGGCCATGGCGGCCCGTGTGGCGGTGGCCACCGTGCACGAGGTCGTCGAACTCGGTAGCCTCGACCCGGAAGCGGTGGTCACGCCGGGGCTGTTCGTGCAGCGCGTGGTCAAGATCAGCCGCGCTGCCACCTCGGCGGCTGGCTTCAAGCAGGCCGCATGAGCATGAGCGCCAAATGGACTCGTGAGCAGATGGCCCGGCGCGTCGCGCAAGACATCCCCGACGGCGCGATCGTCAATCTGGGCATCGGCCTGCCGACCGCGGTGGCCAACCACATCCCGGCCGACCGTGAGGTGATCCTGCACAGCGAGAACGGCGTCATCGGC
>JANMSS010000158.1:0-2166 GCA_031389585.1 Burkholderiales bacterium | reverse complement strand
CGCACCATGAACGCGGTGCCACGCACATTGGTGATCTCCGCGATCGGCTCGCGCCGGGCCAGCCGATGCGCGATCTCGATGATCGCGCGCTCGGCATTGCCGTAGAGCAGCAAGTCGGCCTTGGCATCGACCAGGATCGAGCGCCGCACCTTGTCTTGCCAGTAGTCGTAGTGTGCGATCCGCCGCAGACTGGCTTCGATGCCGCCAATGATGATCGGCACGTCGTTGAAGGCTTCCTTGCAGCGCTGTGCATAGACCAGTGAGGCGCGGTCGGGCCGCTGGCCGCCCACGTCGCCCGGCGTGTAGGCATCGTCGCTGCGGATCTTGCGATCGGCGGTGTAGCGGTTGATCATCGAATCCATGTTGCCGGCGGTGACGCCGAAGAACAGGTTCGGCTTGCCCAGCGCGGCGAAGGGCTCGGCCGACTGCCAGTCGGGCTGCGCGATGATGCCGACGCGAAAGCCCTGCGCTTCCAGCGTGCGCCCGATCACCGCCATGCCGAAGCTCGGGTGGTCGACATAGGCGTCGCCGCTGACGATGATCACGTCGCACGAGTCCCAGCCCAGCGCCTGCATCTCGGTGCGGCTCATCGGCAGGAAGGACGCGACGCCAAGTCGCTTGGCCCAGAACGGCCGGTAGGCGTTGAGGGGCTTGGCAGCCTCAGGACGGGTAAGGGTTGCGGTCGACACAGTCGGTATTGTCCCCGCACTGAGGGCAAAACCTCATCCGCCGTGGGGCCACACCTCTAAACTGCGCGGCTCGCCACGACAAGCCATGCCACCATGCCTGACGCCGAAAAGTCCCCCGCCGCTGACGACGCCAAGAAAAACCGCGAGCGCGAACAGGTCGAGAAACGCCTGGCGCAGTCGCCCACTCCCTCCAGCGGCAACGTGGTGCTCGCCGATGGCCGCCGTCTGGAGTACCAGACCTGCTGCGAATTCCTGCCTGTCATGCAGGGAGGCCACAGCGCCGAACGCAACGACCCCCAGGCCGCCGTGTTCACCACCGCCTACACCGTGCCGGGCGTGCCACCGGGCTCGCGTCCGGTCTGCTTTGCCTTCAACGGCGGCCCGGGGTCGGCGTCGGTGTGGCTGCATCTGGGCGCGCTCGGCCCCAAGCGCGTGGTCGTGCCCGACGACGGCACCATGCCCGCGCCGCCCTACACCGTCAGCGACAACCCGCTGACCTGGCTGGCGCACTTCGACCTGATTTTCATCGACCCGCCGCACACCGGCTGGTCGATCGCCGCCGGCGACGAGGCGCGCAAGAAGCTGTTCTCGGTCGACGGCGACGTGGCTGCGCTGGCCGAGGTCGTGCGCGGTTGGCTGACACGCCACAAACGTTGGGGCTCCAAGGTCTATCTGGCCGGTGAAAGCTACGGCACCACGCGCGGCGCCGCGTTGGCCGACGCGCTGCAGAACACGCGAGTGGCACTGGCCGGCCTGGTACTGGTGTCGTGCGCGATGGACCTGCAGAGCATCGTCTTCACGCCACGCAACGACCTGCCTTACGCCCTCTTTCTCCCGGCCTTTGCCGGCGTGGCCCAACACCATGGCCGCCTGAAGGGCCCGCTGGCCGCGTCGCCCGAGGCCGCGCGCGCGGCTGCCGAGGTCTTTGTGGCCGACGACTATCTGCGCGCCCTGCACGTCGGCGCGCGCCTGTCGGCCAGCCAGCGGCGCCACATCGCCAAACGCCTGTCCGATCTGACGGGCTTGCCCGCCGCCCTGGTCGACGAGAAGAATCTGCGCATCAGCAACCAGACCTTCTTCTTCGACCTGTTGCGTGACGCCGGCCGCATCGTCGGCCGCCTGGATGCCCGCGCCACCGGGCCGATGGCCGCCAGCCGCACGCGCGACTGGGAATACGACCCCGGCATCGAAGCCGTCGCCGCGCCCTTCAACATGGCCGCGCTGGCCTATTTCGGCGAACAGTTGGAACTGGCCGGCGAAGAGCGCTACGAGATGCTGTCGATCGAGGTCCACAAGGGCTGGAACTGGAACTGCGGCGAAGCCAAGGGCAACGCCTTCGCTTCGACCAGCGACGACCTGGCCCGCGCGCTGCGCCGCAACCCGCACCTGCGCGTGCTGGTGGCCAGCGGCCGCTATGACCTGGGCACACCGTACAGCGCCAGCGACTGGTCGCTGGCCCAGCTCGACGCGCCCGCCG
>JANMSS010000231.1:0-19456 GCA_031389585.1 Burkholderiales bacterium | reverse complement strand
CAGCATCCAGCGCCGGGAAGCCGCTGGCCACCACCGACATGACCGGAGAACCCAACTGATTGCCACGCCAGATGGCAGCCTCGATGTCGGGTGGCAGTTTCCCCGGACGCGCAGGTGTTCTGCGACCGCGGATGCGATGCTGCGAGGAAGGAAAGGATGCCGGGACCGGCTCCTCGTCGTCGCCGGCCCACTCCAGAACGGCGGCCATCGGAGGCTCCCGAGAGACTGTATGGGCATCCAGTATTGCACCAAAACCCGTTCCCGCCAAATCACCCGACATCCGCGCCGACGGTCATCGCCACGCTGGTCGTCGAACGCGACTGCCGCAAGGTGCTGGCGCAGAGCGACCGTGCGCTGGTGCTGCTGCAGGGTGAGGCTGCCGACGTGGCTGCGAGCGCAGTGCTGACGGCTACCGGAGGTTTGACCGCACGGGTCTCGTCGACCCAGAAAAAACGGGCTGCGGCATTCCTGCTGCAACCCATTGATGTTATTGGCGGAGTGGACGGGACTCGAACCCGCGACCCCCGGCGTGACAGGCCGGTATTCTAACCAACTGAACTACCACTCCACGCGGTGGCTGCGTTGCCGGAACGAGTCCGCAAGTGCAGCCAAACTTGTCCAACCTGTGGTTGGCGTCCCCTAGGGGATTCGAACCCCTGTACCGACCGTGAAAGGGTCGTGTCCTAGGCCTCTAGACGAAGGGGACAGTGAATCCTTCTCCCACCTGAACTGCGCGCCTGCCTCGACCTTGCGGTCTTGGTGGAGGTAAGCGGGATCGAACCGCTGACCTCTTGCATGCCATGCAAGCGCTCTCCCAGCTGAGCTATACCCCCTTCGAGGAGTGGCCACGCCGTTCAAGCAAGACCGCGATTATAGACAGCTTTTTCAGACGCCCTGCAGGCGCGTGAGCACCGCTTCCCGCGTGAACAGGGCCAGTACGGCATCGATCGACGGCGTCTGCGCGCGGCCGCAGACCAGAACCCGCAATGCCGGCGCCAGTTGCGGCATCTTCAGTTGATGCGCCGCCAGCGTGTCCTTGATCGCTGCGGCAATCGAGGCCTTGTCCCATGCGACATCGGCAAGACGATCGCGCAGGCTGATGAGCGCCGGTCGCACCGCGTCGGTGACATGCGCCGCCAGATCCGCGGCGCTGGGCGTCATGACGATGAAGTACATCTGCAGCCAGTCGGCCAACTCGACCGTGGTGCTGCAACGGTCCTTGAACAATGCGCAGCCGCGCGCGAGGTGATCGAGATCGTCGGCCACGACGCCGCGCGTTCGCAGCTGAGTCTGCACCAACGCGGCCAGACGGGCGTCATCGACATGCTTGATGTAATGCGCATTGACCCACGCCAGCTTGGCCGGGTCCCACTGCGCCGGGCTCTTGGCGATGTGGCTGCCGTCGAACCAGGCCACCATCTGATCGCTCGTGAACAACTCGTCGTCACCGTGGCTCCATCCCAGGCGGGCCAGGTAGTTGAGCATCGCCTCGGGCAGGTAGCCCGCCTCTTCGTAGGCCGTGACGCTGACCGCTCCGCGCCGCTTGGACAGCTTCAGCCCATCGTCGCCGAGGATGATCGGGCAATGGCCGAACTGCGGCAGCGGTGCCCCGAGGCCACGAAAGATGTTGATCTGCCACGGCGTGTTGTTGACATGCTCGTCGCCACGAAAGACATGCGTGATCTTCATGTCCCAGTCGTCGACCACGACCGCGAAGTTGTAGGTCGGCACGCCGTCGGGACGGACCAGGATCAGATCGTCGATCTCGCGGTTGCTGATCGTGATGTCGCCCTTAAACAGGTCGTGCCACGTGACACTGCCATCGAGCGGATTCTTCAGGCGCACCACGGGCGACACATCGGCCGGCGGCGCGGGCAGCACCTTGCCCGGCTCAGGGCGCCAGCGGCCGTCGTAACGCGTCTTCTCGCCGCGGGCGCGCTGCGCCTCGCGCATGGTCTCGAGTTCGGCCGGGGTGCAGTAGCAGCGGTAGGCATGGCCCGACTCGATCAACTGCTCGGCCGCGGCCTGGTAGCGCGCCAGGCGTTGCATCTGGTAGATCGGGCCCTCGTCGAAATCGAGACCCAGCCAACGCATCGACGCCAGGATCTGCTCAACCGAGTCCTGCGTCGAGCGGGCGACATCGGTGTCTTCGATGCGCAGCACGAACTGCCCGCCGTGATGACGCGCGTAAGCCCAGGAGTAGAGCGCGGTGCGTGCGGTGCCCAGGTGCAGGAAGCCGGTGGGCGACGGCGCAATGCGGGTGCGAACGCTCATGCCTTCAGAGCACCGAGCCCGTGCGCAAGGTCGGCCTTCAGGTCTTCGACATCGTCCAGGCCGACGGCCAGCCGGATCATCCCCTGCGTGATGCCGGCCGCCAGACGCTGCGCTTCGCTCAGGCGGCCGTGCGAGGTGCTGGCCGGGTGGGTGATGGTGGTCTTGGTGTCGCCGAGATTGGCGGTGATCGAGCAGATGCGCGTGGCGTCGATCACGGCGAACGCTGCGGCGCGCGCGCCCTTGACGATGAACGACGTCACCGCGCCGCCCTGCCCCGACTGCTGTGCCATGGCCAGCGCGTGCTGCGGGTGCGATTCGAGGCCCGGGTGATAGACGCGCTCGACCTGCGGCTGCGCCTGCAGCCAGCGCGCCATCTCGAGCGCGCGCTCGCTCTGCGCCCGCACTCGGATCGACAAGGTCTCCATGCCCTTCAACACCACCCATGCATTGAACGGCGACAGGCTCATGCCGGCGCTGCGCATCACGGGCACGAGCCTGTCGTTGACCAGCGCCTCGGTGCCGCACAGTGCGCCGGCGATTACGCGGCCCTGACCGTCGAGGAACTTGGTGCCCGAGTGCATCACCACGTCGGCGCCGAACTCGCGCGGTCGCTGCAGGGCCGGCGAGCAGAAGCAGTTGTCGACCGCCAGCAGCGCGCCTGCACGGTGCGCGATGTCGGCCAGAGCGGCGATGTCGCAGACCTCGGTCAGCGGGTTGCTCGGAGTCTCTGCAAACAGCAGGCGGGTGTTCGGCCGCACCGCCGCGCGCCACTGGGTCACGTCGGTCTGCGACACGAAGCTGGTCTGGACGCCGAACTTGGCAAAGTCCTGCAGCAACTTGATGGTCGAGCCGAACACCGACTGCGAGCAGATCACATGATCGCCGCCCTGCAAGGTGCCCATCAGCAGCAGCAGGATTGCCGCCATGCCGCTGGCGGTGCCGATGCAGGCCTCCGTGCCTTCGAGCGCGGCCAGACGGCGCTCCATCATCGTCACGGTCGGGTTCGAGAAGCGGCTGTAGACGAAGGCCTCTTCCTCGTTGGCAAATCGCGCCGCGGCTGTCGCCGCGTCGGGGTGCACGAACGAGCTGGTCAGAAACAGGGCTTCGGAGTTCTCGCCCCATTGCGAGGGTGGCAGACCCTCGCGCACGGCCAAGGTGTCCAGCCGCGCATCAGCGGGCAGGTTCACACGCGGCAGTTTCTTGTACTCGGTGTTCATGTCTTTTCGTCCACACTCTGCAGCGCCAGGCGCCCGCGGTCGTCGGACTCATCTTCATCGAACTCCAGCCGTCGCTGGGCCTCGAGCGCGGCGAAGTCGTCATCGGACACGTCGCCCGTGATGTAGTGGCCGTCAAAGCAGCTGGCCTCGAAGCTGGCGATACGCGGATTGAGCGCCCCGACGACGCGCTTCATCGCGTCCACGTCCTGGTAGATCAGCGCATCGGCGCCGATGAACTGGCGAATCTCTTCGATGCTGCGCTCGTGGGCGATCAGCTCTTCCCTGGTCGGCATGTCGATGCCATACACGTTCGGGTAGCGCACCGGCGGCGCCGCAGACGCCAGGTAGACCTTGCGTGCGCCGGCTTCGCGCGCCATCTGCACAATCTCCTTGCTGGTCGTGCCGCGAACGATTGAGTCATCAACGAGCAGCACATTGCGGCCCTTGAACTCGACGCCGATCGCGTTGAGTTTTTGGCGCACGCTCTTCTTGCGCACCGCCTGCCCGGGCATGATGAAGGTGCGCCCGACATAGCGGTTCTTGACGAAGCCTTCGCGGTACGGCTTGCCGATCTTCTGCGCCAGTTGCATCGCGCTGGGGCGGCTCGACTCAGGGATAGGGATCACGACGTCGATGGCCGACGGCGGCATCGTCGAGATCAGCCGCTGTGCCAGCGTCTCGCCCATGTTCAGCCGCGCCTGGTAGACGGAGACCCCGTCCATCACCGAATCGGGTCGCGCCAGGTAGACAAACTCGAACATGCAGGGGTTCAGGCTCGTGCGTTCAGCGCATTGGCGGGTGTGCAGCGCACCTGCCGTGTCGATGAAGATCGCCTCGCCGGGCGCCACGTCGCGATCGAGACGATGTCCGGTGCCGTCCAGGGCAACGCTCTCGCTGGCGACCATCACTTCGCCCTCCTTGTCCTGGCTGAACACGAGTGGGCGGATGCCATAGGGGTCGCGAAAGGCCAGCAGACCGTAGCCGGCAATCAGTGCGATCACTGCGTACGAGCCCTTGATGCGGCGATGGACTGCGGCGACGGCCTTGAAGATCGTCTCGGGTGTCAGCGCCAGGTCGCGCGCGGCGTGCTCGAGTTCATGCGCCAGGATGTTGATCAGTACCTCGGTATCGCTCTCGGTGTTGATATGGCGCCGATCGATGTCGAACAACTCGGCCTTGAGCGAATGGGCGTTGGTCAGGTTGCCGTTGTGCACCAGCACGATGCCGAATGGCGCATTGACATAGAACGGTTGCGCTTCTTCCTCGCTGTAGGCGTTGCCCGCGGTCGGGTAGCGCACCTGCCCCAGGCCGACGTTGCCCGGAAGCGCGCGCATGGTGCGGGTGCGAAAAATGTCGCGCACCATTCCGCGCGATTTCTGCATGAAGCACTTGGTGCCCTGCATCGTGACGATCCCGGCGGCATCCTGGCCGCGGTGCTGCAACAGCAGCAGCGCGTCGTAGATCAACTGGTTGACAGGCCCCTTGGAGATCACGCCGACGATGCCGCACATGGTGGAGTTTCCGTTCAGGCCGGCAAGTGCTGTGCCAGCGAGTCAGGCAACAAGGGCCTCAATGCCTGCAGCGAGCCTGTCAACAGGATTGCACCCTGCGACGCCTGCCAATGCGGCGAGCGTGCAGCAGGCGTGAGCGAGACCACGGTGGCCACCGCCAGCAACAGCACCGCGCCGCGCAGCAGCCCAAAGCCCCCACCCAGCACGCGATCGATCAATTGCAGCGGCGTGGCATGGATGACCAGGCGCAACAAGCGCGAGGCCAGCGTCCAGACCAGCAGCGCCAGCACGAAGACGAGTGCAAAGGCCGCGGCATAGTTCAGCGCGCTATCGGGTGTGCCGATCGGCAGCAGTGGCGCCACCGTCGCAGAGAACGCCTGTGCCGCGATGTAGGCTGCGACCCAGCCCACCAACGACAAGACCTCAAACACCAGGCCCCGCCACAGCCCGACGACCGCCGACAGCAAGAGCACTGCCAGCAGCACCCAATCGACCCACGCGACGGACGCCATCGTCATAGCGTGAGCACGGCTGCCGGCAGGCCTGCCGCCTTGACCTTGGACGCGGCCTGATCCGCCTCGTCACGCGACGCAAAGGGCCCCAGCCGCACGCGAATGCGTTTGCCGCCTTCGGTATCGACCGACTGCGTGTAGGTGCGCAGGCCCAGCTTCTCGACTTTGGCCCGCGTGTCGCGCGCGCCATTGGCGTCGGCAAAGGCGCCGATCTGCACCACGAAGCGTCCCGGCGCCTCGGCGGTCGGTTTGGCTGCAGGCGCAGGTGGCGGCTTGGCTTCAGGCTTGGCTGCGGCCGCAGGCTTTGGCGCAGGCTCCGCCTTCGGCAGCAGCGCTGCCGGTGCGGCCGTGTCCCGGGCCGCCTCGGCCTTGGTTTCGGTGATCACCGGCAAGGCCGGCGCTGGCTGCGAGGCCGCTGCCGCGGGGGCTTTGTGCGCGGGCGGCAGCGCCAGCGGCGGCGCGCCCTCCTTGCGCGGAATCTCGATCGCAATGTCGACGGGGATCGACCGCGGTTGAGTCTCAAACAGCAGCGGGAACGCAATCACGCCGATGCCCAGCAGCACGACCGCGCCGAGCAAGCGCCGCTTGGCACGCGTTCGCGCGTTCGCGACGACTTGCGCCGTGTCGGCGCCTGACGTCGCGGGTGTGCCACTGGCTTGGCGTTTGAAGAAGGAGAGCAGACCCATGCAAGGCTAGTCGTGGTGTGTCAATGCGTTGCGAGCGGCTGAGGGCCCGGGATGCCGGCTGCGAACCGCAACGCCTAAACCGCGTGTTTGGCAGCCAGGCGCGGCAGGCCTTGCCGCAGCACGCCACCCACCGTGAGGAACGAGCCGAAGATCAAAATTCTATCAGCGGGGTCCGCGCGCTCCAGCGCCGCTGCCAGCGCGGCGGCAGGGTCTGCATGTTCGCTGATGCCGGCCTTGGGCGCAGCCGCACGCACCAAGGCAGCCAGTTGCCTCGCGCTGGCTGCGCGCGCCAGTGGCAGATCGCTGCAGTACCAGGCGTCTACCAGCGGGATCAGCCGCTCGATGATGGCCCTCAGGTCCTTGTCCGACATTACGCCGAACACCGCATGCGTGCGCGGAAAGAAACCCATCTGATCGAGGTTGACGGCCAGCGCCGCGACCGCGTGCGGGTTGTGCGCCACGTCGAGCACCAGCGTCGGTTGCCCGGGAACGATCTGGAATCGCCCGGCGAGTTCGACCGTGGCCAGGCCCTGGCGCACCGCCTGCGCCGGCACCGGCACGCGCTCGCGCAGCGCCTCAAAGGCTGCCAGCGCGCCTGCGGCATTGAGCAACTGGTTGGCGCCGCGCAATGCCGGATAGGCCAAGCCGTTGTAGCGCCGCTCACGGCCTGACCATGCCCACTGCTGGCGGTCACCGCTGTGCCTGAAGTCGCGGCCGACGAGCCAGAGGTCGGCGCCGATGGCCTGCGCGTGGGCCACCACCGACTGTGGCGGCACCGGGTCGCTGACGATCGCCGGCTTGCCCGGGCGCATGACCTGCGCCTTTTCCAGGCCGATGCTCTCCCGATCCGGGCCGAGGTACTCCATGTGGTCGAGATCGATGCTGGTGATGATGGCGCAGTCGGTGTCGATGGCGTTGACGGCGTCGTAGCGGCCGCCCATGCCGACTTCGAGGATCACCAGGTCCAGCGGCGCGTGCGCCAGCAGGTGGGCGATCGCCAAGGTCGTGAACTCGAACTTGGTCAGCGTGATGTCGCCGCGCGCCGCCTCGACCGCCTCGAAGTGCATCAGCAACGCGTCAGCAGCCACCGGTTTGCCACCGACCCGGCAGCGCTCCTCGAAATGCACCAGCTCGGGCTTCTGGTAGGTGCCGACGCGCCAGCCCGCCGCCAAGGCGATCGACTCGAGCATGGCGCAGGTCGAACCCTTGCCGTTGGTGCCGGCCACCGTGATCACCGGCACGCTGAACCGCAGGCCGAGGCGCTGCTTGACCAAGACCGTGCGCTCGAGCGACAGATCCATCGAGATCGGGTGCATGCGCTCGCAATGCGCGAGCCATGCCGGCAAGGTGTCGGGCAGCAAGATTCAGTTCGCGGCGATCGGGCCCAGGCCGGTCGGCCGCCAGGCGAACATCAGGCCACCGCGTCGGCGCTCTGGCGCTGCAGCATGGCCAGCGAGCGCGCAATCACGCCACGCAGCTGGCGGCGGTCGACGATCATGTCGATCGCGCCCTTGCCGATCAGGAATTCGCTGCGCTGGAAGCCCTCGGGCAGTTTTTCGCGCACGGTGTTCTCGATCACGCGCGGGCCCGCGAATCCGATCAGCGCCTTCGGCTCGGCGATCACCATGTCGCCCATGAAGGCGAAGCCGGCTGACACGCCGCCCATCGTCGGGTCGGTCAGCACGCTGATGTAGGGCAGGCCGGCCTTGGCCAGGCGCGTCAGCGAGGCATTGGTCTTGGCCATCTGCATCAGGCTCAACAAGCCTTCCTGCATGCGTGCACCCCCCGTAGCGGTGAAGCAGATGAAGGGGACCTTCTGCTCGATCGCGTTGTGCACACCACGCACGAAACGCTCGCCAACGACCGAACCCATCGAACCGCCCATGAAGTCGAACTCGAAACAGGCCGCGACCACAGGGATCGCGTGCACCGCACCGCCGACCACGATCAGTGCGTCGGTCTCTCCCGTGGCTTCGAGCGCATCGCGCAGGCGCTCAGGGTACTTCTTGCTGTCCTTGAACTTCAACGGATCGACCGGCACGACCTCCTGGCCGATCTCATAGCGACCTTCGGGATCAAGAAAGGCATCGAGCCGCGCGCGCGCGCCGATGCGGTGGTGCTGGTCGCACTTGGGGCAGACGTTCTGGTTCTGATCGAGGTCGGTCTTGTAAAGCACCGTCTCGCACGACGGACACTTGATCCACAGACCTTCGGGCACCGTGCGGCGCTCGCTCGGGTCGGTGGGCTGCATCTTCGGCGGCAGCAGTTTTTCAAGCCAGCTCATGGAGCGATTCCTTCGTCGAGCGCAGCGCGGATCTCGGCGATGAACGCCGCCGCAGCGGGGGCCAGAGTATCGCGCTTTTGCGTCGCCAGGAGTTGCACCAGTGCCGAGCCGATCACCACGGCATCGGCCGTGCGAGCTACAGCCTTGGCGGTGGCAGCGTCGCGGATGCCAAAACCGACGCCCAGCGGCAGCTTCACATGCTCACGGATTCGCGGCAGTACCTCAGCCACCGCATCGGTGTCGAGGTGGCCGGCACCGGTCACGCCCTTCAGCGACACATAGTAGACATAGCCGCTGGCCAAGCGGCCCACGTCCTTCATGCGCTGCTCGGTCGAGGTGGGGGCCAACAGAAAGATCGGGTCGAGGCCGTTGTCCTTCAACGCCGCAGCAAATGCCTCGGCCTCCTCGGGCGGGTAGTCCACCACCAACACGCCATCAACGCCGGCGGCCTTCGCGTCAGCGACAAAGCGCGGGATGCCGTAGCGCTCGATCGGGTTGGCGTACCCCATCAGCACCACCGGCGTATGGGTGTTGCGCTGCCGAAATCCACGCACATAGCCCAGCACCTGGGTCATGCCCACGCCTTGGGCCAGCGCGCGCTCCGAGGCCTTCTGGATCACCGGGCCGTCGGCCATCGGGTCGGAGAACGGCACGCCGAGTTCGATGATGTCGGCACCCGCCGCGGCCAGCGCGAGCATCACGTCCGACGTGGCCTCAGGCAACGGGTCGCCGGCGCAGATGTAGGGGATCAAGGCCTTGCGACCGGCCGTCTGCAGGGCCGCAAACGTAGCAGCGATGCGGCTCATCGCAACCTCCGATGGGCCGCTCCAAGGAAGTTGACCCCCTTGGGGGGCAGCGAGCGAAAGCGAGCTAGGGGGCTCATCGTTTCACCGCTCCGCCCTTGCACGACGGCCGGCAATAGAACTCGACGCCCGAGAGATCGGCGACGGTGCCGATGTCCTTGTCACCGCGACCCGACAGGTTGACCAGCAGGTGCTGCTCGCGCTTCATCGTCGCGGCCAACTGCATCGCGTAGGCCACCGCGTGGCTCGATTCGAGCGCCGGGATGATGCCTTCGCTGCGGCACAGGCGGTGGAAAGCAGCCAGTGCTTCATCGTCGGTGATGCCGACGTACTCGGCGCGGCCGATGTCCTTCAGGTGCGCGTGCTCCGGGCCGACGCCGGGATAGTCCAGGCCGGCCGAGATCGAATGCGTCTCAGTGATCTGGCCGTTGGCGTCCTGCAGCAGGTAGGTGCGGTTGCCATGCAGCACGCCGGGTGAGCCGGCGATCAGCGACGCCGAGTGCTTGCCCGACTCAAGCCCGAGGCCGGCTGCTTCGACGCCAATCAGGCGCACGGCTTCATGCTCGATGTAAGGATAGAACAGCCCCATGGCATTGCTGCCGCCACCGACACAGGCTATCACCGCATCGGGCTGGCGACCGATCATTGCCGGCATCTGCACCAGGCACTCGTCGCCGATGACGCGCTGGAAGTCGCGCACCATCGTCGGATAGGGGTGCGGACCGGCCACTGTACCGATGATGTAGAAGGTGTTCTCGACGTTGGTGACCCAGTCACGCAAGGCTTCGTTGAGGGCATCCTTGAGCGTGCGAGAACCACTCTCCACCGGCACCACCTTCGCGCCGAGCAGGTGCATCCGGTAGACGTTGGGCGCCTGGCGCTTGACGTCCTCGCTGCCCATGTAGACGACGCATTCCATGCCGTAGCGGGCCGCGACTGTGGCCGTGGCCACGCCATGCTGACCGGCACCGGTTTCGGCGATCACGCGTGGCTTGCCCATGCGGCGTGCCAACAGGGCCTGGCCGATCGTGTTGTTGATCTTGTGCGCGCCGGTGTGGTTCAGGTCTTCGCGCTTGAGGTAGATCTGAGCACCACCGATCTCGCGGCTCAATCGCGCCGCGTGATAGACGGGGCTGGGCCGACCGACGAAGTGGGCCAGCTCGCTGCGGTATTCGGCAACGAAGTCCGGGTCGGCACGATAGTGCTCATAAGCGGCTTTCAGTTCGTCGAGCGCGTGGATCAGCGTCTCGGCCACAAAGGTGCCGCCATAGGGCCCGAAGTGCCCGCGGGCATCGGGTTGTTGGTAGTTCAGCATGTCAGCGTTCTCATTGCGTATTTCCCAGCGACCGCTGCGGAACTGGCTTTGCCAGGCCCCTGGCGGTGCCCCTCACGGGGGAGCGGCGCAGCCGCTACGGGGGTGGGTCATGTCGCGAGGTCGGCGAGGCGGGCATCCGCCACTCGAACCGCTTCGCAGAATCGGCGCATCAGCGCGGCATCCTTGATGCCCTTCGCGCTTTCCACGCCGGAGCTCACGTCAACGGCAAAGGGCCGTGCGTGAACCACCCCATCGATCACGTTTGCAGGACTCAACCCACCAGACAAAACGAGGCGATAGGGCACGTCGGCGGGAATCAGCGACCAATCGAACACCTTGCCGCCACCGCCGTAACCGTCGACGGCAGCGTCGAGCAGCAGGGCCTGGGCGTTGGGAAAACGGTGCCCGAAGTCTAGCAAATCGAGCCCGGGCTGCATCGACACCGCGCGCAGGTAGGGCCGGTGGGGGGCGTCGCAGTCGGCGGGTGTCTCGTCGCCGTGGAATTGCAGCAGGGCGTGCGGAATGGCTGCGGTTGCCGCCGCGACTTCGGCAGGTGCCGCATTGACGAACAACAGCACCGGCGTCACGAAGGGCGGCAGCGACCGGGCCAGGCCCACGGCCCGGTCCAGACTTACGCAGCGTGGGCTCTTGGCATACATCACCAGGCCCAGCGCGTCGGCACCCGCGTCGATCGCCGCCTGGACGTCAGCCTCGCGTGTCAGCCCGCAGATCTTGATTCGAGTGCGCATCATTGGCGCCCAGCGTCCGCCGGATACTGCAGCCGGTCCCCCGAGGGGAAGCGGTCCGGCTTGGGAGCGGCCCGGCGCTCGGCCCGGGTGACCTGTCGGTCATGAGGGCAGCCAGTCGAAGGCTGGTGTGTGCTCGGGAACCGCATGCACCCGATCGTAGTACGGGCCGGCGAAGTAAAGACCGTCGGGGGCGAAAGTCGGCGCCGCAGCATCGCGCGTTCGTGCCGCCAGCACCTCCCCCAGCCATGCGGGCGCCTGGCCGCCCTGCCCGACCGCAACCAGGCAACCCATCATGTTGCGCACCATATGGTGCAAGAAGGCCACGCCGTCAAAATCGAAGCGCCAGTAGCTGCCGCGCCGCGTGATCGTGACGCGGTTGAGTCGCTTGACGGGTGTGCTGGCCTGGCACTGTGAGCTGCGAAACGAGCTGAAGTCGTGCTCGCCGACCAGAAGCGCGGCGCCTGCGCGCATCGCGTCGGCGTCAAGCGGTCGAAAGACCCAACCGGCCATCGCGTGCTCGAGCGCCGGTCGCACCGGCGATTCGAGCAGCAGGTAGGCATAGCGCCGGCCCAACGCACTGTTGCGCGCGTGAAACTCATCGGCCACGGGTTGACACCACTGCACTGCGATGTCTCGGGGTAGGTAGCGATTGGTGCCGCGAACCCATGAGGCCATGTCGCGACTCACCGGGGCGTCGACATGCACGACCTGGTTCAGCCCATGCACGCCGGTGTCGGTGCGGCCCGCGCACGCAGTGGCCACGGGCACATCGGCAAACAGGGACAGCGCCTGTTCGAGCCGATCCTGAATCGTCAGGCCGTCCGGTTGACTCTGCCACCCATGGTAGGCGTCGCCGCGGTAAGCCACGCCGAGCGCGATACGCCGGCCCAAAGCCGGCGCCTCGCGCGGGCGAGCCTCAGGCAAGGCCGTCGAGCAGGCTCTGCGCGCGCACCTTCAGCGGGCCACTGGCCTTGGCCACGACCTCGTCCAACAGGTCACGGGCGCCTTCCTTGTCGCCGATCTGGCGGAACTCTTCGGCGAGTTCGAGCTTGCGCGTCAGCGGGTCGGCCGGGTCGAGTGGCGCAGACGCACCGAGATCCCCCTTACCCGACGAAGCGAAATCGAGCGCGTTGTCAGCCTTACCCGCCGCCGGCCGACCCATGTCGAGCGAAATCGAGCCGAAGTCGAATGCTGCCGCGGTGGTTGTCGACGCGTCTTCGGCCTGACCGGTAGGCAGATTCAAATTGGCGATCCTTGCTGCCACGGCTTGGGCCGCCATCGTTCCCGCGCTGACGGCCGGGCCCAACGGCTGGGTGCTTTCCATCGCCTGTGCCGCGGGGGCCGCCGGAGCGACAACGTCAAGATCGAGGTCAAGATCCACCGGCGCCGAACGCACATCGTCGTCGGCTTCGCCAGCTACAGAGAGCGCGAAATTCGAGCCTGGCGGCAACACCGACTGCGGCATCGTGCTCGCACCCAGCGGCTCCACCACTGCGGCGGCGCCGCCGGCCAGGGCTGCACTCGGCCGCCCGCCCGGCGTGTACAGCGGGTTTTCGGGATCGATCTGCTGGCCGAGTTCCTGCGCCTTGTGCCAGTCCTCGCCCTCACCCTTGGTCAATGAGTGCAACTGCGTGGCGAGCAACTCAAAGCCCTTCGTGTCGCGCCGCTTGGCATAGACCTCTAGCAGCTTGGTGCGGATGGCCATGCGATCAGGGCTGCTGCGCATCGCCTCCTTGAGAATCTCTTCGGCCTGCAGATCGCGACCATAGGCGAGGTAGACGTCGGCCTCGGCCACCGGATCGACATCACCGATGGCATCGAGCTGGCTCAGCGAGTAGCTCATCGACGACGAAGCACCCGATGCATCGCGGGTGTCGATGCGCTGGCCGCCGCTGGCACCAAAGAACGAGTCGGGCTGCAAGCGGCTTTCGAGGAACGAGGTTTCACCACTCTCATTGCGCGCACGGCTGCGCCAGCGGTAGACACCCAAGCCGGCGAGCAGCGCCAGCACCACGCCAGCGCCGGGCAAGACGTAGGGGTTGTCAAGCAATCCAGTAACGAAGCCGGGTTCGTCTCGCGCCGGTGCAACCGGCGGCTTGACAGGCAACGCGGGCAGCGATGCCGCAGGGGCAGGAGGCTTGGCCGCAGCCGCCACGGGCGAGGCCGCGGGTGCAGGCGCAGCGGCCGGTTCGGGGGCTGGTGCGGGAGCCGGTGCGGGTGCGGGTGGCGGCGCGGCGGCCACGATCACCGGCGCAGGCGGCGCGGCGGGCACGGCCGGGGTGGCGGGGACAGTCGCCGGCGCCGCCGCGGGTGACGCTCCTGGCTTGGGCACAGCCGATCCGGTCCCATCCTTGAGCTTTTTCAGATCCTCGACATTTCGCGCCAGTTCGGCCATGCGTGCCGTCTGGTCCTTCTGCTCGGTGTCCTTGGACACCTTGGCATCAG
The DNA here is from genome assembly GCA_031389585.1 of Burkholderiales bacterium. GTDB lineage: Bacteria > Pseudomonadota > Gammaproteobacteria > Burkholderiales > Burkholderiaceae_C > CADEEN01. The sequence continues at coordinate 5,660 of JANMSS010000231.1, read as the reverse complement.
CGCCGGTCTTGGCTGCGCTCTGCGACAACGTCAAGCGATCCGGGCTGGTCGCGGCGCCAGTCTTTTTATCGTCGACCTGCGCCTGCACCTTGCCCGTCGCCTGGCGCGCGGGTTCGCTGGTCTTGACTGCCGGGGCGCCACTGGCAAGACGTTGGCGGTAGGCGCCGAAGTCCGCGCTCTGCGCCTGAATGATCTGTCGTGCTTCAGCGCCTGCGACTTCCTTGGACCCACCCGCGGACGGCAGCTTCAGCGTGGAACCCGCTTTCAGCAGGTTCATGTTGTTTTCAATGAATGCCTGCGGGTTACCACGCCACAGTGCCACCAACATCTGGTCCAGTGACGCGCCTTCACGTTGATTGCGCTCAGCGATCCTGTACAGCGTGTCGCCGCCGCGCACACGGTATTCGTCACCTGACTCCGCGCTGGCGGCGGCCGTGGCGGGGCGCGGCGCGCGCGGCGCTGCGGGACTGGGCGCTGCCGCCGGTGCTGCCGCTGGTGCAGTGGCGCGCTGCGCCGTCGCGGCTGCGGCCGCGCGCGGGGCTTGGCACGGTGCAGCCGCAGCCGGTGGCGCCGCCGAAATGACCGGCGACACCGACACCGGCGCCGGACCGGTGCCGGCGCTGCAGCGGTGCGCGCAGTCGGTGGGTCGAGCAGCATCGTGTACTCGCGCACCAGGCGGCCGCTGGCCCAGCTCAACTCGAGGATCACGTCGACAAAGGGCTCTTGCACCACACGGTCACTGACGATGCGCAGGTAGGGGCGTCCGTCGGCGCGCCGGGCGAGCGTGACCTGGGTGCCCGACAGGACCAAGCCATAGTCGACCCCGGCAGCGCGGTAGGCCTCGGGTGGCGCAATGCGCACGCGCAACGACGAAGCCTCTTCCGGCGTGATGCTGGTGACATCGATCTCCGCGCGCAGGCTTTCCCCCAACGCTGACTGCACCGCCATGCGGCCCAGGCCGAGCGCCCAACTGCCGGAGGTCGCCAGGATCAGTGCCGCTGCTGCCACAGACCGCATGGCCAAGGCAGTCCGCGGACCGAAGTGAATCGAAGGCATATTGTTCAAGGCGTCTCCCAATGACCTGCGGCGGACAGCGCGAATTGTCCGCCGCGTAAGTGGCGTTTCATGTCGTGATCGAGACCCAAAATCGGGCCACGCGCGAGCGCAGGAAAGTGGTCGAAATCACAATAACATCAAGCATATAGGGTGACAAGCTCATGCAAAGTGTGACCTCGCCTGAAACCCCGCGTGACAGCCTGTACTCGTGAACTTGTTGTCATGTGGCAACGAGCTGAGGCACGCTCAGGCCGCCAGCAGGATGCGCAGCATGCGACGCAGTGGCTCGGCTGCGCCCCACAGGAGTTGATCACCGATGGTGAAAGCGCCGACGTACTGCGGTCCCATGGCCAGCTTGCGCAGGCGCCCGACGGGGATCGACATCGTGCCCGTCACCGCCACCGGCGTGAGTTCGCGCACGGTGGCCTCTCGTGTGTTCGGCACCAGCTTGACCCACTCGTTGTCGGCGGCAATCATGGCCTCGATATCGGCCAGTGGCGCGTCCTTCTTCAATTTGATCGTCAGTGCCTGGCTGTGGCAACGCATCGCACCCACACGCACGCAGATCGAATCGATCGCCGTCGCTGCCAATTCGAAGCCCGGGCCGCGACCGAGGATCTTGTTGGTCTCGGCGCCACCCTTCCACTCCTCCAGACTGGTACCGTCGCCGCGATCGCTGTCGATCCACGGGATCAGGCTGCCGCCCAGTGGCACGCCAAAGTGGGCGGTCTGCTCGGCCGGGAGACCGCGTTGGGTTGCCGCAACCTGACGGTCAATTTCAAGTATGGCGCTGGCCGGGTTGTCGAGCAGCGCCTTGACTGACGCGTTGAGCGTGCCGTACTGCGTCAGCAGCTCGCGCATGTGCTGGGCCCCACCGCCGCTGGCCGCCTGGTAAGTGGTGCAGGCCATCCACTCGACAAGGTCGGCCTTGAAGAGGGCCCCCACGCCCATCAGCATGCAACTTACCGTGCAGTTGCCGCCGATGTAGTCCTTCACGCCGCGAGCCAATGCTGACCTGATGACGGACAGGTTGACGGGGTCGAGGATGATGACCGCATCGTCGTTCATGCGCAGCGTCTTGGCGGCATCGATCCAGTAGCCGCTCCAGCCGGCGCCGCGCAGCTTGGGGTACACGGCCTTGGTGTACTCGCCGCCCTGCGTGGTGATGACGATGTCGCAGCGCTTGAGCGCGGCGATGTCGTGCGCGTCGTACAGCTTGGGCTCGTTCTTGGCCATTGACGGGGCCGCACCGCCCGCGTTCGAGGTTGAGAAGAACATCGGCTCGATCAGCACGAAGTCGCCCTCGGCCTGCATGCGGTCCATCAGCACGGAGCCGACCATGCCGCGCCAGCCGACCAATCCTACGAGTGCCATTTTCTGTCTTGCCTCTTCTGTCGCTCCGAACCCCGCTTCGCCCCGGCTCGTTTCGCCGGGGTCCAGGGTTGGGGCGAGACGATCCGAGAGCTGCTAGCTCTTGGTGATAGTCTGTTTTGTGATGGCAGCGACGACCGCGTCGCCCATCTCGCGCGTGCCGACCTTCTTCGTGCCCTCGCTCCAGATATCGCCGGTTCGAAAACCGGCCGAGAGCACGGCCTTCACCGCCGACTCGATACGCTCGGCCGCAGCAGCTTGGTTGAGTGAGAAGCGAAGCATCATGGCAGCGGACAGGATTGTAGCCAGGGGATTGGCGACGCCTTTGCCCGCGATGTCGGGCGCGCTGCCATGGCTGGGCTCATACAGGCCCTTGTTGTTCTTGTCGAGCGACGCCGAAGGCAACATGCCGATCGAACCGGTGAGCATCGCGGCCTCATCCGACAGGATGTCACCGAACATGTTGCCGGTGACGACGACGTCAAAGGCCTTGGGCGCCCTGACCAGTTGCATCGCGGCATTGTCGACATACATATGCTCGAGCGTCACGTCGGGGTACCCAGCGTGGACCTCGGTCACCACGTCCCTCCAGAACTGGAAGGTCTCGAGCACGTTGGCCTTGTCGACGCTGGTCACCTTCTTGCTGCGCATGCGCGCTGCCTGGAACGCCACATGGGCGATGCGCTCGATCTCGGGCTTGCTGTAGCGCATCGTGTCGAATGCCTCTTCGGCGCCAGGAAACTGGCCATCGACGGCCACTCGCCGTCCGCGCGGCTGGCCGAAGTAGATGTCGCCGGTGAGCTCGCGGATGATCAGAATGTCCAGGCCGGCCACGAGTTCGGGCTTCAGGCTTGAGGCCTGCGTCAGTTGCTCGTAGCAGATGGCGGGGCGGAAATTGGCGAACAGGCCGAGTTGCTTGCGCAGCCCCAGGATGGCCTGCTCCGGGCGCAGCGAGCGCTCGAGCTTGTCGTACTTCCAGTCGCCGACTGCGCCGAACAGCACCGCGTCGGCGGCCTGGGCCAGCGCCAAGGTGGCCTCGGGCAGCGGATGCCCATGCGCTTCGTAGGCCGCGCCGCCAACCACCGCGGACTCCATCTCCAGCGGCAACTCGAGCACGTGCAGCACCTTCACCGCCTCGGCCACGATCTCGGTGCCGATGCCATCGCCGGGCAGGATTGCAATCTTCATTCACTGACTCCATCGGGCTCGGCGAGCCAACGCACCAGGCGGTGCTCGCAGGCTTTGAACAAAACATAGGCAGCCATGCTCAGGTAGGCCGTCAGCAGCAACTCGACCACTTGCAGGGCCGCGCCGTCGGCCAACACCATCCAGCCATGTGTCAGCAACAGTTCGGCATTGGCAAGAACCAAGTGGAAGAGGTTGTACGTGCCCGCGCCGAAAACCAGGAAGGCCAGGCCCATGACGACGAAGGTGCGCCAGCGACGGCCGAACACCAGCCTGTGGAGCCAAGACTTCACGGGATCACGCCGGCCGATGGTCCAGCCACGGCATGCGTGCCAGGCGTTCGGCCTCGAAGGCGCGGATCTTGTCGGCGTGGCGCAACGTCAGGCCGATGTCGTCCCAGCCGTTGAGCAGGCACTGCTTGCGAAAGGCCTGCACCTCGAAGGGCAGCAGGGCGCCGTCCGGCTTGACCACCACCTGGCGCGGCAGGTCGATCGTCAGCGCATAGCCGGGGAACGCCGCCACCTCGTCGAACAGCCGGGCCACGTCATGCTCGGGCAACACGATCGGCAGCAGGCCGTTCTTGTAGCAGTTATTGAAGAAGATGTCGGCAAAGCTGGGTGCGATCAGCGCGCGAAAACCGTACTGGTCCAGCGCCCACGGCGCGTGTTCGCGGCTCGAGCCGCAACCGAAGTTCTTTGCCGCAACCAGGACCGACGCGCCCCGGTAGCGCGGCTGGTTGAGCACGAAGTCGGGGTTGGGCTTGCGCGTGGCCGGGTCCTGGCCGGGCTCGCCGGGGTCGAGGTAGCGCCAGCCGTCGAACAGGTTGGGGCCAAAGCCCGAACGCGTGATCGACTTCAGGAACTGTTTGGGAATGATCGCGTCGGTGTCGACGTTCGCGCGGTCGATCGGCGCGACCAGGCCCTTATGAACGGTGAAGGCTTGCACGGTCAGCGGTCGTCCTATTTCTTCTTCGAGGCGTTCTCGATCGTCTCACCGGCCTTGCCGATGTCCTTGCCGAGGCCTTCGAAGGTATTGCGGCCGACCAGCAGCAAGTGCGTGCCAATCAAGAGTCCCACCAGCGTTTTCATCAGTCGCTCCTTATCGCTTCAATTAATGCGGCGCACATCGACAAAGTGGCCCTCGATAGCTGCCGCGGCAGCCATCGCCGGGCCGACCAGGTGGGTGCGGCCGCCGGCGCCCTGGCGGCCTTCGAAGTTTCGGTTGCTGGTCGAGGCGCAGCGTTCGCCGGGCTCGAGCCGGTCGGCGTTCATGGCCAGGCACATCGAGCAGCCGGGTTCGCGCCACTCGAAGCCAGCGGCCTTGAAGATCGCGTCGAGCCCTTCGCGCTCGGCCTGCGCCTTGACCAAACCCGAGCCGGGCACCACGAGCGCCAGCCGCACATTGCCCGCCACGCGCCGGCCCAGGTGCTTGACGACGGCAGCGGCCTCGCGCAGGTCCTCGATGCGGCTGTTGGTGCACGAGCCAATGAAGACCTTGTCGATGCGGATGTCGGTGATGGCCGTGTTCGGCTCCAGGCCCATGTAGGCCAGTGCGCGTTCGATGCCTTCGCGCCGGCTGGCGTCCTTCTCGCGCTCGGGATCGGGCACGCGTTCGTCGATGGACAGCACCATCTCCGGGCTGGTGCCCCAGGTGACCTGCGGCTTGAGTTCAGTGGCGTCGATTTCAACCACGCGGTCCCATTTCGCGCCGGCGTCCGACTGCAGCGTGCGCCAGTACGCCATCGCGTTCGCAAGCTCGACGCCCGTCGGCGTGAACGGCCGGCCCTGCACGTAGGCCATCGTCTTCTCGTCCACCGCCACCAGCCCGGCCCGCGCGCCGGCCTCGATGGCCATATTGCAGACCGTCATGCGGCCTTCCATCGACAACGCTCGTATCGCGCTGCCGCCGAACTCGATGGTGTGCCCGTTGCCGCCGGCGGTGCCGATCTTGCCGATGATCGCCAACACGATGTCCTTGGCGGTGCAGCCGCGCGGCAGCGCCCCGTCGACCTTGATCAGCAGGTTCTTGGCCTTGCGCGTCAGCAGCGT
>JANMSS010000228.1:0-3617 GCA_031389585.1 Burkholderiales bacterium | reverse complement strand
GCCAGGGTGCCTTCTGCTGCGCCAATCCTACGAGTCCAAGCACGCGCATCGCAGCGTTCGGGTTGTCCCCGTCGCGGTTGACGATGTAGCGGCAGTGCCCCTTGACCAACTGGTCCAAGTGCAGTCCATCTACAAACGATTGCAGGCGATCCACGGCCTCGAGCTTTTCGATGTGCATGGAGGTGGGCGTCCCTGCGCCGTCCGACACGACGTACTGGTACGGCTTCAGATCGATGACGACGGTTCTGATCCGGCGCTGGCGCCGGCACAGGTCGGTGAGCGCTGCCCGAAGACATGCCTGGCCCGCGCCTGGGCGTGCGCCCCCACGGCGCTCCCACAACCACACGAAGGCCAGGTCGCCTGCGTCAATGAGCGCCTCGGCGTCCTCATGCTGATCGAAGAAGGCGCTAACCTGCAAGAGGTCGACATCGGCGAGGTAATCCGCCGCGGTCATGAGCCCCCACTTCCCGCCGACGGGCGAGCCGTCTTTGCGGTCGAAACAGTACGCCATGCCGTAGGCGACCGCGTCCGGTAGCGCGCTCGACACCTCCTCGCGCAACTCCGCGCACCACTCGTAGGCGCGCACGTGCGTTTGCTCTTCGTCCGCATATCGCACCAGGTCAACGGTCACGCCGCCTGCGCTCGATTGAATGAAGTGGCGCGCCAGGGCGGTCCCAGAGCATTTCGGCGCGCGCATTTGCGCTTCCCACAGCCGATAGCCGTTGCTTGCCACGTTCACGCTGAAGAACGAGCGGATCGTGCGCTGGCCCAGCTTGGACTTGAGGACCGCCATCAGGGTGTCGGCCAACGCGGCGCGATCGGCCGGGTCGTTGATCTCCTGCGTGAAGTCACGCCGGTCAAAGCCCGTGCTCTCCGTGGGTAGCTGCGCAGGAGTCTGCACGCCGCTTGCGATCTGATCCTGCGAACCGTTGGCCTCGAACAGGAGCCTGGGAATCGCCTGCAGGCACAGGGCGTGATGGGCAACTGATTGGACGAGCCCACGAGGCCCGGCCTGGGTGACCAGTGGGCTGCCAAGCAGTTGTATGAAGGTGCTGTCGGGATGCTCGAGCGCGGCCGGGCGTTCAATGTGGGCGTTCGGCCCCGATGACAATTGCAGCAGTTCCCCCAGGAACTGCTGCACCGAGGTCACATCGGCGTCCCGGCGAGGACCGCATACCTGAACGTATCGTTGTCCGAAATCGTCATGGTCCAGCCAAGTCGCGTAGACGGCGGTCAGTCTGTCGCGCAATGCTGGTTCGATCATGCCAACGCCCTTGTCGTGTGCCACGCTCGCTCGATGGCGACTGGCTTCGAATCTCAGTCTAACGCCGGCACCGGCACCGCAGGTGGGTGGGCAGTGGGTACGCCCACTGAGGCACTCGAACAGCCACCTGTGAGGTTTCGTCGAGCGACTACCTCCCTACGCGCCGAGCGAAACCGAGCAGCCCAGGTGGGCTGCGAAATCGTAGAGCGCCATGTCTGGACTTGCCTACCAAGAACCGAAGTCTCGAACCACAGGTACCGTCGCAGTCGATGCGGCGACCTCGGGCTGACTGCTCCGATGCTGCCAGTCGTTGGCAGCCGCAATCGGCCATTATGGAGAGCTCTCCATAATGGCCGTTATGCACAGGCCTCAGTTATGAACAGTTCGGCTATGACGCAGGCTGGAGGGCTTTGGTAGCAGGGGGTTCCTGATCTTGGCGATTGCGCGAAGCTGGACATAAGCGCGGCAATGGCGCAGGGATGTTGGTCTCACAACTGGAGATCAACATGGACCCGATCCGAACGCTGCATCCCCTGGCCCGAGCCTGGTTGCTCGATGGCCCGCTGTCGAGGGACCTCGACGCCTACTTGGCGCTGCTGGAGCGAGGCCGGTACGCCGAAGGCAGCGTCGAGAAGCACCTGCGCACGCTGGCGCACTTCTCCCATTGGATGACGCGCTGTCGCCTGGCTGCCGGGCAACTCGACGAAGACTTCGTCGATCAATTCCTCAACCACCACCTGCCGCGCTGCGACTGCCACGCCACGGCGCTGCGCACGCGCGGCGACCTCAGTGCCGGGCTTGGACATCTGCTGGCAGTCCTACGGCTGCAACGTGTCATCGCGGAACGTCCATCGCCTACCGGCCCCGTCGCCGAGGAACTGTGCCGCTATGACGCGCACATGCGCGACGCACGGGGCCTTGCGGCCGGCACGCGCGAGGGGCGGCTGAGCATCGTGGGCCAACTCCTGCTGTGGAAGTTCTCCGGCCGGGCGTTCACCGTCGACGAACTGCAGGCCGAGGACCTGCGCATCTTCATCGCTCAGGAACTCACCAGGGTCAACACCGTATCCCACGCCACTGCGTTGGCCAGCGCGCTGCGGGCGTACTTCCGCTACCGGTCCACCTGTGGCGACGCCGTGCGTGGCCTGCTCGGCGTGATCGCCTCACCGGCTCGCTGGGCCCTGGCAACGCTACCGCGCGCCCTCACGCCGCAGGAGGTACAGCGGCTGATGACGCATTGCGAGCAGACCCGCTCGTCGCCTCGCCGCCTGCTGGCCATGGTGCGGCTGGCGTTGGACCTGGGGCTGCGCGGTGGCGAGATCGCCAGGCTGGAGCTGTGCGACATCGACTGGCGCTGCGGCACCCTGACGCTCAAGCGCACGAAGTCTGCCCGGCAAGACGTCCTGCCGCTGCCGGCGGCCACCGGCGAAGCACTGGCCGAGTACCTGCGCCACGAGCGTCCGAGCTCCACCATCGCGACGGTGTTCGTGCGCCGCCATGCGCCGCATGACCAGCCCGTCGGGGTTGACGCAGTGCGTGGCGCCATTGGCAATGCGCTGCGAAGCGCCGGCATCCCGCATGGCCGCAGCCACTCACTGCGCCACACGCTGGCGTGCCGGCTGGTCAACAACGGCGGATCGCTCAAAGAGGTAGCCGATGTGCTGCGGCACCGGTCGCTGAACACCTCACTGATCTACGCCAAGCTCGATCAACAGCGCCTGGCCGAGGTGGCCTTGCCCTGGTTCGGGGGCGCAGCATGATCGCGCCGATGGATCTGCAGGCGCGGGTGCAGCAGTACCTGACCGAGCGGAGGCGCCTGGGCTTCCATCTGCGCTCGCCCGGTCATGCCTTGCCGAACTTCGCCCGCTTCGTCGAGGCATCGAAGCACACCCGGGCGCTGACCATGGAGCTGATGGCGCAGTGGGCACGACAGGCGCAAGGCGGCAAGGCCAGCGCCGAGACGGCAGCGCGGCGGCTGGCTTGGCTGCGGCCCTTCCTGCGCTGGCTGCAGCAATTCGAACCCCAGACCGAAGTGCCTGACGACTCAACCTTCGGGCCCATCCCGGGACGAGTGGCACCACACATCTACCGGCCCGAGGAGATTGAGGCGCTGTTGCAGGCGGCCCGGCAACTGGGGTCCTGCGATGGTCTTCGGGCGGCCACCTACGAGTCGCTGTTCGGGCTGATCGCATCGGCGGGGTTGCGGATCTCTGAAGCGATTGCGTTGGCCGACATCGACGTGGACCTGGAAGCCGGAGTGCTGACGGTGCGACAGACCAAGTTCGGCAAGTCCCGCTTGGTGCCAGTGCACCCGAGTGTGATCGCGCCCCTGGCGGCCTACCGCGCACTGCGC
>JANMSS010000221.1:0-12773 GCA_031389585.1 Burkholderiales bacterium | reverse complement strand
ACCCAGCGCGCCGCCGATCCCCAGCAAGCAGGTCAGGATCCAGCCCATCTTCTGGTCGCCCGGCATGAGCAAGCGTGCAATCGCGCCGACGATCAGGCCGACGACGATGGTGCCGATCAGTCCCATGGGGTGTCCTTGTGGAGTTGGCGTGCCGGAATCATAGGCAGGACCCTTTCTGAGTCAATCCGTGGCTTGCGTGTCGCGGCAGATCCGCGGCGACCGTTTCATGCTTCAGTCACCCGCACCGGGACCCGCGGCGCCAATGCACACATCAATTCGTAGCCGATCGTCCCGGCCGCATGCGCCACCTCGTCGATCGGCAGCAACGAGTCGTGCGGGCCACGACCCCACAGCGTGACCTCGCTGCCGATACCGGCGTCGGCCGTGGGCGTCAGGTCGATGGCGATCATGTCCATGCTGACGCGGCCGAGCGTGCGCGTGCGAACGCCATTGACCAACACCGGCGTGCCGGTGGCGCAGTGGCGTGGGTAGCCGTCGGCGTAACCGACGGCTGCGATGCCGATGTACAGCGGCGCTTCGGCCGTGAAACGGCTGCCATAGCCGACGGTGTCGCCGGCCTGCATCGACTGCGTGGCGATCAAACGCGAGCGCAGCGTCATCGTCGGCCACAAGCCCCAATGTGCGCTGTCGCGCGCGGGGAAATCGGGCGCACTGCCGTAGCTCATGATGCCCGCGCGGACCCAATCGCTGCGCAGCTTGTGGCGCAGGATGGCAGCGCTGTTGGCCAGCGATCGCTCGCCGGGCAAGTCGGCCGTGACTGCCTCGAAGGCGGCCAATTGATGGGCAATGCCACGTGAAGTCTCCAATGGCGCATCGGCATCGGAGAAGTGTGTCATCAGGGAGATCTCATCGACCTGCGGCAGCGCGTTCAAGCGCGTCCAGGCACTGCGGTAGGCGGCGGGCACGAAGCCCAGCCGATTCATCCCGCTGTTCATCTTCAGGAACACGCGCTGCGGCTGCTGCGTCTTGTGGGCCGCCAGCCAGTCAATCTGCTCCTTGCAATGCACGACATGCCACAGGTTCAGGCGCGAACACAGCTCGAGGTCGCGCGGCTCGAACGCGCCTTCGAGCAGCAACACCGGGCCACGCCACCCGCAGGCACGAATGCGTTCGGCTTCAGTCAGGTCGAGCAGCGCAAAGCCGTCGGCGCCGCGCAGGCCCGCGAACACCCGCTCGATGCCATGCCCATAGGCGTCGGCCTTGACCACGGCCCAGATCTTGGCGTCGGGCGCGGCGGCGCGGGCACGCGCCAGGTTGTGCGCGAGCGCGGCAGTGTGGATCATCGCTTCGATCGGGCGCGGCATGGGCGCATTCTGCCCGCAGGGCCGTGGCGCCAATGCTGCGTGCTATAACGCGGCGCCCGCCTAGGGGCCCCACCCGGAGACACGTTGCTGCGCCGCGAATGAAAAGAGGCTTCTACACGATCATGTCGGCGCAGTTTTTCAGCTCGCTGGCCGACAACGCCTTGTTCGTGGCCGCTATCGAGCTGTTGCGCACCTCGGGCTCCGCCGAATGGCAGCGCGCGGCGCTGGTGCCGATGTTCGCGCTCTTCTATGTCGTGCTGGCGCCCTTCGTCGGGGCTTTCGCAGATGCCTTGCCCAAGGGCCGGGTCATGTTCGTTTCCAACGCGATCAAGGTGGTCGGCTGCCTGTTGATGCTGTTCGGCACCCACCCGCTGGCGGCCTACGCGGTGGTCGGCCTGGGCGCGGCGGCGTATTCGCCGGCCAAGTACGGCATCCTCACCGAGCTCCTGCCGCCCTCGCAGCTGGTCAAGGCCAATGGCTGGATCGAAGGCCTGACGATTGCCTCGATCATCCTGGGTGTCCTGCTCGGCGGCCAGCTCGTCGGCGACAAGGTGGCCTCGATGCTGCTTGGTTTTGACCTGCCGCTGATCGCTACCGGCATCGACACGGGCCCCGAAGCGGCGATCGCCGCGCTGGTCGGGCTGTACGTGATCGCGGCGGTCTTCAACCTGCGCATTCCGCGCACCGAGTCGCCACTGCAGCCGATCACCGACGGACCGCTGGCGCTGGTGCGCGACTTCTCGCAGTGCAACGCGCGCCTGTGGTCCGACAAGCTGGGCCAGATTTCGCTGGCCACGACGACCCTGTTCTGGGGCGTCTCGGGCAACCTGCGCTACATCGTGCTGGCCTGGGCCGCCGCAGCCCTGGGCTACGGCACGACGCAGGCCGCGAGCCTGGTCGGTGTTGAACACGGTGGGCCGCGTGTCGTTGAAATCGTGGGGTCGGTGGCCATGAAGCTCGACCGCGCCACCGGCGTGATCCCGCTGGGCGTCGCCATGGGGCTGCTGGTGATCGGCATGAACTTCATCAGCAATGTCTGGGTCGCCGCGCCGTTCCTGATCATGCTCGGCGCCATCGGCGGCTTCCTGGTGGTGCCGATGAATGCGCTGCTGCAGCACCGCGGCCACAACCTGATGGGCGCCGGCCGCTCGATCGCGGTGCAGAACTTCAACGAGCAGGCCTGCATTCTGGGTCTGGGCGCCTTCTACACGGCGATGACCAAATTCGGCGTCTCTGCCTTCGGCGCGATCACGCTGTTCGGCCTGGTGGTGGCGTTCACGATGGAGCTGATCCGCCGCTGGCACCGCGACAACACCGTGCGCCACCGCGACGAGGTCGAACGCCTGCTGGCCATCGCGCGTTCGGACCCGCATTGAGCTCGGCAGGGATCCCGCGCGCCGCGCTGCTGCCGGCGCTGGCGCTGGTCTTCAATGCCTTTGTCTGGGGCGTGTCCTGGTGGCCGTTTCGCCAGCTTGAAGCGGCGGGCCTGCACCCGCTGTGGGCCACGCTGCTGATCTATGCGGTGGCGGTGCTGGTGATCACGGCCGCCCGCCCGGCGGCCTGGCGCGAGCTGTTTGCCCACCCGGCGCTGTGGCTGCTGGTGCTGGCCTCGGGCACCACCAACGCGGCCTTCAACTGGGCCGTGACGATCGGCGACGTCGTGCGCGTCGTGCTGCTGTTCTACCTGATGCCGCTGTGGGCCGTGCTGCTGGCGCGGCTGCTGCTGCACGAGAGGCTGACCCGCAGCGCCCTGCTGCGCGTGGCCTTGGCGCTGGCCGGCGCGCTGGTGATCCTGTGGCCGCCGCAAGGCGGGTTGCCGCTGCCGCGCACCCTGCCCGAGGCGCTGGGCGTGCTCGGCGGATTTTCCTTCGCACTCAACAACGTGATGCTGCGCCGCGAGGCGGCGCGCACCGATGCGGGACGCGCGCTGGCAATGTTCGTCGGCGGCGCGCTGGTGGCCGGCCTGCTGGTGGCCCTGCTGACGCCGGGCGGCACCGTGCCGGCCTTGCCAGCGGCGGCGCCGGCCTGGCTGCTCGGCGGTCTGCTGCTGGCCGCCTTCTTCCTTGCCGGCAACCTGGCCTTGCAGTACGGCGCCACGCGGCTTCCGGCCAATGCCACGGCCGTGATCATGCTCTGCGAAGTCCTGTTTGCCAGCGCCTCGGCGCTGGCGCTCGGCGCCGGCACGCTGGACATGCCGCTGGCGATCGGAGGTGCGGCCATCATCGGGGCGGCGCTGCTGGCGGCGCGCGAGAGCGCTGGGGCATGAGATGAACCACCCCCGAAGCGGCTTCGCCGCTCCCCCTCAAGGGGGCACCGCTGGCGGCCGGGCAAAGCCCGATCCGCGGCGGTCGCTTGGATGGACCTCCCGGTTCATGTGTCGCGGGTCGCGCGAAGCGCGGTGGAGCAACTGACTCACTCAGCCGGCAGTCCGAACAGGCCCTACCGGGAGGGGTCCAGCGGCATCGGCCGGCTGCTCAGCGCGCCGGGGCGGCTGTTGCTGTACCCGCCCTCGGCGCTCTCTGACAAGCGCAGCCCGAGCTTGCGCAGGCTGCGCCGCAGCGTTCCCTCGTCAAGCGGCTTGGCCATGTAGAGGTCGCAGCCGGCAAAACTGCCGCGCACCCGGTCGGTGGCGCTGTTGTGGGCCGAGACCAGGACAACCCGCGGGGCGCCCGCCGCGACCGTGGCGGGCGGCTGGCGCTTGATTTGCTGGCACAGCGCCAGACCGTCGAGCTCGCTGTGCGGGCCAAGATCGACATCGAGGAAGATCACATCGTAGGTGTTCAGGGCCAGCAATTCGAGCGCGCGCTGGCTGTGTGCTGCGGTGTCGGTGCGCAGTCCCATGGCCTGCAATTGGCGCTCGAGATAGCGCAGGCCAATCTCGCTGTCATCGACCAGCAGGGCGGCAGTGGCAGCGCTGGCGTCGCCAGCGCGGCGCGTCGAGCCGTGCTCCGATGCCACGCCTGCTGTCGGCGCGTGGGCCTGTGTGGCGGCAGCAGTGCCGGGCATGGGGGTGCTGGGTGTGGGCGCCGCCGCGGCCCCCTGCGTGGGCTGGGCCTGCGACTGGCGCAGCGCAACCGTGGCGTCGATCTCCCGAAGCACCTGCAGCGGGTCGATCGGCCGCATCATCCAGGCCAGTGCGCCCTCGGGCGCCAGGGAGCCGACAAAGACCGTGTCGGCAACGCGGTCAGCGCCGAGCACGGCATCCAGCGTGCCCGCATGGTCGGTGTCGGCAACCACGTAGTCCGCATCGGCCAGCGACTCGACCTCTGCGTAGGCCGGCACGCGCGACCCCGACAGGCGCAGGTACGACACCAACGCGCTGCGCTCGAAGTCACCGAAGCCGAGCAGGGCAACGCGCAGCGCGGCAGGCGCGATTGCCAAACTCATGAAGCCCAAGGGATATTCACTCAAGCATGTTCCCTTGACCGCGGTCCCCCGTCAACGCGACGAGGCCCCTAGAACGGTAGCTCCAAGGGCAAGCGGCTAGGATGCGTGCCTGACTGCGCAACGCGCGCTCGCCGACCCCCGCCCCGCTGCCACCGAGGAAGACCCACCATGCGCAAGCCTTCGCTGTACGACTACTCCGCCGTGTCGATCAATGGCCGGCCGGCCGACTTTGCCGCCCAGCGTGGCAAGGTTTTCCTGATCGTCAACACCGCCAGTGCCTGCGGCATGACACCGCAATTCAAGGGCCTGGAAACGCTGTGGAAGACATACGCCGCGCGCGGCCTGGTCGTGGTCGGTTTCCCGTGCAACCAGTTCGGCGCCCAAGACCCTGGCGATAACCAGGAGATCGCCTCGTTCTGCGAGATGAACTACGGCGTCAGCTTCCCGATGATGGCCAAGGTCGACGTCAACGGCAGCAGCGCCGAGCCGCTGTGGCAGTGGCTCAAGGGCCAGGCGCCGGGGCTGCTCGGCAGCGAGGCCATCAAGTGGAACTTCACCAAGTTCCTGGTCGGCCGTGACGGCCAGGTGATCAAGCGCTATTCACCCAAGGACGAGCCCGAGAGCCTGGCGCACGACATCGAGGTTGCGTTATCGGCCTCCTAGGGGTCGAGCCCTAGCGACCGAAACCCAGTACCGCGAGCCATGTTCAAGCACCTCGAGCCCTATGCCGGCGACCCGATCCTCAGTCTCAATGAGGCCTTCCACGCCGACCCGCGCCCGCACAAGGTCAACCTGTCGATCGGCATCTATTTCGATGACGAAGGCCGCATCCCGGTGCTCGGCTGCGTGCACGAGGCCGAGGCCAGGATGCTCGCCGCCGCCGGCCCCAAGCCCTACCTGCCGATCGAAGGCGCGGCGTCGATGCGCAGCGCTGTGCAGGCGCTGCTGTTTGGCACCGCGCATGAGGCGGTCACGAGCGGCCGCATCGCCACCCTGCAGACCATCGGCTCATCGGGGGGGCTGAAGGTCGGCGCGGATTTCATCAAGCGCTGGCTGCCCGACAGCGGCGTCTGGGTCAGCGACCCGAGCTGGGACAACCACCGCGCGATGTTCGAAGGTGCCGGCCTGGCCGTTCACCCGTATCCCTATTACGACGCTGGCAGTGGCGGCCTGAAGTTCGAGGCCATGCAGGCCACGCTGGGCGCCTTGCCGGCGCGCAGCGTCGTGCTGCTCCACGCCTGCTGTCACAACCCGACCGGCGTCGACCTCACGGATGCACAGTGGCAACAACTGCTGCCGTTGCTGCGCGAGCGCGAACTGCTGCCCTACCTTGACATCGCCTACCAGGGCTATGGCCAGGGCATTGAGGAAGACGCCTTTGCGATCCGCCTGTTGGCGTCGGCCGGCGTGCGCTTCTTCGTCGCCAACTCGTTCTCCAAGAGCATGAGTGTCTACGGTGAGCGCGCCGGCGCCCTGAGCGTGGTGTGCGGCGACCGCGCCGAGGCCGACCTGGTGCTCGGCCAGATGAAGGCCACCGTGCGCCGCAACTACTCCAGCCCGGCGATCCACGCCGCCGGCATCGTCAGTCATGTGCTCACCGACCCCGCCTTGAGCGCGGCGTGGCGGGCCGATGTCGCCGCGATGCGCCTGCGCATCCTGGCGATGCGCCAACGCTTGCACGGCGTGCTCACGGACAGGCTGCCGGGCCGCGACTTCGGCTACTTCCTCAGTCAACGTGGCATGTTCAGCTACACCGGGCTCACGGCAGCGCAGGTCGATCGCCTGCGCGAAGAGCATGCGGTCTATCTGGTGCGCTCGGGGCGCATGTGCGTGGCCGGGTTGAACAGCCGCAACGTCGAGCCTGTGGCTGCAGCGATGGCGGCAGTGCTCGACTGAAGCCAAGCCCCGGCGTCGGCGACTTAGGGGCACGGACCGGTGCGCGTCGGCCTCCTGCCCGACCTGACTGCTTGATAATCCTGCACACACCTGGACGCGGGAACGGACACCGTCATGTACTTCAAGAAGACCGACAAGGGCCAGGCCGAGATCGAAGCGGCCGTGCGCCAACTGCCGCAACGCCTGCGCATGGTGTTGGTGCTGATCGACGGCAAGCGCAGCGCAGCCGATCTGCAGCAGATGCTGGCGGCGGCCACGCCCGAGGCCTTGCGATCGTTGCTCGACGACGGCTACATCGCGGCGGCTCCGGCGCCCGCGCGGCGTTCGTCGAGCGGCCAGAAGTCAACCGCGCCGGCCGCGGCGCCTGAATCGGTATTCAAGGCCTCGGCCATGCCCAGCCGCTTCGATGTGGCGGCGCGGCCCGGCAATGAGGACGCGACGGACGAGCAGCGCGCACAGATCGAGCGCTCGTTGCGCCGCGCGCTGGGGCCGACAGCCGATTCATTGATCGAAACCGTGCGCCAGGCGCGCAAGGTCAGCGAGTTGATCGAGGTACTGAAGACCGCGCAGCGTGCGATCTCCAATGCGCGCGGCAAGGAGATTGCCGACGAGTTCGCGTCGCGCTACGGCTCGCTCGACGGGCTGTGATGGGGTGGGCCGGGGCCTGCCCGGTGTGCGGGCCCTAAATGCACCGCCCTCCGTCGACTTCCATGCACACGCCGGTGATCAGCGAGGCCTCGTCGCTGCACAGGAAGCAGGCCGCATTGCCGAGATCCTCGGGCGTCGAGAAGCGACCGAGCGGAATCGTCGACAGGAACTTCGCGCGCATCTCAGGCGTGTCCTCGCCCATGAAGGTGGCCAGCATCGGCGTCTCGCCGGCCACCGGGTTCAGCGCATTGACGCGAATCCCGAAGGGCGCAAGCTCCACCGCGCTGGCACGGGTGGCGGTGATGACCCAACCCTTGCTGGCGTTGTACCAGGCCAGCCGCGGGCGCGGGCTGACGCCTGCCGTGCTGGCCATGTTCAGCACCACGCCGCGCCGGCCCTTGGCATCCACAGCGCGCGCCTTGAAGCGCGGCACGACCTCGCGCATGGCCAGGTAGATCGCCTTCATGTTGACCGCCCACAGGCGGTCGAACTCGTCCTCGGGCAGGCCTTCGAGCGGCTGCGGCAGGTGGCCGACGCCGGCGTTGTTGACCAGGATGTCGATTCGCCCGAAGTGCGACTCGGCCGCTTCCATCATCGTGCGCACGTCGGCGGCCACACTCACGTCGACACGCAGCGCCCGCGTCGCCGGTCCAATGCGGGTTGCCACGGCGAGCGCGGCATCGAGATTCAGGTCGGCGATAAGCACCTGTGCGCCCTCAGTGACGAATTTCTTGACGATGCCCTCGCCGAATCCCGAGCCGCCGCCGGTGACGATCGCCACCTTGTCCTGCAAACGCATTGCGCCTCCCCTGTTTGCCCGCGACCCTCAGCCGTGGTGAATCGCCACGGTCTTCAAGGCCGAGAATCCGTACAACGCCTCGAAGCCCTTTTCGCGACCATGGCCCGATGACTTGACGCCGCCGAAGGGCAACTCGATGCCGCCGCCGGCGCCATAGTTGTTGACGAACACCTGGCCGCACTTCAGGGCCCGCGCCACGCGCAATGCACGGCTGCCATCGCGAGTCCACACCCCCGCCACCAGCCCAAAAGCAGTGCCGTTGGCAATGCGCACGGCGTCGGCCTCGTTGTCGAAGGGGATCGCCACCTGCACTGGGCCGAAGATTTCTTCCTGGGCCAGCTTGTGCTCCGCCGCTGCCGGGGCCAGCAAGGTCGGCAGCACGTAAAAACCGCCGGCAGGAGCATCGGCACCCAGCGTGGCCTGCGCCGCCACCCGCAGCCCGCTCGCGCGCGCCAGCGCGAGGAAGGTCTCGACCGTGTCGCGCTGTTTGGCCGAGATCAGCGGGCCCACGTCCAGGTCGTCCAGCGCGGGCCCGACGCGCAGTGTCTTGTAGCGCTCGCTCATGCGTTGCACGACTTCGTCGAAGCGCGAACGCTCGACCAGGATGCGCGAGGCCGCCGAGCAGGTCTGCCCGGCGTTCTGGATGCCGGCGTTGACGAGGAACGGCAGGGCAGCGTCGAGATCGGCGTCGGCGAACACCAGTTGCGGGCTCTTGCCGCCGAGCTCCAGCGTGACGGGAATCGTGTTCAACGCCGCGGCCGCCTGCACCAGCCGGCCGACCGCCACGGAACCCGTGAACGACAGGTGGGCGACGCCGGGGTGCGCGGCCAGCGCCGCGCCGGCTTCTTCGCCCAGGCCCGGCACGACGTTGAGCGCGCCAGCGGGCAGGCCGGCCTCAAGTGCCAGTTGGGCGAAGGCGAGCGCGGTCAGGCAAGCCTCTTCGGCCGGCTTCAAGACGCAGGCATTGCCCATCGCCAGCGCCGCGCCAACGCTGCGGCCGATGATCTGCATCGGGTAGTTCCACGGCACGATGTGCCCGGTCACGCCATGCGGTTCGCGCAAGGTCAGCGCGGTGTAGCCGGCCGCGAAGGGGATCGTCTCGCCCATCACCTTGTCGGCGGCGCCGCCATAGAACTCAAGGTAGCGCGCCAGCGCCAATGCGTCGGCCCGGGCCTGCTTGAGCGGCTTGCCGACATCCAGCGCCTCGAGGTGGGCCAGATCGTCGACGGCCGCGAGCACGCGCTGCGACAGCTGCATCAGCGCGCGACCACGCTCGGCGGCCGTGCGCCGGCCCCAATCGCCATCCAGCGCGGCCTGCGCCGCGACCACGGCCGCGTCGATGTCAGCCGCGTTGCCGCGGGCGATGCGCGCCAACAGGCTGCCGTCCGACGGATTGAGCAGTGGCAGCGTCGCGCGCGACGCGCCGTCGCGCCAATGACCGCCGATGAACACATGGTTGGTGGCACCGAGCAGGGGCAGGCTTTGCATGGTACGAGGCGCTGTCAATCGCGATGATGCAGGATACTCCGCCGCCACCATGCTGCTGTTCCTGCTCCGGCGCGCCGCCACCTTCGCCGCCACGCTGTTCGTCGCGTCGCTGGTGGTCTTCGCGGTGCTCGAATGGCTGCCCGGCAGCCCGGCGCAGTTGATGCTCGGGGACACGGCCACACCGGAGTCGATCGCCGCGCTCGAAGCCAAGCTCGGCCTCGATCAACCGGCGGGCTCGCGTTATGCGGATTGGGTTGGCGGGCTGTTGCGTGGCCACAGCGCGCAGAGCTACGCCTACGACACACCCACCTTCGAGCTGATCGCCGAGCGGCTGCAGGTCAGCCTGCCGCTGGCGTTGCTGGCGATGGCGCTCACGGTGGTGGTCGCGCTGGCACTCGGTGTCTATGCCGCGTCGCGCCACAACCGCGCCGGCGATGTCGGCGTGATGGCGCTGTCGCAGTTGGGTGTGGCCGTGCCCAGCTTCTGGCTCGCCATCCTGTTGATCCTGCTGTTTGCGGTGCAACTGCAATGGGTCAGTGCCGGTGGATTCCCGGGCTGGAGTGGCGACGACGGCGGCGGCGAAGGGGGTATTTGGCCGGGGCTGAAGGCGCTGCTGCTGCCGGCGTTGTCGCTGGCCGCGGTGCAGGCCGCGATCCTGGCGCGCGTGACGCGCTCGGCGGTGCTCGAAGCCCTGCGCGAAGACTATGTGCGCACGGCACGAGCCAAGGGCCTGTCGCGCCGCGCCGTGCTCTGGCGCCATGTGCTGCGCAACGCGATGATCCCGGTGCTGACCATCATGGGCCTGCAGTTCGCCAACCTGATCACCGGCGCCATCGTGGTCGAGAACGTGTTCGTGCTGCCCGGCATCGGCCGCCTGGTGTTCCAGGCCATCAACAACCGCGACCTGGTGCTGGTGCGCGACGTGGTGATGCTGCTGGCCGCGGTGGTGGTGGCGATCAATTTCGTGGTCGATGTGTTGTATGCGGCGATCGACCCACGGCTGCGGGTGGCGACGGATGTTTAGCAGGGCGGTGCGACATCCGAGCTTCGTGGCCGGCGCGTTGCTGGTCACCCTGCTGTTGCTGGCGGCCGGACTGTCCTTGCTGTGGCAGCCGTACCCCCCGGCCGAGATCGACATCCCGAACAAGCTCGCATCGCCTTCCGCTGCACATTGGCTCGGCACCGACAGCCTGGGCCGCGACATCGCCTCGCAATTGCTGGTCGGCAGCCAGAACTCGATCGTCGTCGGGGTGGTCGCGGTCGGCATCGGCCTGAGCCTGGGCGTCTTTCTTGGCTGCCTGGCCGCGGCGCGGCGCGGCTGGGTCGAAGAATTGGTGATGCGCCTGAGCGACTTCACCTTCGCCTTTCCGGCGCTGCTGTCGGCGATCATGCTGACGGCCATTTATGGCCCGGGCCTGATCACCAGCATCGTGGCCATCGGCATCTTCAACGTGCCCGTGTTTGCGCGCCTGACCCGCGCCAGCGCACGCAGCGTCTGGACGCGCGACTATGTGCTCGCCGCGCGCGCGGCAGGCAAGGGCGCCTGGCGCATCACCACCGACCATGTGCTGCCCAACATCGCCAACGTGCTGATCGTGCAGGCCACGATCCAGTTCGCGCTGGCGATCCTGGCCGAGGCGGCGTTGTCGTACCTGGGCCTGGGCACCCAGCCGCCGCAGCCGAGTTGGGGCCGCATGCTCAACGAGGCGCAGACAATGATGTTCCAGGCGCCGATGCTGGCGGTCTACCCCGGTGTCACGATTGCGCTGGCGGTGCTGGGTCTGAACTTGATGGGCGACGGGCTGCGCGATCTGCTCGACCCCAAACTGGCGAGGCAACGATGACCAAGACGTTGACGATCGACTTTGTGTCCGACGTGGCCTGCCCCTGGTGCGCCGTCGGGCTGGCTTCCTTCGAGCGGGCGTTGAACGAGCTCGGCGACGATGTCAAGGTCGAGCTGTCCTTTCAACCCTTCGAGCTCAACCCGACGATGGCTACCGAAGGCGCCGACGCGGCTGAGTACCTGATCGCCAAGTACGGCATGTCGCGCGAGCAACTGGTCGTGAATCGCCAGCGCATCGTCGATCGCGGCGCCGAAGTCGGGTTCCGCTTTGGCGAACGCAAGCATGTCTGGAACACCTTCGATGCGCACCGGATGCTCTACTGGGCCGGTGTCGAGGGGCCCGCCCTTCACGCGCAGGGCCGCCCCAAGCGTGAAGGCGCCCCAGGGACCGGCAGGGTCCCCTTCGTGGCCCTTGGGGGCAGCGAGCGCAGCGAGTTTGGGGGCCACAACCCGCAGCACGCACTCAAGCGGGCGTTGCTGCAGGCCTATCACGGCGAGGGCCGCAACCCGGCGGCGCACGACGTGCTGCTTGAATTGGCCGTTGCTGCGGGCCTCGATGCGGAGCGCGCGCGCGCCGTGCTCGCGAGCCACGAGTTCACCGACGAAGTGCGCGAGGCCCAGCAGTTCTGGCAACAGGCAGGTATCAACTCAGTGCCGGCGGTGGTGATCAACCGGCGCCACCTTGTATCGGGTGGGCAACCCCCTGAAGTGTTTGCGCAGGCGCTGCGCAAGGTTGCTGAGGAAACCTGAGGCGCGATGCCGCGCAACATCGAACTCAAGGCCCGCATCGACAGCGTCGAGGCAGTGATGCCGGTCGCGCAGGCGCTGGCCGACGGGCCGCCACAGGCGATCGAGCAGGACGACAGCTTCTTCGTGTGCGCGCAAGGTCGGCTGAAGTTGCGCGACTTCGGCGACGGCACGGGCGAGTTGATCCACTACGAACGCGCCGACACTGCAGGCCCGAAGCTGTCCGACTATGTGCGCGTGCCCACGAGCGAACCTGCGGCGCTGCGCGAAGCCCTCGCGCGCGCGCTGGGCTTGCTCGGGCGCGTGCGCAAGACTCGCTGGCTGCTGCTGTCAGGCCCCACGCGGATTCACCTGGACCGCGTCGAGGGCCTGGGTGACTTTGTCGAACTCGAAGTCGTGTTGCGCGACGACCAGAGCGAGGCCGAAGGGGTTGCGATCGCCGACGCCCTGCTGCAGCCCCTGGGCGTGTCACCGACGCAGCGGCTGGCCGGCGCCTACCTCGACCTGCTGTTGGCAGGGCGCGCGCGGTGAGTGCCCTGCTCGAAGTCCGCGACCTTCGCGTCACGCTGGCCACCGCGAGCGGCGCGGCCGATGCCTTGCGCGGCGTGTCCTTCGAGCTCGAGCGCGGCGGCACGCTGGG
>JANMSS010000161.1:0-5485 GCA_031389585.1 Burkholderiales bacterium | reverse complement strand
GCCGAAGTCATTCGACTGGCGCGCGCGCAACGCACGTCCTCACCCCTGGGGCGCAGGGCACGACAAGGTGCTCGCCTCCGCGCTCAAGAAACTGGACGCCATTTGTGGTGTCTGCAATGACTGAACCACAAGTTGAAAAAGGAACTGCTGCTGGGCATCTGGGAAGCCGAGAAAAAGACCGTGCTGTTCTTCACCCACGACATCGACGAAGCGGTGTTGATGGGCAGCCGTGTGGTGGCGGTGAGTGCGCGGCCGGGGCGCATCGAGCTCGACCGCGCAGTGAGCCTGCCGCACCCGCGCCACTATGCGGTCAAGACCACGCCGGAGTTCATGGCACTCAAGGCCGAGCTGACCGAGCAGGTGCGCGTCGAAGTCCGTGCGGCGCAGGCGGCGATGGCCGCTACGGCGTGAAGAAACGCGACTCCGGCCGCCGCGCGCGGCCCGCGCTTGACTACTTGCGCCCAGACCATAGACATTGGCCCGCTTGCGCCACGTCGGCGGCTTTGACAGGAGGTTGACCCATGCCGGAAGTTTTGGCCCGTCCAACGCGCGGCACCGTTTCCCTGAAGGGGGAACTTGGAGCACCGCCGACAGAGGCAATCCGCAGGCTGGCGGGCGCTGTCGGACGGCAGCTTAGGCGGAACGGTTGCTGCTATCTAGTTCCGGCCACATTACGTTAGGCGTCACAAACTCCACCCTCGCAACCCGCTTCCCTGCAGCCGCCCCCAAGCAACCACGCTCCCAAGGAGAGTCACCATGATCGTCACAGTCTTTCGGTCCCGCGTGAAGGCCGAAGCCCAGTCGGAGTACATGAAATGGGCTGCGCGCATGAGCGAACTCGCCACGGGAATGCCGGGCTATATCTCGCACAAGGGATTCCTTGCAGACGACGGTGAGAAGGTGACGATTGTGGAGTTCGAGAGCGAGGAGACACAGCGTGCCTGGGCGCAGCATCCTGAACACGTTGATGCGAAGAAGAAGGGTCGCACGGACTTCTACGCCGAGTACAAGATACAAACCTGTAGTCTGCTTCGTGAGAGCAGGTTTCCGGTCAGCCTCGGTACGTGAGGCGCTGCAACGGGCACTTCCTCGCCATGCGCTGTCCCCCCACTGTCGCTCAAGTCAGCGCCCCTCGCCCACAGTGACGCCTAACCATTCGTTCAACCGGACACCTTGCGGCAGCCCGCGCCTGGCCCTCATTTCATTCTGGGCCAAGCGCGGTCTACCGCAAGGAGCCGGTTAACTCAAACGTTTAGGCCTCACAAGACCACCGCAGCTGCTGTGCAAGCTCTTCCCCTAGAAACCCCCTCGGTTCGACTGCGCCACTTCGTACCAGAAGATGCGGCTCCAATAATGGCGCTGAACGCAGAGCCGTCCACACGCCACTGGCTCCCGTCGCACGTCTATCCGACCCTTGAGGACGCCTCGTCCAGGCTGAGGTTCCTGATCTCCTGCTACTCGGCGCCCGGCCACCCGCAGCGTGGCCCGTACGTCTTGGCAGTCGAACACAAGGACGAGGCCAAGTTGCTTGGGCATGTTGGCTTCAGCCCCTTCGACGACGAAGTTGAAGTCTCTTACGCCATAGCCGAGTCGTCCCGTGGCCACGGCTACGGCACCGAGGCACTTGTTCACGCCTGCAGCTGGCTCGCTGACGCTTTCGCCGTGTCACGGGTTCTAGCTCTTACTGAATCCGCGAATGTCAGCTCGCGCCGTCTGCTCGACCGAGCGTTCTTCGTCCGTGTATGCGAGTCAGTCATGATGTTCCAGGGCCACGAGCAGCTGGTCAGTCGCTACTATTGGCACCCGCCGGGCAACCGCAGTGGGGCCTAATCCATCGCTCAAGCGGAGCGCCAACGGCAGGCCACCAGCGCCCGGTCGGCGGTACGCGGTACATTTTCGCCGTCCGGGCGCTGGCGTCCTACCGTCGTCGCCCGCTTAGCTCGAACGGCCGCACGATGCCCGCGCTGCGACTGCAAATCGCGATCAAGACAGCGCAGATCGGCATCCACGCCGCCGTGCGGCTACGATAGGTAGATGCCGCAGATGCTGCGGAGCAAATGGGGGTCGATTTGAGGCAACAGTCCTGCGCTGGTCTCTTGGCCATAGTTCTAGGGTCCGTAGGCTGTGCGCCGATGTTAAAGCATGGGCAAAGCAGCGAAGATGCGTTGGTCGGCGCGTGGGTTGCTGATATAAGCCTGCTCGACTGCGCATCGGGCCAGCCAACTCAGGCTCCGCCCTTCCGCGCCCTGGTGGTGTTCCATTCCGGCGGCACGCTATCTGAGGCGAGCGGCCCTTCCGTACGGCGCACTCCAAGCTTCGGAACTTGGTCTCGATCCGGCACCAATGAGTACACGGCAACTTCGGTGCTGCTGACCTACGACACCAGCGGAGCACAGTCCGGTGCGCAGGAGATCCGCCGAACCATTCGGCTCAACCCCGACTCCAGCCGCTTCGTGGCCGAGACACGAACCGTCGCAACCGACCCCAACGGTGCCATTACGTTTCAAGGCTGCGCGCGGGGAAACGCACGCCGAGCCGGCTGAGTCGCAGTGCGGCCCTTTGAAGGGACTTCCTCTTCTTGGCAAGCTGTATTTGTACTCGTCGTCGATGACCTCGATGCAATTTCGCGGTTGATGAATGAGCAGGCGGCGTTGAAGGGCAGGAACGAGGAACACACTGCTTCATTGACGTCGGCCTTGTTGCACGAGCACTGTGGCCCGGTGTGCGGACCCAGATGCGAACCGCTCAGCGGGGTCTCCATTCCAATCCCGTGGACATCGAAGCGTTCGAGCTGAGCTGCCTCGCTCAGAGGTGCCAGTGATGGGGTGCGAAGTCCTGCGGGCCGAGCGCCATTGCACCACCGCAACGCCGCGGCGCGTCATGCGAAGATGCCCCGACACTCAAGCGCAGGGCCGCCCATGCTGATCAATTGCGTCGCCTACGAAGAGGGCACCAAGCTGGCCGATATCGCGGTCGCGGCGATCGGCGACTACCTCGCGCGCCCGGGTTGTTTCGTCTGGGTGGCGTTGAAAGACGCGACCGCCGACGAACTGCTCGAAATGCAGCGCCAGTTCTACCTCCACGACCTGGCCATCGAGGACGCGCGCCACGGCCACCAGCGGCCGAAGATCGAGGAGTACGGCGACACCCTCTTCATGGTGATGCACATGATCGAGTACACGCCCACCGACGACTTGCAGGTCGGCGAGGTCTGTGTCTTCGTCGGCAGCAACTTCGTGCTCTCGGTGCGCAGCCACTCGACGCAGAGCTTTCTCGGCGTGCGCGAGCGCGCCGAGCGTGAACCACACCTGCTGCGCCAAGGTGCCTCGTTCGTGTTCTACATGCTGATGGACACCGTGGTCGACCGCTATTTCCCGGTCATCGAGGCGATGGGAGACGAGCTCGAGACGGTCGAGGCCGAGATTTTCAAGCCGGGCTCGGCGCGCCAGAACATCGAGCGGCTGTACGCCTTGAAGCGCCGCGTCGGTGTGGTGCGCCACGCCGTCGTACCGCTGATGGAGGCGACCAACAAGCTGTTCGGCGGTCGCGTGCCGCCAGTCTGCGAGCGCTCGCAGGACTACTTCCGCGACGTCCACGACCACCTGGTGCGCAGCAACGCCACACTCGAGTCGCTGCGCGAGACCATCGCCACCGCGATCCAGGTCAACCTGTCGATGGTCACGATCGAAGAGTCCGAGACCACCAAGCGGCTGGCGGCCTGGGCCGGCATCTTTGCGGTGGCCACCGCCTTCGTCGGCATCTGGGGCATGAACTTCGAGCACATGCCCGAACTGAAGTGGCGCTGGGGTTACCCGCTGGCGGTGGCGGTCATCGTGGCGGTCTGCGGCCTGATGTACCGGCGCTTTCGCAAGGCCGGCTGGCTCTGAGCCAGCGCCGGATGGTGCGCGGGACGGGACTCGAACCCGTACGCCTTGCGGCTGCGGGTTTTAAGCCCGCTACGTCTGCCTGTTCCGTCACCCGCGCCTCGGGCTATCGCCGGCAGCGGGCATGATAGTCGCGCCCACCCCCAGCCACTGAATCTCCGAGGTGCCTATGCCGCTGTTCGACCAGACCGCGCTGAACGATGGCGTGAAAAAGCGCGAGGTCTTCGGCTGGGCGATGTACGACTTCGCCAACTCGGGCTACACCACCGTGGTGCTGACGGCGGTGTTCAACACCTACTTCGTCGGCGTCGTGGCCGGCAACGCCGAATGGGCCACGCTGGCCTGGACCCTGGCGCTCGCGCTGTCGAGCGCGCTGGTGATGTTGACGATGCCCGCGCTCGGCGCCTTCGCCGACCTGCGCGCGGCCAAGAAGCGGCTGCTGGCCTTGACCACGATCGCCTGCGTGGCCACCACGCTGATGCTGGCGCTGGCCGGGCAGGGCGACGTGGCGCTGGCGGTGGCGGCGATCGTGCTGTCGAACCTGTTCTATTCGTATGGCGAGTCGCTCACCGCGGCCTTCCTGCCCGAGCTGGCGCGGCGCGAGGCGCTGGGCAAGGTCTCGGGCTGGGGCTGGAGCTTCGGCTACTTCGGCGGCATGTTGTCGCTCGGGCTGTCGCTGGCCTACGTGCTGTGGGCGCAGGGCCGCGGCCAGCCGGCGACGCAGTTCGTGCCGGTCACGATGCTGATCACGGCGGCCGTGTACGGCCTGGCCTCGCTGGCCACCTTTGCCCTGCTGCGCGAGCGCGCCGTGCCGCAGCCGGGCGCGGCCGACAGCCTGACGGCCTCTTTGGCCCGCCTGCGCCAAACCTGGCGCGAGGCGCAGCGCTACCGCGATTTTTCCTGGCTGCTGGCCTGCGCCACGGCCTACCAGGCGGGCATCGCCGTGGTCATCACGCTGGCCGCGGTGTATGCCGAGCAGGTGCTGGGGTTCGAGCAGGCGCAGACCATGATGCTGGTGTTCCTGGTCAATGTCGCCGCGGCCGTCGGTGCGTTCGCCTTCGGCTACTGGCAGGACCGCAGCGGCCACAAGCGTGCGCTGGCGGTCACGCTGATGGGCTGGATCGTGATGACGGTGATCGCGGCGCTGGCCACCACGCAGGGCGTGTTCTGGATCGCGGCGGTGATCGCCGGGCTGTGCATGGGGTCGAGCCAATCGGCGGGGCGCGCACTGGCCGGCCTGCTCGCGCCGCCGACGCGGCTGGCCGAGTTCTTCGGCCTGTGGACTTTTGCGACCCGGCTGGCCGCCATCGTCGGGCCCGTGACCTACGGACTCGTCACCTGGGTCACGGCAGGCAACCACCGCATCGCGATCGTCTCGACCGCGCTGTTCTTCGTGCTCGGGCTGATCCTTCTGCGGCCGGTGGACGTGGCGCGCGGCGCGCGCGAGGCTCTGCGGGCCTGACCGCACGCCGAGCGGCCTAGAATCTCACCTTACGTTAACGGCAATTCGCCGACGAAGGAGACGCACCCAATGAAGGTTCTGGTGCCCGTGAAACGGGTGGTCGACTACAACGTCAAGGTGCGCGTGAAGAGCGACGGCA
>JANMSS010000116.1:0-47085 GCA_031389585.1 Burkholderiales bacterium | reverse complement strand
TGCGTCAAGCCGCGCATCGGGCCGCTGTGCGAGGATGGGCCGCTGTCTGCGCGACATCGCGCGCGATCGCACACCCGACCGTCCATGAGCATCCGCCACCTCGATTCCCTGTTCGACCCACGCTCGGTGGCCGTGATCGGCGCCAGCCAGCGATCGGCCAGCGTCGGTGCCACGGTATGGCGCAATCTGCGCGAGGGCAGCTTTGCCGGCGCGCGCTGGGCCGTCAACCCCAAGTACACGAATTTCGGTGACGAACCGGTCTACCCCGACATCGACAGCCTGCCCGAGGCGCCGGAGCTGGCCGTCATCTGCACACCGCCGGCGACCGTGGCCGGCTTGATCAAGGCGCTGGGCCAGCGCGGCACGCGCGCTGCGATCGTGCTCACTGCGGGCCTGACCAAGGCGCAGAAGAAGGCCATGCTCGACGCGGCGCGGGCCCACCTGCTGCGCATCCTCGGGCCCAACTGCCTCGGGCTGTTGT
Source organism: Burkholderiales bacterium (assembly GCA_031389585.1). Classification (GTDB taxonomy): domain Bacteria; phylum Pseudomonadota; class Gammaproteobacteria; order Burkholderiales; family Burkholderiaceae_C; genus CADEEN01. The sequence continues at coordinate 46,604 of JANMSS010000116.1, read as the reverse complement.
CGCCGCACGCCAAGCTCAACGCCAGCTTCGCACATACCGGAGCGCAGCCCGGCGGGCTGGCATTCGTGTCGCAGTCGGGTGCCCTGGTAACTGCGATGCTGGACTGGGCCAACGGCCAGGGCATCGGCTTCTCGCACTTCATCTCGCTGGGCGAACATGCCGACGTCGACTTCGGCGACCTGCTCGACTGGCTGGCCAGCGACGTGCGCACGCGCTCGATCCTGCTCTACATCGAGGCGATCGAGTCGCCGCGCAAGTTCATGTCGGCCGCGCGCGCTGCGGCGCGCAACAAGCCGGTGCTGGTGGTCAAGGCTGGACGGACGCCGCAGGGCCAGGCGGCGGCCAGCTCGCACACCGGCGCCCTGGCCAGCTCGGATGCGGTCTTTGACGCCGCGATCCGGCGCGCCGGCATGCTGCGGGTGGACACACTGCAGGACTTGTTCGTCGCTGCGGAAACGCTGGCCCATTTCCGCGGCTCGGCCAGGGCCCTGCGGCAGGACGGCGCCAGCGAGTCGCTCGAGCGCCTGACCATCGTCACCAACGGCGGCGGCGCGGGCGTGATGGCCGCCGACGCCGCCACCTCGGCCGGTGTCGCGTTGGCCACGCTTGCCCCCGCCACGCTCAAGCGGCTCGACGCCGCGCTGCCGCCAAATTGGAGCCATGGCAATCCGGTGGACATCATCGGTGACGCTCCGATCGAACGCTATGTGCAGACCTTGCAGACCCTGCTCGACGATGCCAGCAGCGGCAGCTTGCTGTTCATCCACGCGCCCACGGCCATAGTGCCCAGTGCCGAGATCGCACGCGCCCTGCTGCCGGTGGCCCAGGCCGCGTCAGGGCGGCTGCTGAGCTGCTGGCTTGGCGACCCTGCGGTACAGGCCGCCCGCGACACCTTCCGCAACGCCGGCATACCGACCTACGACACCCCCGAACAGGCGGTGCACGCGTTCTCGCTGCTGCTGACCTACCGGCGCAACCAGGCCCAGCTGATGCAGGCACCGCCGGCGCGCGCACAGGCCGCGCTGGACATCGAGCGCGTGCGTGCCATCGTCGACGAAGCCCTGGACGATGGCCGCGAGTGGCTCAGCGAGCCCGAAGCCAAGGCGCTGTTGGCGGCCTGTGGCGTGCCGGTTGTCGGCACGCAGGTCGTCACCGCGAGCGCCGACGCCGCCGTGCAGGCCGCAGACGCCATCGGCTACCCGGTGGTGTTGAAGATCCTCTCGCCGCAGATCACGCACAAGAGCGATGTCGGCGGCGTGGCGCTGAACCTCGACGACGCAGCCGCCGTGCGCGCTGCGGTGGCCGCCATGACCCAGCGAGTGGCCCAGTTGCGCCCCGACGCGACGATCGACGGCTTTACCGTGCAGGCCATGATCCGCCGGCCACGGGCCCTTGAGCTGATCGTCGGCGCCAGCGTCGACAGCTTGTTCGGGCCGGTGCTGCTGTTCGGCCAGGGCGGCACCTCGGTCGAGGTGGTGGCCGACCGGGCGCTGGCGCTGCCGCCGCTGAACCCACCGCTGGCGCGCGCGCTGATCGAGCGCACTCGTGTTGCGCGACTGCTCGCGGGTTGGCGCGACGTGCCCGCTGCCGACATGGCTGCCGTGGTCGGCGTGCTGACGGCCGTGTCGCAGCTGCTGGCCGACGAGCCGCGCGTCACCGAGCTGGACATCAACCCCTTGCTGGCCGACGCGCAAGGTGTGATTGCACTGGACGCGCGCGTGCGCGTCAGCGCGGCGGCCCCGGGCGGCGCGGCCAACTTCGCGATCCGGCCCTACCCTAGCGAGCTGGTCGAGACCATCGAATGGCAGGGCCGCACCCTGACACTGCGCCCGATCCGCCCGGAAGACGAGGCCCAGCACCTGGCCTTTCTCGAACGGCTCGATCCCATCGATATCCGCATGCGCGTCTTCTACAGCCGCCGCACCATCGAGCGCAGCGAGCTCGCGCGGCTGACGCAGATCGACTACGAACGCGAGATGGCCTTCATCGCCACCGCGCCTCTCGCCGACGGCGGCGAAGAAACGCTCGGCGTCGTGCGCGCCCTGTGCGACCCCGACAACCAGGAGGCCGAGTTCGGCATCGTCGTGCGCTCGGACCTCAAGGGTGGCGGCCTGGGCACGCGCCTGATGAACAAGCTGATCGACCACTTGCGCGCACGCGGCACGCAGCGCCTGGTGGCCACGGTGTTGAAGGAGAACACCCGCATGCTCGAACTGGCCCACGACCTGGGCTTCGAACTTGACGCGCTGCAGCCCGACGCCGACACGCGCAAGCTTGGCTTGCCGCTGACCCGCCGCTGAGGTCGATTCGGCGCCGATTGACCCTGCTCAATCGATCTGGCCGCGTGCAAGGGATCATGGCCCGTGACTTCGTCGTGCCGTGACCCACCTGCGCCGGCCGGCCAGGTGCTGACCCTGGCTGACCAGAACCGCGTCGCGAACTCGCTGCTGCAATCGCTGCGCGCGCGGGAAGCCGCGGGACCGGTCGCGTTGATCGAGACCCACATCTCCCTCGTGCTGCTGGCCGGGCCCCTGGCCTACAAGATCAAGAAGGCCGTGAAGCTGGGCTTTCTCGATTTCACGACCTTGGCGCAGCGCCGCTTCTACTGCGATGAAGAACTGCGGCTGAACCGCAGGGTGGCGCCCGCGCTGTACCTCGATGTCGTGCCGGTCACGGGCACGCCAGAGCACCCGGCCTTCGGCGGCACCGGGCTGGTGATCGACTGGGCGGTACGGATGCGCGCCTTCGCTCAGGACGGGTTGTGGGACCGATTGGCTTCGCGCGGCGCGCTCGGCCCGAGCCACATCGACGCGCTGCTCCAGAGCCTGTGCGCTTTCCACAATGCCGCGGCGGTCGCGGGCCCCACAGACGCGTGTGGCCAGGCCGCTCAGGTGCGCGCGCCAGTGCTGGACACGCTGCAGACGCTGGACAGCCTTTGCGCGGCGCCCGTCGGGCGTGCCCGCCTTGAAGGGCTGCGCCAGTGGGAGGCGCAGTCCTTCGACGTGTTGCGCAGCCGCTTCGACCAGCGTCTGCGCGAGGGCTGGGTGCGTGAATGTCACGGCGATCTGCACCTGGGCAACGTCACCGAGGTCGACGGCCGGACCACGCTGTTCGATTGCCTCGAGTTCAGCGCCGCGCTGCGCTGGACCGACGTGATGAGCGATGTCGGCTTCATGGCCATGGACCTGCGAGCCCATGGCCTGCATCGACTGTCACACCGCTTCGTCAACGGCGTCATCGAGCACAGCGGCGACGCCACCGGGTTGCGCGTGCTGCGCTACCACGGCGTGTACCGCGCCCTGGTGCGGGCCAAGGTGGCGGCACTGCGGGCGGCTCAGTTGTCCGCCGACGCCTCACAGGCGCAGCGTGAGGCCGCACCGGACGCAGTGCAGCGCTACCTCGAAGTGGCGCGGGCTTGCAGTCAGCACGCGCCACCGGCGTTGATCCTGACCCACGGCTGCTCGGGCAGCGGCAAGACACTCCTGACCCAGAGCCTGCTTGACCAGAGCGGCGCAATCCGCCTGCGCGCCGATGTCGAACGCAAGCGCCTGTTCGGGCTGGGCCCGCTGGAACACAGCCCTCCGGCAGTGAAGACACGACTCTATGCAAGCCCGGCCACTGAAGCCACCCACGCGCGACTGCGCGAAAAGGCGGCGCTGGCGCTGGCCAGCGGCTACTCCGTGATCCTCGACGCCACCTTCCAGGCCAGCGCCCACACGCTGCGCCGGCGCGTGCAGCAACGCTCGCTACGTGGCGACGATGCCTCCGAAGCCGACCTGTCGGTGCTCGAAGAACAACTCGCCGGCGCGCAGCCGTTGCACCGGGACGAGCAAGACGCGGTGTTCGCCTTCGACGCCGAACCCGAGTTCGACGAGGCCGACGTCAACGCCCGCTGGCAGCCCCTGCTGCACCGGCTGGGGCTGGCGCCGACGATCGCTCAGACGCCGTAGGGCACCCAGACGTTCTTCACCTGCGTAGCCTGGTGCAGGAAGCGGTTCGGCTCGGCCCAGCGCGCATCGGTCCAGGCGCCGGCGGCGGCGTTGTCGATCCAGGTGCGCTTGAGGTTGATCGCCGACAGGGTTTCGAGTTGCTTGGCCAGCGGCGGCGCCGCGTCCAGGCACCACAACGCATCGACGTCAGCGTGCGCGGCCAGCACCGGGGCGAGTTCGTCACGCGCGCCCGTGACCAGGTTCACCACACCGGCCGGAATATCGGAAGTCTCCAGCACCTGGATCCAGTCGGCGGCAATCCAGGGCAGGCGCTGCGAGGGCACCAGCACCACACGGTTGCCCATCGCCAGCGCGGGCGCCATCATCGAGACCATGCCCAGCAGCGGCCAGTCATCGGGCGCGACCTGGCCGATCACACCGATCGGCTCGTTCAGGCCGAGCACCAGGCCCTGCAGCGGCGGCTGGTGCACACGGCCTTCGAACTTGTCGGCTGCAGCCGCATGTTCGAACAAGCGGTCCAGCGTGCACTGCAACTCAAAGCGCGCCCGCGCCTCACCTTGGTGGGCGGCCAGCGTGGCGACCAGGCGTTCGGCGTTGGCCTGGGTGTTCTCGGCCAGGTAGTAGAGCACCTGGGCGCGGCCATGCGCGGTCTGGCGCTCCCAACCGCTGGCCTTGCGTGCGGCCTCGACCGCGTTGCGAATGTCCTTGCGGTTGCCCTGCGGCGTGGCCGGCCAGCGCGTGTCGCCGCTGGCCACACGCGTGCTGTAGCCGCCGTCGGGACGGGCCTGCGCACCGCCGACATAGAGCTTGGCGGTGCGGTCGATGGCATCGGCGGGGCGCGGCGTTCCGGCGCTCGCTGCGGGCGGCGCATTGGCTGCCTGGATGTCGAAATCGAGCGCCAGGTACTCGAGCAGGCCTTCGCGCCCGCCCTCGCGGCCATAGCCCGACTCCTTGACGCCGCCAAAACCGCAGGCCGCATCGAAGGCGTTGGCGGTGTTGACCCAGACCACGCCGGCCTTGAGCTTGGGCGCCACGTCCAGCGCCAGGCCGATCGATTCGCTCCACAGCGACGCCGCCAGGCCATAGCGCGTGTGGTTCGCCAACTCGACGGCTTCGGCCGGCGTGCGAAAGGTCTGCGCCACCAGCACCGGGCCGAAGACCTCGTCGCAGACGATCTCGCTCGAGGTCTCGACGTGGGTCACTAAGGTGGGTGGGTAGTAGCACGTGTCCGCGCCCGCCGCCAGCAGGCCCAGCTCGCTCTGCGTGATCTGCGCGCCCTCGCCGCGCGCGCGTTCGACGAAGCCCTGCACGCGCTGCCACTGCGTGCGGTCGATCAGCGGGCCCATGTCGATCGATTTGTCCAGCGGGTCGCCGACGCGGATGGTGGCCATGCGCGCACGCAGCTTGGCCAGCAGGCGCTCGGCCGTGCCCTCGTGCACCAGCAGGCGTGAACCGGCGCAGCAGACCTGGCCCTGGTTGAACCAGATGCTGTCGACGATGCCTTCGACTGCCGCGTCCAGGTCGGCATCGGCGAAGACGATGAACGGCGACTTGCCGCCAAGTTCGAGGCTCAGCTTCTTGCCCGAGCCGGCGGTGGCCTTGCGGATCTCGCGGCCGACCTCGGTCGAGCCGGTGAAGGCGATCTTGGCGATACCCTCGTGCAGCGTGAGGGCCTGACCGACGCGGCCGTCGCCGGTGACGATATTGATGACGCCGCTGGGCACGCCGGCCTCCTCGCACAGGTGGGCAAACAACAGCGCGCTCAGCGAGGTCTGCTCAGCGGGTTTGAAGACCACGGTGTTGCCGCAGGCCAGCGCCGGGGCAATCTTCCAGGCCAGCATCAGCAGCGGAAAGTTCCACGGCACGATCTGGCCGACGACGCCGAGCGAGCGGTGCTGCGGGAATTCGGTGGCCAGGCGCAGCGCCCAGCCGGCATGGTGATAGAAGTGGCGGATGGCCAGCGGGATGTCGATGTCGCGCGACTCGCGGATTGCTTTGCCGTTGTCCAGCGTTTCCAGTACCGCCAGCAGCCGGCTGTGGCGTTGCAGCGTGCGCGCCAGCGCGTAGAGCACGCGTGAGCGGCCCATCGGGCCGAGCGCTGCCCAGGCCGGCAGCGCCGCCTGCGCCGCCTGCACTGCCGCGTCGACGTCTGCGGGCCGGGCCTGCGCGACCTCGGCCAAGCGCTGGCCGGTGGCCGGATTGACGCTCGCAAAATGCGCGCTGCCCTCGCGCCAGGCGCCGCCGATCCACAGCCCGAAATGCGGCTGCTTCGTGGCCAGCCAATCGAGCGCGGGCTGCGCCGATTCTGGCGACGGGCCGTAGTCCAGGGTGCTCATGATGTCGGTGATGGCAGGCATGCAAACTCTCGCGGCGATCAGGGCAAGGGGTGGCGCCAGGCGGCGCTGTAGGCGCCGAGCACATGGTGTTCGAGCTGGCGCTCGATGTCGGTCAGCAGACTCGAGGCGCCGAAACGAAACAACTCGGGCACGACCCACTCGGGGCCGAGCTCCTCGCGCATCAGGGCCATGTACTGCGTGGCCAGGCGCGCGCTCGAGATGCCGCCCGCGGGCTTGTAGCCGATGCGAAAACCGGTGTGTTCGAAGTACTCGCGGATCGCGCGCACCATCACCAGCGACACCTCCAGGGTCGCGTTGACGCCCTCCTTGCCGGTGGAAGTCTTGATGAAGTCGGCGCCGGCCATCATGCACACCCAGGAGGCGCGCGCGACGTTCTCCAGCGTCTGCAACTCGCCGGTGGCCAGGATCGCCTTCATGTGCGCGGGCCCGCAGGCGCGACGATAGGCGTGCACTTCGTCGTACAACGCACGCCAGTCGTGCAGCAGCGCCTGGCGGCGGCTGATCACAATGTCGATCTCGGACGCGCCCGCGGCCACCGACAGCTCGATCTCGCGCAGCCGCGTCTCCAGCGGCGACAGGCCGGCCGGAAACCCGGTCGACACCGCGGCCACGGGCAGGCCGCTCGGGCCGACGCAGCGCACCGCCTCGGCCACCATCTCGTGATAGACGCAGACCGCACCGACGCGCAGGCCGCTCACGCCCAGGGCGCTCTGCAGGTCGGCGCGCACGGGATGCAGGGCCTTGGCGCACAGGCGCCGCACGCGGCCCGGCGTGTCATCACCCGAGAGCGTGGTCAGGTCGATGCATTGCACGGCCTTGAGCAGCCAGGCCGCCTGGAACGCCTTCTTCACGCCACGCCGCGCCGACAGAGTCTGCACGCGACGGCTGACTGCCGGCGCGTTGACGCGCACCGCGGCGACGCGGTCCAGATCCAGCGCCGTGCCGGGATTGCGCGGCGGCTCTGCCGCAGCATGGCTGATGCTCATTCGATCCTTGCTCCAGGGCCCGAGGCCATTGCATGGCCGCTAATGTATGTCGCGGTGCTCGCATAAATGGCCGCGGCGGCCCTCACCTGCGCCGCCACCTTGGCGACCAAGGTACTCGGCGCCAGCACCTGCACCTGGTCACCATGGCGCAGCACGTCCATCGCGAGCTCGGTGGCGTCGGCATAGGGCACGCGCAGGCTCAGCGAGCCATCGTCGTGCAGCGTGCTGCGCTGCCGCGGATGCCACTGCTCGTGCTGGACCCATTGCGCCGCCTCGGGCGCAAAGCGCAAGGTGGCCCACTGCACCTTGGCGCCGCTGAAGACGCCATAGCCGGCGTCGAGCTGGGCCTCGATGGCTTTCAGGGCCACATCCTTCGCACGCAGATCGAGCAGCGAGGCGCTGCGGATGGCATCCAGGGCAAAGCGGCGCAGCGCGTCGCTGCGGTGGCACCAGGCGTCGAGGTACCAGGTATTGCGCCAGTGCACCAGGCGCTGCGGCGAGACGATGCGATCGGTTTCCTCGCGCCGGCTGCGCACGTAGTAGCGCATCTGCACGCGCTGGCGCCGTGTGATCGCCGTGCCGATCAGCTCGAAGTGCCGCCCGATCACGGGCCGCCGCGCGGCGCTCATGATCTTGACCCGCTTCATCAGCTCGCGGCCCTCGGCATCGCTGGCGCCGAGCATGCCGTGCAGCTTGTCCAGCAGCGGCTGCAGGTGGCGCGCCAGCACGCCGCCTTCGTCGAGGCCCTGGATCAGTTGGTGCATCGTCAACAGGGCGTGGATCTCGCGCTCGCTGAACCAGACGCCCGGCAGCTCGTGCCGGACCTGGCGCGCATCGCGTGCGTCGGGCCGCATCGAGTAGCCGTTGGCGAAGCGGTCATAGACGATCGGTGCGTCCAGGCGCTCGCGCAGGTATTCGAGGTCTCTTTGCAGAGTGGCGCGGCTGACGCCAAGCTCGTCCATCAGCTCGGCAAAGGGCACCGAGCCGCGGCTGCGGATCAGCATTTCGATCTTGTAGAAGCGTTCGGTGCGGTCCATGAGCATGCAGACGGTTGTGCAGGCTGGAGGGTAGTCGAATTCACTGTTGGCAGCCTCACGCCATGAGGCTTTGGCCTTGCAGACTGGCTGCGCCGGGGTCGTCCCGGTGACTGCCAGAAGGCCAAACCGCCATGCGTACCTCCGACGCCCTCACCGCCGACCTGTTCGAAGCCCCGACCGCCGCGTCAGGCACGGCCAGTGCTGCCGCCCGCTCCGGCTTCGAGATCGGCTGGGACTTCGCCCATTACCGCCTGACGCCACCGCCGGAGCATCTGGCCGAGGGCCACCCGGTGCGCCAGGGCTGGCAGGCCGGCGCGGCCGTCTTTGGCGTCCGTACGCTCAAGCCCACGCCCCCTGTGCGCAAGTGGCTGCAACTGAGGCTGAACGCCTGGCGCCGCGGCCGCGCCTTCGAGGGCGTGCAGGTGACGCCGCACTTCCTGGCCCAGATCGACGTGCCGGTGTGCCCGATCACGCGCGTGGCGCTGACGCACGCCAGCGGCGCCGGCAGCGACGCCTCGGTCGACCGCGTCTGCAACCAAGCGGGCTACGCCGCCGGCAACCTGGCCGTCATGAGCACGCGGGCCAACGCGGCCAAGGCCGACCTCGGCTGGCAGGATGCGCTCACCGTCATGCGCCAACTCCAGGCCTCGGGTCTGGACAGGCTCGACGGCCTGAGCGCCGTGCATTGGTCGCGTCTGGCGGTGCTGATGAGTTTCGTCACGCCGCTCCCCCACGCCCAGGCGGCCTGCCTGCCGCTGCAGGTGCTGCCGCCGAATCGCTTGCGCCTGCTCAACGCCGTGCAGGCCTTGCAGGCCGTGGTGACGCTGGCTTTCACTCAGGCCAATGCCGTGCCGCGACTGCGCGAACTGATGGCGCATGTGCCAGCTGCCGCGCGCCATGACTTCCAGGTCTTCGTCCTCACCTTGCAGGCGCGTCGTCTGGCCATTGGGATGCAGACCAGCGGCCCGGCGCTGCGCCACGCGCTCGAAGACCTGTGGACCGACGCTGCCGTCAACCGCCGCTGGCAACGCTTTGCCCTCCAGCTCAGCGAGGCCGATGCCGAGCGCCTCGTGCGCGGCGCGGCGCGGCGCGGCCTGGGCGGCAAAGGCTGGCAGTGGCTGCCGCGCGCCGCGGCCACCGACGGCTGGGCCCTGGCCACCGAGGGCTACGCCGGGCCGCGACCGGGCTGGGCCCGCGCCAAGCTGCCGGTGAAGAGGGCATCGGCCCCCTCGCCTACCATCGGCGCGTGGCCACTCTCGACTTCGACGTCCTCGTCGTCGGTGCCGGCATTGCCGGCGCCTCGGTAGCGCATTTCCTCGCGCCGCAGGCCCGCGTGGCCCTGCTCGAGCGCGAGGCGCTGCCGGGCATGCACACAACCGGGCGCTCGGCGGCGATGTTCATGGAAAGCTATGGGCCGGCGCAAGTGCGCGCGCTGACGCGGGCCAGCCGCGCCTTCGTCAGCGCCACGGTCGACGGCCAGGCGCCGTTGATCACGCCGCGAGGTGCGCTGTTCGTGGCCCGCGCCGAGCAGGCCGACGAGCTGCATGCGCTGCACGGGCAGCTGCGGCGCGACGGCACGCAGGCGCGACTGCTGAGCACCGAGGACGCTCGCGCCCGCGTGCCGGTGCTGCGCGCAGAGGCCACCGCGCTGGCGCTGCTCGACGACGATTCCTGCGACATCGACGTCGACCGCCTGCACCAGCGATTCCTGCGCGGCGCGCGGCAGCAGGGTGCGCAACTGTTCGTCAATGCCGAAGTGCGCGAGATCGGCTTCGCCGCCGGCCGCTGGACGGTCTCGACGCCGACGCAGCAGTTCTCGGCGCCGCTGCTGGTGAATGCCGCCGGCGCCTGGGTCGACATGGTCGCCACGATGGCCGGCGCGGCCCCGCTCGGCCTGCAGCCGCGACGGCGCAGTGCCTTCACCTTTGCGCCGCCTGCAGGCATGGATACGCACGACTGGCCGTGCGTGGCCGACATCGACGAGAGCTTCTACTTCAAGCCCGACGCCGGCGTGTTGCTGGGCTCGCCGGCCAACGCCGACCCGGTGCCGCCGCACGACGTGATTGCCGAGGAGTTCGATATCGCCACCGGCATCGACCGCATCCAAACCGCCACCACACTCACGATCCGCCGCCCGCTGCGCACCTGGGCCGGGCTGCGCAGCTTCGTCCCCGACGGCGCCCTGGTGGGCGGCTTCGACGACGCGCTGCCCGGCTTCTTCTGGTGCTGCGGCCAGGGCGGCTACGGCATCCAGACCAGCCCGGCCATGGGTCAGGCCTGCGCCGCGCGCCTGCTCGGCCAGGCCATGCCGGCGCATGTCGCCGACCAGGGACTGGCGTTCACTGACCTGACGCCGCGGCGCTGAACCACTCCTGCCCGCGGGCAACGCGCTGCGCGTACTCGCGCTCGAGCAGGCTCATGACGATCAGCGACTCAAACCCTTCGTCGAGCTTCAGGCATTCGCGCAACCGCCCTTCCTCGACGAATCCTTCGCTGGCATAGAGCGCCGCGGCGCGCACATTGAGCGCCTTGACATCGAGCCAGAAGCGGTGTGCGTGCAGGTCGCGAAACGCCATCTGCTTCAGGAGGCGCACGCAGGCGCGGCCCAGTCCCCGGCCCTTGGGTTGCAGCACGATGCGCTTGAGTTCGACGCTTTGGTGCCGGCTACGGCAGCCCTGCAGAATCACGAAACCCGAGCTCGCCCAGTCGTCGCCAGCCTCGACGATGAAGTGGCGGAAATCCGGGAAGCGCACCGCGCCCTCATGTTGAGTGCGTTCCCACGGCGTGATGAACGGCAGGTTCTGCGGGTCGGTCTCGATCGTCTGCACGAAATCGAGGTCCGACAACATCGTCGGGCGCAATCGCAACCGCAGCGAGTCAGACATCGATCTCCACCGCGTCGCCGCGCAACTCCATCAATTCACGCCGCGCCGCGGCCTCGCCCTTGCCCATCAGCTTGGTCAGTGAATCGGTCGTTGCGCTGAAGTCGAGTTCGCCGTAGGCCACCTGCAGCAGGCGCCGCGTGTCGGGGTTGAGCGTGGTGTCCCACAACTGCTCGGCACTCATTTCGCCCAGGCCCTTGAAGCGGCTGATGCTCCAGGAGCCTTCGCGCGCGCCTTCCTTGCGCAGCTTGTCCAGCGTGGCCTCGAGCTCGCCGTTGTCCAGGGCATAGATCTTGGCGGCGGGCTTCTTGCCGCGCGCCGGCGCGTCGATGCGAAACAGCGGCGGTTTGGCAATAAAGAGGTGGCCGCGCTCGATCAGCTTGGGAAAGTGGCGGAAGAAGAGCGTGAGCAGCAGGACCTGGATGTGTGAGCCGTCGACATCGGCGTCGCTGAGGATGCAGACCTTGCCGTAACGCAGGCCCGACAGCACGCCCGCAGGCTCGTCGTTCAGGCCATGCGGATCGACACCGATCGCCACTGCAATGTCGTGGATCTCGTTATTGGCGAACAGCCTGTCGCGCTCGACCTCCCAGGCGTTGAGCACCTTGCCGCGCAGCGGCAGTACCGCCTGCGTCTCCTTGTTGCGTCCCATTTTGGCGCTGCCGCCGGCCGAGTCGCCCTCGACCAGGAAGACTTCGTTGAGCGAGAGGTCGCGGCTTTCGCAATCGGTCAGCTTGCCGGGCAGCACAGCCACGCCCGAGCCGCGGCGCTTCTCGACCTTCAGCGAAGCCCTCTGGCGCGTCTGCGCCTGCCTGATGACCAGCTCGGCGAGCTTCTTGCCGTCGGCCACATGCTGGTTCAGCCACAACTCGAGCGCGGGCCGGCAGTAGCTCGACACCAGGCGCAGCGCGTCGCGCGAGTTGAGCCGCTCCTTGGTCTGGCCCTGGAATTGCGGGTCCAGGACCTTGGCCGAGAGCACGAAGCTGGCGCGCGAAAACACGTCGTCGGGCATCAGCTTGACGCCCTTGGGTTGCAGCGCATGGACTTCGATGAAACCCTTGATGGCGGCAAACAGGCCGTCCTTCAGTCCCGCCTCATGCGTGCCGCCGGCCACGGTGGGAATCAGGTTGGCGTAGCTCTCGCGCAGCGTCAGGCCGTCTTCGGTGAAGGCCACGCACCACGCAGCGCCCTCGCCTTCGGCGTTGTTCTCGCTGTCGCCCGCATCGGCGTAGCGCTCGCCTTCGAACAGCGGAATCACGGGCTCGGCCGCCAGGCTCTGCATCAGGTAATCGCGCAGGCCGCCCTGGTACAGCCACGACTGCACCTCGCCCGACTTCTCGACAGTCAGCGTCACTGTCACGCCGGGCATCAGCACGGCCTTGCTGCGCAACAGGTGCATCAGCTCGCGGCGCGGCAGCTCGGCACTGTCGAAGTACTTGGCGTCGGGCCAGACGCGTACCGTGGTGCCCTGCTTGCGATCGCCGGCCGTCGCCTTGCGCAGCACCTGACCCTCAACCACGTCGCCGCCCGAAAACGCCATCGTCGCGACCTGGCCCTCGCGGTAGACCGTCACCGCCAGCCGACGCGCCAGCGCGTTGGTGACGCTCACGCCCACCCCGTGCAGGCCGCCGGAAAAGCTGTAGGCGCCCGCGCCGCCCTTGTCGAACTTGCCGCCGGCGTGCAGCCGCGTGAAGACGATTTCGACCACGGGTACGCCCTCTTCGGGGTGCAGGCCGAAGGGAATGCCGCGCCCGTCGTCTTCGACACCCACCGAGCCGTCGGCATGCAGCGTCACCGCAATGCGCTTGCCGGAGCCCACCAGCGCTTCGTCGGCGGCGTTGTCGATGACCTCCTGGATCACGTGCAGCGGCGTCTCGGTGCGCGTGTACATGCCCGGGCGCTGCTTGACGGGTTCGAGGCCCTTCAGGACACGGATCGAAGCTTCGGCGTATTTGGAAATCTTGGTTGGCATGGCGGCGGATTCTAGGATTGCCCCCAAGTCACAGATCGAAACGCATGAACCAGAAGCCCTCGCGAGGCACCTGATGGACCACCGCGCCGAGCCGCGTGTAGAAGGCCGGTCCGTCGGTGCCAAAGTACACCCGTGGCGTTCGCAAGCGCCGCGCATGGTCCAACAGCGAGCGCACGAGCAGCGAGCCCACGCCCTGGCCGCGGTACGGCGCCGCCACCACCATGCCGGCCAGCCAGGGGTGCCAGTCGGCATGCGCATCGTCGTCGTTGTCGACCAAGTTGACGACGCCGATCGGCTCCCCTTCTCGCAGCGCCACCAGGCACAGCGGCAGCGCGTCCGCGTGGCTGGCTTTCGTCAAACGAGTGGCCATCCCTTGCACGCTCGCACCCGGCACCTCGGTCCAGAACTCGTGATGGATCAACGCCGCCACCGCAGCGCGATGCTGCGGCTGCTCGAACAGATGCACTACCTTGGTCTGCATGGGGGCTAGTTTGCCCTGCGCGTGCAGCATGGGTGAGCTGCCGCTAAAGTGCCGCCATGCGTTCCGATTCGAGCACCGCGACACAACTCTCGATGCTGCAGGTGCTGCTCTGCGGCGCCGCGATCGTGACCCTCACGATGGGCATCCGCCATGGATTTGGCCTGTGGCTGCAGCCGATCACGATGGAGCGCGGCTGGACGCGCGAGACTTTCGCGTTTGCGTTGGCCGTGCAGAACCTGGCCTGGGGTATCGCGGGGCCCTTTGCCGGTGCGCTGGCCGACCGCTTCGGCGCCTTCAAGATCCTGCTCGGCTCAGCACTGATGTACGCCGCCGGCCTGATCTTGATGGCGCCCGCCGCCACCGGGCTGGCCTTCACCGGCAGCGCCGGCGTTCTGATCGGGATGGCCCAGGCCGGCTGCACCTACGCCGTAATCTACGGAGTGATCAGCCGCAATGTGCCGGCCGATCGGCACTCGTGGGCCATGGGTGTCACCGCGGCAGCCGGCTCGTTCGGCCAGTTCCTGATGGTCCCGGTGGCGAGTTGGTTGATCAGCGCCTTCGGCTGGCAGGAGGCCCTCTTCATACTGGGCATCGCTGTGCTGGCGATCATGCCGCTGGCATTCGGGCTGAAGGAACCGGCGCGCGACGCTGCGGCCCATGGCACGCATCAAAGCATCGTGCAGGCCCTGCGCGAGGCCTTTGGCTACCGCAGCTTCCAATTGCTGATGGCGGGCTACTTCGTCTGCGGCTTCCAGGTCGTCTTCATCGGTGTGCACTTGCCCAGCTACTTGAAGGACCACGGCATGACGCCGCAGGTGGCGACCGTCGCGCTGGCGTTGATCGGATTGTTCAACGTGATCGGCACGTACGCGGCGGGCTCGCTGGGCCAGCACTTCCCGAAGCGGCACATCCTGAGTGCAATCTACATCCTGCGCTCGGTGGTCATCGTGGCCTTTCTGGCCGCACCGCTGACACCGTGGTCGGTCTACCTGTTCGCAGCGACGATGGGGGTGTTGTGGCTGTCGACCGTGCCGCCCACCAATGCCTTGGTGGCGCAGATGTTCGGCGTGCGCCATTTCTCGATGCTCGGCGGCTTCGTCTTCCTCAGCCACCAGCTCGGTTCCTTTCTGGGCGCCTGGTTGGGCGGCACGTTGTACGACGCCACCGGCAGCTACAACATCGTGTGGGGGATCGCGGTGGCGCTCGGCGTGTTCGCGGCGCTGATCAACCTGCCGGTGCGCGAGACCGCGATTCACCGGCCGGCCGTGGCGGCGGCATGAAGCACGCATTGAGCGGTTGGCTGCATTCGCGCCTGTTCTGGGGCGTGGTCTCGGGGCTCGCCTTGGCCCTGGTGTTCGTGTCGTACCTGCAGCCCGACCTGATGGTGGAGCTGGCCAACTTTCTCCGGAGCTGTTTTTGAGCGCACACGCGGGGCTTGAGCCTTCGGCCTGGGTCACGCGCTGGTCGACGCTGATCAACCCGCGCGGGTCGGTGCTCGATGTGGCCTGCGGCAGCGGGCGGCACCTGCGCTGGCTGGCTGCACAGGGGTTTGCAGTCACCGGCGTCGATCGCGATGCGACCGCACTGTCGGGCGTGGAGTCTCACGGCCGCGCCGTCGTTGCCGACATCGAGAGCGGGCCCTGGCCCTTCCAAGGCGAGCGCTTCGACGGCGTCGTCGTCACCAACTACCTGTGGCGCCCGCTGTGGCCGGCGCTGTTGGCCAGCCTCGCCGCGCGCGGCGTGCTGATCTACGAGACCTTCGCGCTGGGCAACGAAGCCTACGGCAAGCCATCGAACCCCGAATTTCTGCTCCGCCCGGGCGAGTTGCTGGCCGTCTGCCAGGGCCTGCATGTGGTGGCCTACGAAGACGGCCTGCTGGACACGCCACTGCGCCGTGTGCAGCGAGTCGTCGCGGTCAATACCCCGGCCAGCCAAGGCCGCCATCGGCTGTAGAAGGCGATCGGCCGCGCGCCAGCTAAAATCGACCGTTTGCAATATGCACCGCACTCCATGAATCCGATAGTTGGCAGCATCGTCGCGCTGGTCACGCCTATGAACGACGACGGCAGCGTCGACTACCCGGCGCTGCGGCGCTTGATCGACTGGCACATCGCCGAAGGCACGGCCTGCATCGGCGTCGTCGGCACGACAGGCGAATCGCCGACCGTCGATGTGCAGGAGCATTGCGAGATCATCCGCGTCGCCGTCGAGCACACGGCGGGGCGGGTACCCGTGATGGCCGGGGCCGGCGCGAACTCGACCCGTGAGGCGATCGAGCTGTCGAAATTCGCGCTCGAGGTCGGTGCTGATTGCACTCTGCAAGTGGTGCCCTACTACAACAAGCCGACCCAGGAAGGCATCTACCGGCACTTCCGGGCGATCGCCGAAGCCGTCGACATCCCGGTCATGCTCTACAACGTGCCCGGCCGCTCGGTGGCCGATATGCAGCACGACACCGTGCTGCGCTTGGCGACAGTGCCGGGCATCATCGGCATCAAGGAAGCCTCGGGCAACATCGACCGCGCGGCCTGGCTGATCAAGCAGGCACCCAAGGGCTTCTCGATCTACTCGGGCGACGATCCGACCGCCATCGCTGTGATGCTGCTCGGCGGACATGGCAACGTCAGCGTCACCGCCAACGTGGCACCGCGCGCCATGGCCGAGCTGTGCCGGGCTGCCATCGCTGGCAACGCCAGGCAGGCCAGCGAGATCCACTTGAAGCTGCTGGCCTTGCACAAGCAACTCTTCGTCGAGGCCAATCCGATTCCGGTCAAATGGGCGCTGGCGCGGATGGGCCGCTGCGGCCCGATGCTGCGACTGCCGCTGGTCGGTCTGTCCGAAGCCCTGCATGCGCCGCTCGAGCAGGCGATGCACGAGGCCGGCCTGCTCTAACGCGCAGCCGGCGTCGTACCCTTGTCTTTCGTCAGAGTCCCTCACCATTCAGCCTGCCGGTCGCCGCAACGCGCCGCCTCACCCATGCATCCTGCACACGCTTCCCTGTCACCCGCCCTGCGTCTGGCCCTGGCGCTCGCCGCCGCCTGCACACTCGGTGCCTGCTCGACAGTCAACGATTTCCTGGCGGGCGACAAGATCGACTACAAGAGCCAGTCAACCAAGACCGCGCGCCTTGAGGTGCCGCCCGACCTGACGCAGTTGCAACGTGATAGCCGCTACCAGCCGCAGGGCGGCGGCACGGTGAGTGCCAGCACCTTCGGCTCTGCAAGCGCAGCCCCGGCGTCTGCCACCAGCGTCGCGAGTACCGTTGCGCCGACCAGCATCGGCGAGATGCGCATCGTGCGCGAAGGCAGCCAGCGCTGGTTGTCGGTGCCCATGCCAGCCGAACGCTTGTGGCCGCAATTGCAATCGTTCTGGCAGGAACGCGGGTTCAATCTGGTCGTCGACAACGCCCAGGCCGGCGTGATGGAGACCGACTGGGCGGAGAACCGCGCCAACATCCCGCAGGACATCATTCGCCGCACCATCGGCCGCGTGCTCGATACCCTGTACGACAGCGGCCTGCGCGACCGCTTTCGCGTGCGCGTCGAGCGCGGTGCCAACGGCAGCGACGTGTTCCTCAGCCACCGCGGGATGATCGAGGTCTACACCACCGATCGCAAGGAACAGACGACCTGGACCCACCGGCCAAGCGATCCGCAACTCGAAGCCGAGTTCCTGTCGCGCCTGATGGTCAAGCTCGGCGCCAAGGAAGAGGTCGCGCGCACGGTGGCCGCCAACCCGGTCACCAGCACACCGCGTGCCCGCGTCGTCACGGGCCAGGCGGCGGCAACGCTGCAGGTCGACGAAGGCTTCGACCGCGCCTGGCGCCGCGTCGGTCTGACGCTGGATCGCAGCGGCTTTACCGTCGAGGACCGCGACCGCGCGGGCGGCCTGTACTTCGTTCGCTACGTTGATCCGAAGGACGCCGCGACCACCGAGCGGGGCTTCTTCGCCAAGCTGTTCGCCTTCGGCAAGGCCGATCCCGCACAAGCGCCGGTCCGCTATCGAATCGTCGTCAAGGCCGACGGCGAGCGCACCCATGTCTCGGTGCAAAACGCCCAGGGCGGCCCGGAGAACGGCAGCGTCGGCCAGCGCATCGTGGCGCTGCTGGTTGAGGATCTGAAGTAGCACGCAGCAGCCGACCGCCGTGCTGCGCTTCACCAGCCTGGGCAGCGGCAGCAGCGGTAACGCCACCCTCATCGAGGCCATTGCGACAGGCGAGGGTGCGCGTGCCACCCGCGTCCTGATCGACTGCGGCCTGCCGCTGCGCCACCTTGCCACCCGCCTGGCCACACGCGGCCTGCTGGCGACCGACATCGATGCGGTGTTCGTCACGCACGAACACAGTGACCATGTCGGCGGGGTGCTGGCGCTGCAGCGGCGCCACGGCACACCGGTGTGGGCCAGCGCCGGCACGTGGGCCCAGGTCGCAGCCAAGGCCGAGGACGCGCCGGAGTGCCTTGTCGCGCGCGACGGCCAAGCGATCGTGGTGGGTGCCCTGACACTGCACCCCTTTGCAGTCCCGCACGACGCCGCAGAGCCTCTACAGCTGACCTGCAGCGACGCCCGGCATCGCATCGGCATCCTGACCGACATCGGCGAGCCAACCGACGCCGTCGCACTTGCGCTGCAGGGTTGCGACGCGCTGCTGCTTGAAACCAATCACGACCCCGAGTTGCTCGCCGCCAGCGCCTACCCGCCGTGGCTGAAGCGGCGCGTCGGGGGTCGCCTGGGCCATCTGGCGAATCATCAGTCTGCGGCCCTGCTCGACGCCTGTGGCCACGACGGTCTGCGCCATGTGGTGGCCGCGCACCTGAGCCAGAAAAACAACAGGCCCGACCTGGCGTTAGCCGCGCTGCGTGGAGCGTTAGACGCGGCGGCTCCCACTCTGCTCAGTGCAGCGGATGCCACCCACGGTTGCGGCTGGATCGAACTTCACTGAACGCGGCAGACCCAACGACAAAGGCCGCCCGGAGGCGGCCTTTGCAACATCTTCGGTAAACCGATTACTTCTTGGCGCCTTCGACGGCCTTGCCGGCAGCGTCCTTGGCAGCCGCGGCAGCCTTGCCCGCAGCGTCCTTGGCAGCGTCCTGCATCGCGCCGGCAGTTGCGGAAGCCGCACCGGCCATGGCCGAAGCGGCGGCGTCGGCGGCGGCCGTGGCGGCACCGGTCACGGCCGAGGCAGCGTCGGCTGCAGCGGCAGAGGCGGCGGCTGCCACGGGGGCCGTCGCCGCAGGGGCCTTCTCTTCGGCCTTCTTGCCGCAAGCAGACAGGGCGACGGCAGCAACCAGGGCGGCCAACAGGAGCGACTTGTTCATTAAAAAATCCTTGGAGTTCGGTGAGTCAAACGATGATCGGTAACTGTTGGATCCATTCACAGGAATCCGCTTCGGGCAGGGACATGAAGAGTGAGAGACCCCTCCGTACCTAGCCTGTGAGTATAGCGTTCCTAGGGAATTGCCCTAGAGACCCAGCGTGTTGGCCGGGAAATCAACCTCGGAACGTTGCATGAGCACGTCAACCACTTCGCGCCACTCACCGATCTCGCTGTCGTCGGCCAGCCAATGGCCGCGCCACTGTTGCCGGTCAGCCAACTGCAGGCTGTGCGCGCCGGCCAGCAGCAAGGTCGGAACCTGCGACGTCTCGACCTCGGTCGCCCGGCACTCCACGACATGGGTCCAGTTTCGCCGCCAGGCCACAAAGCGTGGGCAATACCGAGGCAGATCGTCGAAGCGTGTGGCAATCATCAGCAACCGGCGTTCGGGCAGACGCGCCCAGGCACTCAGCGCACTCAGCAACTGCGGGTCCTCGAGAGGCCAGGCAGCGAAATCAGGGTCGACAAAACACAGTTCTCGCGCGCGCTCTTGTGTGGCGCACGACAAGGCCAGTCGAACCGCGGCGATGAACTCGCTGCGGCCATCGATAAGCGCGGAGCCCTTGGGCGTCTGGGGGTTCATGAACGTCTCCTCAAAACAGACTCAAGCGCGGGCATGCAACCAGCCGCTGGCCCACCACTCCTCGAGCAGCGCGCGCGCCTGGCTGCTGGCCGCGCGCACGGCGCGTGCATCGAGTTGGCGCGCATCGGCCAGCGTGTGCATCAGCTTCGCGTCCCGGCCACCGGCGCGCAATGACTCGCCATTGATGAAGATGTGCCCGGCGTCGTAAGCCATGCGTGAGCGGCGGTCGAGCACGACGCCATGCTCGACATTCTGCCGCGCGCTGCGTGGCGCGTCGAACCAGACCTGGGCCTTGGGTTCGGTGAGCCATTCACCGAGCACGCAATCCAGCGCGACCCGATCGGCCAGGACGCGGGCGACTGCAGCGTGGGCAAAGCGCTTCAAGGGCTCTGGTACTGAGCCTGGTTGGGCCGTGGCGGCCTGCGCGGGGTCGCGGTAGCGCGGCGCGCGCGGGTTCGCATCCGAGGCGTCTGCCAGGCGTGCCAGTAAGGCCTGCGCCAGTTCATCGGCCCCCGGGGCGCGAAAGCCGATCGAGGCCGTCATGCAGTCGCCCCCGATGGCCACGCCCTCATGCGCCCATCCGGGTGGCAGGTAGAGCATGTCACCCGGATCGAGCACCCAATCCTGGTCGGCTTCAAACTGCGCCAGCATCTTCAGCGGCACGTCGTCGCGCCACTGCGGCCGGCGAGCACGGCCGATTCGCCAGCGGCGCCGACCCTGCAATTGAAGCAGGAAGACGTCATACGAGTCGATATGCGGCCCGACCCCGCCACCGTCGCTGGCATAGGACAGCATCAGGTCGTCCAGGCGGGCGGCGGGCACGAAGCGAAAACGTGACAGCAGATCGTGCGCGGCGTCCAGATGCAAATCCAAACCCTGCACCAGCAGCGTCCAGCCGCCCTGCGCCAGCGGCGGCAGGGCGCGCCGCGGCAGCGGGCCGTGGCGAAGCTGCCAGTGATCCCGGCCGTCACGTCGAATCAGGCGCGATTCGACATCGTCGCGCGCCGCCAAAGCAAACAGCGCCATGCGCGACAGGGGCGCGCCAATGCCAGGTACGGCCTGGCGCACCAGCCGCGGTTTCTTGTGCCAGTGGTGGCGCATGAATTGCGCTGGCGACAGGCCACCGAGCAGCGTCAAGGCGTGATCCGGATCCATTCAACGATTGTCGTGCTGTGCCATCATTGTCCAATGTTGATTGAAAAACCTTGCGTGGTGGCGCTCACCTGGCAACTGTCGGACGCACAGGGCCAGGCCATCGACGAATTGCCCGCGCCGGTGGAGTTCTACTTCGGCGGCGACGACCTGTTGCCCAAGGTGGAGGAGGCGCTGGCCGGCCAAACGGCGGGCTTCGAAGCCCATCTGCACCTCGAACCCGAGCACGCCTTTGGCGAGTACGACAGTGCATTGGTGTGCTTCGAGGACCGTTCGCTGTTTCCCGCCGAAGTCGAGCCCGGAATGCAGTTCGAGGGCCTGCCCGAAGGCAGCGTAACACCCGACATCCCCCCTGACACGCTGTACACCGTGACCGAGGTCTACCCGACGCATGTGGTGCTTGACGGCAATCACGCGCTGGCGGGCATGGCGCTGCGCCTGCACATAAAAGTGCGCGCGGTCCGCGATGCCACGCCGGAAGAAGTCGAAGCCACCCGCGTCGGCGGCAATGTGCTCGACGTGCTGGAAGTGCTACCCGCGGCGCGCGGCTTGCACTGATCGGCAGACCCGCGAGCGTTGAGCCTCAGCGCTTGCCAGTAGAGCCGAAACCGCCTTCGCCGCGATCCGAGGTAGCAAAACTGTCGACGCGGCGGAAACTGGCCTGCACCACCGGCACGATGACCATCTGCGCAATGCGCTCCATGGGCTCGATGACGAAGGGCGTGCTGCCGCGGTTCCAGCAGCTGACCATCAACGGGCCCTGGTAGTCGCTGTCGATCAGGCCGACCAGGTTACCGAGCACGATGCCGTGCTTGTGGCCCAGGCCCGAGCGCGGCAACAGCATCGCGGCGTAGGCCGGGTCCCCGATGTGAATCGACAGCCCCGTTGGAATCAGCTGCGTCTGCCCCGGTGCCAGCGTCAACGCGTGATCCAGGCAGGCGCGCAGGTCCAATCCGGCGCTGCCAGGCGTGGCGTAGTGCGGCAGGTGCGCGGCGATGCGCGCATCGAGCACCTTGATGTCGATGGTGGTCATGTCTTCAGTCGATTTGCGATGTCGGCAATCAACTGCCGCGCCAGCACCAGTTTGTCGGCGCGCTGGCCGCCACCCGGCAACTCGCGCTCACCCTGTGCGTCGACGAGCAACAGCGCGTTGTCGTCCTGACCGAAGGCGGCCGGGCCGAGGTTGCCGACGATCAGCGGGACCTTCTTGCGCAGCAACTTTTCACGCGCGTGGCGGGCCACATCGGCGCTCTCGGCGGCGAAGCCAACACAGAACGGCGGCTTGGGCAGGGCCGCCACCGCCGCCAGGATGTCGGGGTTCTCGGTCAGGTCCAGGCTCGGCACCGCACGCCCGGCGACCTTCTTTATCTTCTGTGCTGCCGCGTTTTGTGTCCGCCAGTCAGCCACGGCGGCGGTGCCGACGAAGACGTCATGCGTTGCCGCCGCCGGCAGTACCGTGTCGTGCATCTGCTGCGCGCTGCGCACGTCGATTCGGGTCACGCCGCGCGGCGTCGGCAAAGCCACCGGGCCCGCGACAAGCGTCACCCGCGCGCCGGCCTCGGCGGCGGCGCGGGCCACCGCAAACCCCATCTTGCCGCTCGACAGGTTGGTAATGCCACGGACCGGGTCGATGGCTTCGTAGGTCGGGCCGGCCGTGACCAGCACCGAACGTCCGGCCAGCAGCTTGGGCTGGAAGAAGGCGATCAGCTCGTCGCGCAGTTCCTCGGGTTCGAGCATGCGGCCATCGCCGATTTCCCCGCAGGCCTGGTCACCGGCCGCGGGCCCTAGCACCAGCGCACCATCGGCCACCAGCTGCGCGACATTGCGCTGCGTGGCCGGGTGGGCCCACATCTCGCGGTTCATCGCCGGCGCCAGCAGCAGGGCACATTTCGCCAGCGGTCGCGCCAGGCAGGCCAGGCTCAGCAATTCATCGGCCCGGCCTTGCACCAGCTTCGCAATGAAATCGGCGCTGGCCGGCGCCACCAAGATGGCATCGGCCTCGCGTGTCAGGTTGATGTGGGCCATGTTGTTGGCCTCGCGCGCATCCCATTGGCTGGTGAACACCGGCCGGTTGGACAGCGCCTGCAGCGTCACCGCGCCGATGAAGTGCTCGGCCGCTTCGGTCATCACGACTTGCACGGTCGCGCCGGCCTTGACCAGTTCACGCGTCAGCTCGGCGGCCTTGTAGCAGGCGATGCCGCCGGTCAGGCCCAGTACGATGTGGCGCCCAGCGAGGTCTTGTCGATCGCTCATGGTGCGCGACTCTAGCAGCGCCTCACGGCGCCAGCCGCTCCCGCAGGAAGGTGAGCATCTCGCGCTGCGAGGCCTCTCTCGCGGCGGGATTGGCGCCGACCGTGACGCCCTGCCCCGGGTTGACGCCGTTGGGCACGTCGCGGCGCACGCGCGGCGCGGCGCTGCCGTCAAAGCCGTGGAAGGCCTCGGGGTAGACCACCGTGCGCATTGCGCCGCCGCTGCGCGCAGCCAACTCGACGCAGGGCGCGGCCGCGGTCCAGTCATCGCGCTCGCCGACCAACACCAGCACAGGTCCCACCGGCTTGTGGCCTCGGTTCAACTCCGCGGTGCAGCCGGGATAGAAAGAAACGGCCGCGCGTGCGCGAAAGGTCGATTGCGCGACATCGCGTTGCCGCTCGTTGGTGGCGGCAAGGACCGCGCTGCCGCCATGCGACCAGCCGACCATTGCCAGCCGCGCGGCATCGACCTCGGGCCGCTGCGCCATCCAGGCCAGCGCGCCGAGCGAATCCAGGCGGCGATGCGGCTGCGTGATGGCTCGCGCGCCGGTGCGCTGTGTGCACAACTCGCTGATGCCCCGCGGCGTCATGGAGTCCAGCACCAGCGCGTGCCAACCCTCGGCGTTGATCATTGCCGCGTACTCGCGCAAACGCGTCGACAGCGCGCCCTTGTTGTCGTAGGCGCCGCCACAGCCGTGCAACAGCAGCACGGCCGGGATCCGCGCGCCACCTGGGGCTGCCGATGCAAACCAATCGCCGACCAGCTTCACGGCCTCGCCGTCGCGACGATCCAGGCTGGGCAATTCAACGCGCGTCTGCGCCAGCGCCCCGAGCGCCGCCGCCAGCAGCGCCACCGCGGCGGCCGCACGCCACGGCTTCATCGGATCACCGGCGGCGCGGGATGAAGTCGGGCCATCGAGTGCACGTCGACGAATACACCGTCGCGCAATGCGAAGCCGCGGTGCGTGCCCTCGATCTCGAAGCCGAACTTGCGGTACAGCGCAATCGCCGCGGCGTTGTCGGCAAAGACGGTCAACTCCAGGCGTAAGACCTGGGCCCAGCGGTCAGCCCAATCGACCAGCGCCTGCATCAATGCCGCACCGACACCCTGCCGCTGCGCAGTGCGCGCGACCGCCATCCCCAGGCCCATCACATGGCGGCGGCGCACATGAGTCATCGGCGTCAGGCCGGCATTGCCGACCACCGTGCCGTCGCGCTCGGCGACCAGGAACAGTTCATGAACCGCAGACCCGACCGGCATCTCCTCGATGCGCTTGCGCCAGAATTCCTCGGTCGCGTACGGCATTTGCATCAGGCCGCTCAGCACCTGCGGATCGGCCATCGTGGCCGCGACCGCGGCGGCGTCGGCCGGACGCGGTCGGCGGATGATGATTGCGCCGACCTCAGGCACGCTCAGCCACCCAGCCTGCGACCGACGCCAACGCCTTGGGCAATGCCGCGGCATCCGTGCCACCGGCCATCGCCATGTCGGCCTTGCCGCCGCCCTTGCCTCCTACCTGCTGGGCCACGAAATTGACCAGCTCGCCGGCCTTGACGCGGCCCATGTGGTCGGCCGTCACGCCGGCGGCAATCTGCACCTTGCCGCCATCGACGGCGGCGAGCACGATGGCGGCGCTCTTGAGCTTGTCCTTCAACTTGTCCATCGTCTCGCGCAGCGTTTTCGCGTCAGCACCATCGAGCACCGCGGCCAGCACCTTCAGGCCCTTGACATCGACCGCCTGGGCCATCAGTTCGTCGCCCTGCGATGACGCCAGCTTGCCCTTCAGCGCAGCAATTTCCTTTTCGAGCGCACGCACCTGATCCAGCGTTGCGCTGACGCGTGCCGGCACCTCGGTGGGTGTCACCTTCAACGCGCCGGCCACGCCGCCCAGCGTGCTCTCGATCTGCTGCAGATAGGCCAACGCGTTGTCGCCGGTGACGGCCTCGACGCGCCGGATGCCGGCCGCCACCCCGCCCTCGGCAACGATCTTGAACAGGCCGATGTCGCCGCAGCGCTGCACATGCGTGCCGCCGCAGAGCTCGCGCGAGCTGCCGATGTCGAGCACGCGCACCTCTTCGCCGTACTTCTCGCCGAACAGCATCATGGCGCCGCATTTTTGCGCGTCCTCGATGCCCATCACGCGCGCCTGCGTCGCCGCATTGGCCAGAATCTCGGCGTTGACGATCGCCTCAACTTGCCGAACCTGCGCATCGGTGACCGGCGCGTTGTGCGCGAAATCGAAGCGCGTGCGCTCGGCGTTCACCAGCGAGCCCTTCTGCTGCACATGCGCGCCCAGCACCTCGCGCAGCGCCTTGTGCATCAAGTGCGTGGCGCTGTGGTTGCGCACGGTCTTGGCACGGCGCTCGGCGTCGATGCGGGCGACAAAGCTGTCGCCGACCTCGACCTCTCCTTCGACAATGCGACCCTGGTGAGCGAATACGGCCGCCTGGATCTTGGTCGTGTCCTCGACGATCACGCGGGCGCGCGCGTTGCGCAACTCGCCGGCATCGCCGACCTGGCCGCCGCTCTCGGCGTAGAACGGCGTGTGGTCGAGCACGATCACCACGTCGTCGCCAGCGCGTGCGCGGTTCACCGGCGCGCCGTCGATATACAGCGCCGTGACTTTACTGTGCTCGCAGACCAGGTGCTCGTAGCCGTGGAAAGCCGTGTCGGCGCCGCTGTAGGCCAGGCCTTGCGCCAGCTTGAACTTGCCCGCTGCACGAGCCTGTTCGCGCTGGCGACTCATTGCGGCGTTGAAGCCGGCCTCGTCGACGGCGACGCCGCGCTCGCGGCAGACGTCCGCCGTCAGGTCGAGCGGGAAACCGAAGGTGTCGTGCAGCTTGAAGGCGAGGTCACCCGGAAGCACTGCAAGCTGCCCAGCGTGCCCCGACGCCGCCACACCCGTCAGCGCAACCGTTCGGGCTGAGCTTGTCGAAGCCTGCCCTTCGACAGGCTCAGGGCGAACGGACACAATGACCTTCGGCGCCAGACCCGCGATCGTCACCTGCCCCGCGTCGGGCTGCACAAGTGCGCCCTCGAGGATCTCCATCCCATTGGCGATGGTCTGGAAGAAGCGCTCCTCTTCCTGCTTCAGCACCTCGGTCACGCGCGCGGCATCGCGGCGCAGCTCGGGGTAGGCATCGCCCATCTCGGCCGCCAGCGGCGCAACCAGCGAATGGAAGAAGGGCTTGCGCGCACCGAGCTTGTAGCCATGGCGAATGGCGCGCCGCGCAATCCGCCGCAGCACGTAGCCGCGACCCTCGTTGCCCGGAATCACACCGTCGGCGACGGTGAAGGCGCAGGCGCGGATGTGATCGGCGATGACTTTCAACGACGGCGATTCGCGATCGCAATTGCCACCACCCGCCGCATCGACAGAGCGCTTGGCCTCGTCAAGCAAGCGCATGAACAGATCGACCTGGAAGACGGTGTGCACGCCTTGCAGCACGGTCGCCAGCCGCTCCAACCCCATGCCCGTATCGACGCTCGGCTTGGGCAGCTTGTGCATCACACCATCTTCGCTGCGGTTGAACTGCATGAAGACGTTGTTCCAGATCTCGACGTAGCGGTCGCCGTCCTGCTCGGGCGAACCGGGCGGGCCGCCGGCCACCGCCGGGCCGTGGTCATAGAAGATCTCGCTGCACGGGCCGCAGGGGCCGGTGTCGCCCATCATCCAGAAGTTGTCCGACGCATAGCGCGCGCCGTTGTTGTCGCCGATGCGCACGATGCGCTCGGCCGGCAGGCCGATCACCTTCAACCAGATGTCGTAGGCCTCGTCGTCCTCGGCGTAGACGGTGGCCCAGAGCTTTTCCTTGGGCAGCTTGAAATGCTCGGTCAACAGTTCCCAGGCGAACACCAGCGCGTCGCGCTTGAAGTAGTCGCCGAAGCTGAAGTTGCCCAGCATTTCGAAGAACGTCAGGTGGCGAGCGGTGTAGCCCACGTTCTCGAGGTCGTTGTGCTTGCCGCCGGCGCGGATGCACTTTTGCGAGGTCGCCGCCCGCGCGTAGGGGCGCTTGTCAAAGCCAAGGAACACGTCCTTGAACTGGTTCATCCCGGCGTTGGTGAACAGCAGGGTCGGGTCGTCTCCGGGCACCACGGGCGACGAGTCCACGACCTGGTGGCCCTTGGACTCGAAGTACTTCAGGAACGTGGCGCGGATCTCGGCGGCTTTCATCCAGGGGCTCTCAGGTGGCAGGCAAGGCGCGCGAAATGGCTTGGAGGTGACTTGTCAGCGCGCGACTTTTGATTATAGGAAGGCGGTGCAGTCCAACTGCGGCCGTGGCCGCCGGTCAGCGAACCCGCGTGGGCGAGTGACGCGCCCCAGATTCAGGCGTCGTCGTTGGCGGCCGTGCTGGGTCCGCGTTCAACCCGGTTGGCGAAGCCACTGCGGCCGACGGTGGCCAGGCTCGCCGCCTGACCGACCGAGCGGCGCAACAACGCGTCGGCCGTCTTTCCATGCTCGGGGTACAGCGCCAGCCCGGCGCTCACCGCCACGGCGACATCGGTGCCGGCGACATTGAACGGCTGGCGCAGCGACTGCACCAGCTTGGCCATCACACGTTCGCCATCGGTGGCCGCGTCAACCCAGGCCAGCAAGACGAGGAACGCATCGTTGCCGATCGAGGCCACCACGTCGCTGGCACGCAGGCTGGCGCGCAGGCGCACCGCCACCTTGCGCCGCAGCACATTGGACGATTCGATGCCGAGCGAGGCCTGCACCGTGGCCAGACCCTCGATGCGCAACGCAATCACCGCCATCGGCGCGGGCTCGCGCTCGCGCAGCGCAAGCAGATGGGTCATGTGCTCGAGCAGTTGGCTGTGGTTGGGCAGGCCCGTGGCCAGGTCGGTGGCAAAGGCCTTGCGCGCCATGCGGTCCAGCGCCTTGCGCCGCACTGCAATGTCCATGCGCCGCTGCAGAGCCTCGGCGGGGGTATCGATCTGCACGACGATGTCCTGCACACCATGCTCGAGCAGCGCGGCCAGCACGGGTTCGGCCGGGGCCTCGGACAACAACGCCACCACGGCGCTATCGAGCACGGCGTGCGACAGCGAGGCCCAATGCAGCAGTTCTTCGGCGGGTGTCGAGGCCACCATGACCTCATAGCTCACCTCGCGCAGATGCAAGGTGGCCTCGTCCAGGGTCGCACAACATGTCGCGCCGGGCACTGTCAGGCCCACGCACAACAGCGTGGCGGTGGGTTTGGGCGGGACCTGCGGCGTCATCAGCGAGTGAACAAGGGGCCCCACGCGGGGCCCCATCAAGTTGGAGCGGGTGAAGGGAATCGAACCCTCGTATGAAGCTTGGGAAGCTGCCGTTCTACCATTGAACTACACCCGCGGCGCGGCAGATTCTAGCGTGGCAACAGCGCATCGGTCGGCCGCTTTCCAGCCAGTCCAGCGCGGCATTGGTTGCGGCTTGGTGAGCCCACTTTGGCGCGCGGCCCTGGGGTTTAGAACGTGTCTCGCCGCTACACGGCGTGTCCGCGATCGCGAAACTCCTTGGATGCTGAACGCGGTACAGGCGCGAATGCCGGACAGGCTTCGCAACACTCGCGCACTGCTGCGTCGCCCAGGGCGTGGTGGCTTGCGACAATAGGCACTATGAGCGACTTGGTGCCCCCCGCGAGCCAGCCCAGCACGCCGCCGCGAGCCATCCGCAGCTATGTCTTGCGCGCCGGCCGCATGGGCAGCGGCCAGGCGCGCGCGCTGGCCGAACTCGGGCCGCGTTTCGTGCTGCCGTTCGAGGCCAAGCCACTCGACACGGTTACGGTGTTCGGCCGCCGTGCGCCGCTCGTGGTGGAGATCGGCTTTGGCATGGGCCAGGCCACGGCAAGCATCGCAGCCGCGCAGCCCGAGCGCGACTTCATCGGTATCGAGGTCCACGCTCCGGGTGTCGGGGCGCTGCTGCAGCGCATCGATCAGGCCGGGTTGACCAACCTGCGTCTGCTGCAACACGACGCGGTCGCGGTGCTGGAGGCAATGATCGCGCCGGCCTCACTGGCCGGATTGCATGTGTTTTTCCCTGACCCCTGGCACAAGAAGAAGCACCACAAGCGCCGCCTGATCCAGCCGGCTTTCGTCGCCCTGATCGCCTCACGCCTGGCACCGGGCGGCAGGCTGCATTGCGCCACCGACTGGCAGCCCTATGCCGAGCAGATGCAGGCCGTGCTGGCCGCAGAGCCCTCGCTGACCAACACCTGCGACGGCTTTGCGCCGCGACCCGACTACCGGCCGTTGACCAAGTTCGAGCAGCGGGGTCTGAACCTCGGCCACGGCGTCTGGGACTTGCTCTTCAGGCGACGCTGAGCGCGCAGCTTCAGGTGCGAGCCTTGCGGTACGGCTCCTCGAAGTCAAGGAAGTCGCGCTCGGCCAGCGCATCGGTCACCCAGGCTGACACGCCCGGCGAAGCCCACAGGCGCTCGACGTAGCCCTGCGCCGGGGCAGAGAGCGGCAGCGCATAGCCTCGAACGCGCGCAACTACCGGCGCGTAGTACGCATCGACCGCACCAAACGCGCCAAACAGGAACGGGCCTCCGCTCGCAGCCAGTTGTTCGCTCCACATCTGGTCGATGCGCGCGAGGTCGCGCCGCACGCCGATTTCAGCAGCCAGAACCCGCGCGCCGACCTCAGGCAGCACGGCCTCGATGTTCATCGGGCAATGGTTGCGCAGGGCCGTGAAGCCGGCGTGCATCTCGGCGGCCAGACTGCGGGCGCGGGAGCGCTGTAGCGCGTCACGCGGCCGCAGCGGCAAGTCCGGGAACCGGTCCGCCAATGTCTCGGCAATCGCCAGCGTGTCCCAGACCGCGAAGCCGTCGATCAGCAGCACCGGAACCCGGCCCGCCGGGGTATGGCGCGCCAACTCTCGGTAGAAGGCAGAGTCCGGCGTGAAATCAAAACGCAGCTTGACCTCGGCGAAGTCGATGCCGAAGTGACGCATCAGCACCCATGGCCGCATCGACCACGATGAATAGTTCTTGTTGCCGATCACCAGCTGCAGCATGAGTGCGCTCCTTGTCGAAGACGCTTGATGCTAGCCGCGTGCACACCCGCCGCCGATGCAAGTTGCTGATGGCAGCCAGGCGGTCCAGCTTGGGGCCGTCAGGTCACGCCCGCCAGTCAACCCAGCCGGTGTAGGCGCTCAGCAGCACCAGGCCGCCGAAGATGATCCGGTACCAGGCAAACGCCGTGAAATCGTGCGTCGAGACATAGCGAATCAGCCAGCGGATGCACAACCAGGCGCTGAAGAACGCGAACACGGTGCCGACCGCGAACATCGGCAGGTCGGCTGCCGACAGCAGGCCGCGATCCTTCCACACCGAGTAGGCGCCGGCACCGATCAGCGTCGGGATGGCAAGGTAGAAGCTGAATTCGGTGGCGGCCTTGCGCGAGAAGCCGAAGACCATTGCGCCGATGATGGTTGCGCCCGACCGGCTCGTGCCCGGGATCAGCGCCAGGCACTGCACCAAGCCAACCTTCAACGCATCCAGAGCCGTCATGTCGTCAACGCTCTCGACTCGCGCGTGTCGCAGGCCCTGCGTATCTCGCTCGCCGTAGGCCTTGTGGTGGCGCTTTTCAACCCACAGGATGATGAACCCCCCGACCACAAAAGCCAGCGCCACCGGCACGGGGTGGAACAGATGCACCTTGATCGCACTGCCCAACGAGAGGCCGAACACCACTGCCGGCATGAAGGCGATCAAGACATTGCGCGCGAAGCGCTGTGCCACGGCGTCACCACGCAAGCCGACGACCGTGCGCGACAGACGCTCGCGATACTCCCAGATCACAGCCAGCATCGCGCCGGTCTGGATCGCGACCTCGAACACCTTGACGCCGGCGCCATTGAACTTGAGCAAAGACGCGGCAAGGATCAGGTGCCCGGTCGAGGAAATCGGCAGGAACTCGGTCAGTCCCTCGACGATGCCCATCACAGCGGCCTGGGCCAGCACCATCCAATCCACGGCGACTCCTGTTGTCTTGGCCCGCTACGCCGGGGCAGCGAAACGGCGGCGGATGATAGCGGGCCGACAAGAACTAGCGTGGATCCGCGAATCTGATTTCGAGGCCGCGTGACGTGACCACGACATCTGCTGTCGCAATGCCTGCGCGCTGCAGCGAGCGCAGTCGCTGGGCATCGGCGCGGTAGAGCACGAAGTCGTCGAGCAGGCGTTCGGCCAACAAGGCGGCGACGCGCGCACCTGACGGCGACAGCGCGCCGCTGCCCAGGTCGAGCCTGGCGTCCTGCACCTGCACCTGAGACAGGCGAACGCTGGCGTCCGCGGCTTCGTAGCGCAGCGCATAGTCCAGCGCCAGACTGCCGCGCACGGTGCGGCCCGACAGGCGCTCGGACGCGCTGAGGTCGAGGTCAGTGCCGATGCGGTTGCGTTCGGGCAGCAGGCGCAAGGTCGGGCGGGCGACGGTGACGTCGATCAACTCGAGTACCCGCCGCTGATGCGGGAACTGGCGCTCGATGAGGGTCTGCAACTCGGCCTGCGACAGCGTCACCGTGCGGGGCCCACCCAGGCCGGCGCAACTGGCGAGCCAGGGCGGGGCGAACACTGCGAGCAGCAGGGTCGATGCGCAGAAGCGACGATGCATTCGTCAGATTCTAGGAGCCGGCTCGGATTGACCGACATTCCCGGGCTGGCCTACATTACTGACTCATTAGTCATTAATTTGATGCCGACCGCCCACACCGCCGACCCCCGTTCCTCGCTGCGCCAGCGCCGCAAGGAAGCGCGCCCGCACGAATTGCTCGAAGCCGCGTTGACGCTGTTTGTCCAGAAAGGCTTTGCCGCAACGCGCGCCGAGGAAGTGGCCCAATTGGCCGGCGTGTCCAAAGGCACGCTGTACCTGTACTACCCGAGCAAGGAAGAGTTGCTCAAGGCAGTG
Source organism: Burkholderiales bacterium (assembly GCA_031389585.1). Lineage (GTDB taxonomy): Bacteria > Pseudomonadota > Gammaproteobacteria > Burkholderiales > Burkholderiaceae_C > CADEEN01. The sequence continues at coordinate 14,691 of JANMSS010000116.1, read as the reverse complement.
ATCGCGCATTACCTGTCGGCGCGGATTGCCGACACGGCCGAAGAGGTGCGCCAGATCCAGGGCCCGATGGCACCGGTGCTGCGAGAGATGCTGGTGGCCTGGTGGCAGCAGACCTATGCCAGCCCCGCCTCGGGGACCTTCAAGCTGATCATCGCGGAGGTTCGCAACTTCCCCGAGATCGCCGAGTTCTACGTGCGCGAAGTCATCGAACCCGGTCACCAACTGGTCGGCACCATACTGCGGCGCGGTATCGAGAGCGGTGAGTTTCGTGCGGTCGATGTCCAGAGCACGGTGCACTCGTTGTTGTTGCCGATGGTCATGCTGTGCACGCACAAGCATGCCCTGGGTGCCTGCACCTCGCACACGATTGATGCCATGAAGTTCATCGCCGACCATGTCGAACTCGTGCTCAGCGGCTTGCTGCACGCGCCGGGCAAGCCCGCGCGCAGAGCACGGCCCATAAAATCAGCCTGAAATCTCAGGTCGCACCATGAACATCGAACAAGCCCGCTTCAACATGATCGAGCAGCAGATCCGGCCCTGGGAGGTGCTGGACCAGGCGGTGCTCTCGCTGCTGGCGCTGGTCAAGCGCGAAGACTTTGTCCCGCCGGCGCACCGCGCGCTGGCCTTCGTCGACACCGAGGTGCCGCTGCCTGAGGGCCAAGTCATGCTGGCGCCCAAGGTCGAGGCCCGTCTGCTGCAGGCGCTGAACGTCGCCCGCCACGAGCGCGTACTCGAGGTTGGCGCCGGCTCGGGCCACATGGCGGCGCTGCTGGCGCACCAGGCACAGCATGTGATCGGGCTCGAGATCCGGCCGGCACTGGCGGCGATGGCGGCCGCGAACCTGCGCCATGCCGGCATTGCCAACGCCTCGATTCGTGAAGCCGACGGCTCGCAAGGGCTGAGCGCCGAAGCGCCCTTCGATGTGATCGTGCTCTCGGGCTCGGTGGCCGAGGTGCCACAGGCGCTTCTCGATCAATTGAAGCCCGGCGGCCGGCTGGTCGCCATCGTCGGCCAGGAGCCCGTGATGCGCGCGTTGCTGATCACCTGCATCGGTGCAGCGCAATTCAAGCGCGTCGAGCTGTTTGACACGGTGGCACCGCGACTGCAGGGCTTTGCCGAAGCGCCCACATTCCGTTTCTGACGCTGCCCATGCAATTGGCACCCGCTTTCTGTCCGCCGGTCGCAAACCGGCAGATCGGCCGACCCATCGCCGCTACAAAGCGCGCTGCCTTGCCGTTCGGCTTGAAATTCACCCTGGGAGGATTCTTCATGCCCCGTATGCGCCACCTGATGCTGGCCCCGTTGCTCCTGGCATCTGTCTCCAGCGCTTGGGCCCAGAGCCTGCAAGAGGTCTACGAGGCGGCGAGGGCCTACGACGCGGCCTACCTTGCCGCCCGCGCCCAGGCCGATTCGGCGCTGCACCGCAAGGCGCAGAGCCATGCGTTGCGTCTGCCCACCGTAACCGGCACCGGCAGCCTCACGCACACTCAGACCGACCCGCCGCCCAGCCTGAGCAACCCAAGCGGCAATGGTTTCGGCACCACCGTCACGGCGATGGCCATCACGGGACGCCAGCCGCTCTTCAATCGCGCCAATGCGAGCACGATGAGCCAGGCCGAGAAGACGCTCGAAGTGGCCCAGGCCGATCTGCAGACCGCCGAGCAGGAGTTGATCGTGCGCACAGCACAGACCTACTTCGACGTGCTGGTGGCGCAAGACACGCTGGCCGCCGCGCAGGCCAGCAAGACGGCCATCGGTGAGCAACTGGCCTCGGCCAAGCGAAATTTCGAGGTCGGCACCGCGACCATCACCGACACCCGCGAAGCGCAGGCGCGCTTCGATCTGGCCACCGCCACCGAGATCGCTGCCGACAACGACTTGCGGGCCAAGCGCATCGCGCTGGACCAGCTGGTGGGCCGCGACGGGGTCGTACCCAAAGCGCTGGCGGTGCCGGTGGCCCTGCCGGCACTGGCGCCGACGCAGGTCGGTGACTGGGTCGCGCAGTCACAGAGCGCCCATCCGTTGGTGCGCAAGGCTGATCTGGGGCTGACCATTGCCCGGTTGGAGACCGAGAAGGCGCGCGCCGGAGAGCTGCCCACCGTCGACGCCGTGGCCAGCATCGGCGCGAATCGCCTGAACGGCACCGGCCTCGTGGGCAACACCACCAGCGCGAGCCTGGGGGTGCAATTGAGCGTGCCGCTCTTCACCGGCTACTCGGTGCAGAACCGGATCAAGGAAACCCTCTCACTGGAGGAGCGCTCGCGCAACGAACTCGACGCGGCGCGCCGCGGCGTGGCGCAGAGCACGCGTGTCGCGTTCTTCGGCTACCAGTCGGGCCAGGCTCAAGTGAAAGCGCTCGAAGCGGCCGAGTCCTCGAGCAAGCTGGCGCTCGAGGCCACCCAACTCGGCTACCGCGTTGGGGTGCGCGTCAACCTCGACGTCCTAAACGCCCAGACGCAGCTGTTCACGACCCAGCGTGACCTGTCCAAGGCGCGCTACGACGTGCTGCTCGGCGGCCTGCGCCTGCGCCAGGTTTCCGGCAGCTTGCAGCCGGCCGACATCAATGCGGTCAACGCCCTCTTGGCCAAGTAAAGCTCGGTAAATCCCGGCGCCGCGTTCAACGCGGTGGCGGCCATGACTTAGGCTCTGCAACTCAGCAGGAGCCCCGGCATGACAGTTCCCCTTGCCACCGGGGCCGCGATCGCGGCCCACCGCTTCGGCCTCGGCGAAGCCAGTCTCGAGGCCGCTGTGCGCGGCGATCCGCGCGGCTGGCTGGCAGGCCAGATCGGTGCCGCCGACGTTCAGCGCGGCAGCAGCGGTGAATCGCTGCCCACGGCGGCCGACGGTCTGCGCCGCTTTGCCGAGTTCCAGCAACAACAACGCCAGCGGCGCGAGGCGACTTCATCGCCGCTCATGAACGAAGTGAGTCAGCGCTCGACAGAGCTGCAATTCGGCGAGCACTTCCGCCAGCTGGTGCAAGCCGACACCCGTGCCCGGTTGACCACGGCCGCGCTCACCGAGCGCCCCTTCGCCGAGCGGCTGGCGCTGTTCTGGGCCAACCATTTCACGGTGTCGATGGCCAAGGCCAGCGCGCGCGGCCTGGTTGGATCCTTCGAGCGCGAGGCCATCCGGCCGCACATCGGCGGCCGCTTCGAAGATTTGTTGCGCGCCGCGGTGATGCACCCGGGCATGCTGCGCTACCTCGACAACGAACAGTCTGCGGGACCGCATTCTCAGGTGGTGCAGCGCCTCGCGCAGCGCGCCAGGCGTGCCAATGATGGCCAGGGCCCGCGCGTCACCGGCCTGAACGAAAACCTCGCCCGTGAAGTGCTGGAGCTGCACACGCTGGGCGCCACCGCCGCGCGCGCAGGTGTCTACCACCAGGCCGACGTGACCGCCTTCGCCGCCGTGCTCACCGGCTGGCGCGTGCCCGCCGCGGCCTATATGGATTCAGCGCGGGGCCGGCAGTTGGGCAACGCGAGCGCCGCCGCTGGCCCGGACAGCCCGACGCGGTTCGAGCCCGCCTGGCACGAACCCGGAGACAAGACCGTGCTCGGCAAACGCTATCGCGAGGGCAGCGACGCGCTGGGCCAGGTGCTGCACGATCTGGCGCGCCACGCGGCGACGGCCCAGTTTGTTGCCAACAAGCTGGCACGTCACTTCGTCGCCGACGAGCCGCCGCCGGCCCTGGTCGAACGCATGGTGCAGGTCTGGCGCAACAGCGATGGCGACCTGCCCAGTCTGTACCGCGCCCTGCTCGACGCACCCGAGTCCTGGTCGCCCACGGCTGCCAAGCTGAAGAGCCCGGAAGAGCTGGTGCTGTCTTGCGTGCGCGTGCTGCGCCTGGGCAATGTCGCCTTCCAGCGCCAGCCCGACGCCGGCGTCGCGATCCTCGGCCAGCGCGTGCAGGCGGCGCCCTCGCCTGCGGGCTGGCCCGACAAGGCCGAAGAGTGGCTCGGCCCCGACGCAGTGTGGAAGCGCGTCGAGTGGGTCACTCGCCTGGCCGATCGCGCCGGGGGACAGGTCGATGCCCGGGCCCTGGCTCAAGCCAGCCTGGGCCCGCTGCTCACGCCCGGCACGGCGCGCCAAATCGAGCGCGCGGCCGATGCGTCGCAGGCGCTGGCACTGCTGCTGCTATCGCCCGAGTTTCAACGCCGCTGAAATGACCCCCCCGAAGCGCCTGCAGCGCCTCCCCCCAGGGGGCACGCCAGCGGCCGGGCAAAGCCCGATCCGCGGCGTTCGCTTGGATGCGCCTCGCGTTTCATGCGTCGCGGGTGGCGCGCAGCGCATGTGGTTGATTCGTCTGAGATGCTGCTTGAGCGAGATAGAACTGAGGTGCTGACATGCTGACCATGAACCGCCGCCAATGGTTGCTTGGCACCGCCGCGCTGAGCTCACCGATCTCCTTGGCTTGGGCGGCCGCGGCGCCCGGCGCCCGCCCTGACGACGCCCGCTTCGTGTTCGTGCTGCTGCGCGGTGGGCTGGATGGCCTGGGCGCAGTGCCAGCCATTGGGGACCCGGACTTCGAGGCCGTGCGCGGGCCGTTGGCCCAGTTCGCTGCCCCGGCACTGGCGCTCGAGGGCACGCCGTTCGCGCTGCACCCCAGCCTGACGGCATTGCATGGCCTGTACCGCAGCGGCGAGTTGGCTGTCGTCCATGCCACCGGGTTGGCCTACCGTGAACGCTCGCACTTCGACGCCCAGCAGGTGCTCGAGTCCGGCGGCAGCAAACCCTATGAACTGAGCACCGGCTGGCTCGGCCGCGCCCTGGCCGCGCATGGCAACCGCAGTGGTCTGGCATTGACCACCGCCGTGCCGTTGCTGCTGCGCGGCAGCGATCGCATCGACACCTGGGCGCCCTCGGCTCTGCCCGAACCCTCGCCTGACCTGCTGGCGCGACTCGAGTTCCTCTATGCCGGTGATGCGGCGTTGGCGCAAGCACTGGCGCGTGCCAAGACGCTGCGTGAACAGCCCGGCATGAACGAAGCTCCGAGCGCGGGCGGCCGGCCCGCGGCCGTCGCGCTGGCGCGCAAGGCCGGCGAAATAATCGCGGCAGCGCAGGGCCCCCGCGTGGCCGTGCTCGAGATGGGCGGGTGGGACACCCATGCCAACCAGGCCGCGCCAGCCGGCGCCCTGGCCAACAACCTGCGCACCCTCGACGCCGCGCTGGCCGCCTTGCGCGAGTCGATGGCCGGCACGGCATGGTCACGCACCGTGGTGGTGGTGGCCACCGAGTTCGGCCGCGAGGTCGCCGTCAACGGCACCCAAGGCACCGACCACGGTACCGGCGGCGCGGCGTTCGTGCTCGGTGGTGCCGTGCACGGCGGCCGTGTGCTCGCCGACTGGCCGGGCCTGTCGCGGTCGCAGCGTTTCGAAGGCCGCGACCTGCGCATCACCACCGACCTGCGCAGCGTGCTCAAGGGTGTGCTCGGCGAGCACCTGCGCCTGCCCAACGCAGTGATTGAGCAGACCGTGTTCCCCGGCTCATCAGCGGCGCGCGCGCTACCCCTGCTGCGCAGCTGAGCCGATCAATCCGGCTGGATGTTGTGCTGGCGGATGAACGCGCCCCAGTTCTGCTGCTCTTCCTTCAGTGATGCCGCAAATTGCTCTGGCGTGTCGAACACCGGCAACAGTGCCTGCTGCTCGAGTTTGGCCGCGAGTGCTGGACTCTTCATTGCCTTGGCAATTTCGTCGGCCATGGTTTTCACGTTGGCATCAGGGTGGCCCACGATGACCATCGGGACGATCACGCCGCGCGTGACCGGGGCGAAGTCACGCGCCACGTCGTATTGCAGGTTCTTGAAGAGCATCGGGTTGATGCCGAGCGAAGAGTTCGACGCGACCAGCAAGGTGTAGCCGTCTGGCGCAGCCTGCGCCACCAGAGTGGCGCCGATCGCCCCGCTGGCGCCGGGCCATGTGGCCGCCGCCGACATCCTCGAGTACGACGTAACGAGCGGCGAGCCGATCGCTGCAGATGGGCCGCGGCAGAACCTCGAACGCTACATCCACAGCGAGATCTACAAGGCACGGCCGGACGTGATGGCCGTGGTGCACAACCACTCGCCGGCCGTCCTGCCCTTCGGACGGGTCAAGAGTGCTCGCCTGCGGCCGGTGTGCCACCTGTGCGGATTTCTTGGCGCGGGCCCGACCGTGTTCGAGATTCGCGACAGTGCCGGCGATGCCAGCGATCTGCTGATCCGCAATCGCACGCTTGGCGCAGCGCTGGCGAAGTCACTCGGTGACGGCCGCGTGGTCTTGATGCGCGGCCACGGCTGCACCATCGTGGCCGAGTCGTTGCGCGTGGCGATCTACCGCGCGGTCTACACGGAACTCAATGCCAAACTGCTGCAGGCGCTGCCGCTGGGCGAGGTGCAATACCTGACGCCGGCCGAGGCCGATGCCACGCGCGTCACCCACGAAGGCCAGGTCGAGCGGCCATGGAATATGTGGCGCCCGCTGGCGCGGCAGGCCGCCCCGATCGACATGACGCTCTAGGCCTCTTGGGCCGCCCGCTCAGGCGGTGTTCAACCCCGTCAACAGCATGGCGATGCGCTGCGCCATGCGCTCGGTGGCGCCGCGGTGGCCCCCGGCAAAGGCCAGCCCAGCCTCGACCCATTGGTTGCGGCGCGGGTCGCTGGCCAGGGCCGCGGCACGACGCACCGCGCCGTGCAGATCATTCATGCGCACGGCAGCACCGGCCTCGATCGCCAGTTGGGCGGCATCTTCGAAGTTGAAGGTGTGCGGGCCCAGCACCAGCGGGCAGCCGCAGGCCGCCGCCTCGATCAGGTTCTGACCGCCCAGCGGCGCGAAGCTGCCGCCGAGCAGGGCCACATCGGCACAGGCGTAATACAGCGGCATTTCATTCATCGAGTCGCCGAGCCAGACATCGGCCGCCGCCGCCGCCGCCGGCGGCGTGTCGGTCCAGCGGCTGCGGCGTTGCAACGAGAAGCCGTTGCCTTCGATCATCGCGGCGACTTCGTCAAAGCGCTGCGGATGGCGCGGCACGATCACCAGCAGCGGCCGAGGCTCGGGCAGCGCGCGCCAGGCATCGAGCAGGGGCTGCTCTTCGCCCTCACGGCTGACGGCCATCAGCACCACCGGCCGCGACAGCTCCTGGCGCCAGACATGGCCGCGCGCCAGCAGCTTGGCCGGCGGCGTGATGTCGAACTTGGTGTTGCCACAGACCTCGACCGGCTTGGCGCCCGACTCGCGCAGGCGCTGGGCGTCGCGCGCCGTCTGCGCCAGCACGCGGTTGAAGGCGGCCAGCGCCGGGCGCAGCAGCACATCAAAGCGACGCCCCTTGCGCTGGCTCTTGGCCGACAGCCGCGCATTGGCCAGCACCATTGGCACCTGCGCTGCGTGCGCGGCATGCATCAAGTTCGGCCACACTTCAGTTTCCATGATCACGCCGACCGCCGGGCGATAGCGCTTGAGAAAGCGCCGCACCGCACCAGGCGTGTCGTAGGGAAACCAGGTCTGGTCATCGTCGGCTTGCAACAGGTCGTGACCAGCAGCAACACCGGTGGCCGTGCTGCAAGTCAGCAGCAAGCGCATCTGCGGCAGTTCAACCCGCAGGGCCTGCACCAGCGGTGCCGCCGCAAGGGTTTCGCCGAGCGAGACCGCATGCAACCAAACCACACCACCCTGGCCGCGCCGCGGCGGCAGCTTGTAGCGACCCAGCCGTTCGCGCATGCGTTTGCGATAGGCGGGCTCGGCTGCGCCACGCCACCACAGCCGCGCCAGGTACAGCGGCGTCAGCAACCAGAGCGTGAGCGAATACAGCCAGCGGGCCAGCAGCGCCGTCATGCGCGCAATCTCAGGACGACGCAGGGGCGCGCCCGAGCAGCCAGCACTCCCCATGGCCACACGGGTGCAGGCCCATGCGGGTGCGAGCAACGCGGGCCAGGGGGCGTCATGTCAGTGAGATGCGGCGGCGATCTTTGCGTCGGGCTTAACGCTCTTCAGCGCGGCCATCATGACGCCCTCGATGCGGTGCAACGCCGCTTCGGTATGGCCCTCGAAGCGCAGCACCATCACCGGTGTCGTGTTCGAGCCGCGGATCAGACCGAATCCGTCGGGCCAGTCCACGCGCAGGCCGTCGATGGTGTTGACCTCGGCACCGGGGAACGTCAAACGCCCGTCGGCCACGCGCGCAAGCACTTCGGCAACCATGCGATGGTGCTCGCCCTCGGCGCAAGGCACGTTGAGCTCGGGCGTGTTGAAGCTGGTCGGCAGCGCGTTGAGCACCGCGCTCGGGTCGGCGCTGCGCGACAGGATTTCGAGCAGCCGTGCGGCGGTATAGGTCGCATCGTCAAAACCGTACCAGCGCTCGCCGAAGAAGATGTGGCCGCTCATCTCGCCGGCGATCGGGGCGCCGATCTCGGCCATCTTGGCCTTGATCAGCGAGTGACCGGTCTTGTAGATCATCGGCACACCGCCGGCGGCGCGGATCACGGTGGCCAGCCGCTGCGAGCTCTTGACATCGAAGATCACGGTGGCGCCCTTGTGGCGTGAGAGCACATCGGTGGCCAATAACATCAACTGCCGGTCAGGGTAGATGATCTGGCCGTCGTTGGTGACCACGCCCAGCCGATCGCCGTCGCCGTCGAAGGCCAGGCCGATTTCGGCGTCGGTCGACTTGACCATCGCGATCAGCTCGGCCAGGTTCTCCGGCTTGCTCGGATCGGGATGGTGGTTGGGGAAGTCGCCGTCGACCTCGGAGTACATCTCGCGCACGTGGCAGCCCAGCGCACGCAGAATCCCCGGCGCCGATGCGCCCGGAATGCCGTTGCCAGAATCGACCACGATCTTCATCCGGCGTGAGAGCTTCGCATCGCTGGTGATGCGGTGCCGGTACTCGGCCAGGATGTTCATTCGGGCCGTGCGGCCGCGGCCTTTGGAGTAGCGCTCGGTCTCGATGCGTTGGCGCAGGCCCTGGATGTCCTCGCCGTAGATCGCACGACCGGCCAGCACCATCTTGAAACCGTTGTAGTCCTTCGGGTTGTGGCTGCCGGTGACCATGATGCCCGAGCGGCAGCCGTGCGCGCCGCGGGTGGCGGCGACGTAATACAGCATTGGTGTGGTCACCGCGCCGAGGTTGACCACATCCAGGCCGGTCGAGGCCAGCCCGCGTGCCAAGGCCGCGACCAGGCCCGGGCCCGACAAGCGGCCATCCCGGCCCACCGCCACCGCTTTCTCGCCCGCGGCAATCGCCTCGCTGCCGAAGGCGCGGCCCAGGTGCTCGGCAAAGGTCGCGTCGATGGTCTGACCAACGACCCCGCGGATGTCATAGGCCTTGAAGATCGACGCGGCAACTTTCATCCTCGGCTCCCTTGCTGTTGGCGGGATTGTAGGCAGGTGTCGCGTCCACGCGGACTCGCGCGCGAGCCCCATGATCGAGCGCACCAGGGGCCGTGATCCGCACGGGGCGCGATGTTCACTGCAGGTGCATTCGATGCTGACGCCCGCAGGAACCGATTGGCTGGCCACCGATGTCTCCCGTCGCGGCCTGCACGTTGATCGTCCAGACTCGACTGCCGGCTGGCAGCGGCGGTGTGCGCAGGCGACTGTCTAAAGTCTGGGCTCGCGCAACGCGACCTCCGCCCTGCGTGCCCGACGCAGAAAAGCGATGCGCGGGAATCGTCGGCGGCGCAGTGGACAGCTAACGGAAAATGCCCGCCAACATCACCGCGTCGTAGATCAGTTGCGGCGACGGCGGCGGGCTGTGGGCAGGATCCTGTGCGTACCCGACGGTGTGAGTGCCGGTTCCCACAGCCGCGTGTCCGGTGTAGGTGCGACCGTCATGGAACGACAGAAGCGGCAGCGTGGGATTCGAGTCCTCGATATGCCCTGTGCCGGTCACCACCGAATCGATCTGCGCGCTCGACGACAGCAGCGTGATCACCATCGCCGGCGCGCTCACCGCCACACGCATGTCGACGGTCAGTGGTGATGGACTCACATTGGCGAGCGCAGTTTGAACGCCAACCATCGAAGTGGCGCCGGCAACGGTCACTGCCGACAGCGACGCCCGGTTTGCATTGGCGGGATAGGTGATTTGAATGTCGCCCGATTGGCCCGCAGTCACCGGCAGGTAGTACATGGCGCCATGCACGATGCGCAGGCGCGCGATCGTCGTCTGCGCGTGCGCCATCAAGATCAAGTTGGTGCCGTTGAACGTGGGGTTGTTGGCAGGCGTGCCCTCGAACCAGCTAGCGCTCACGACCAGGAAACCGCTGGCGGCAACCTGGTGCGGCAGACTCAACACGCGCACGCCCCAGTGCGGGTCGGCTGCCGTTTGCACGTTAATGAGCGTAAGCGATGTAGTCTTCTTGGTCTCCGGAGCGGCTTGCAGCGGCAGTGTCCGACATGGTCGGAAGCACTTTCAGGAAAGCGACCAGGCTCCAGGTTTTATCGCCGCTGAGGATAGGAAATTCAGAGGATAGGAAATTCAAACTCCTGATCGGCGAATCTGATCTGATGGGTCAAATACAACTACCTGGCCTTGATCTCCAGGGCAATACCGGTCCAAATGTCGACGATTGAAAATGTGTTCATGTCAACGCTGGTGTCACTAGCCGGCTTGTATTGAAGAAACATCGCCCTGTCAGAAAATCTGCCCATGCCAGGGGAGGCTAATCTCGTAAACCCAGAGCCAACTGTCATCTGATTTGCCTCATAGCCGATGGCGAAAGAACCAAATGACGTGTTGTTGGGAAGCGCGAAAGGTGCCAGCGCAATATTCAACAGCGTGGATGTTTCAGTGATCCTGCCGGCAGCCTCAGACTGGACGATCGCGCCGGAGCCGTTGACTCCGCTGGTATCGACGTTGTCATCGGACTCGTCTATGGACCACAGCAGGTAAAACTGAGATTGAGGGCCTACATTGATGGTGTGCGTACTGACACTGGGCGCACCCGACATGCGCCTGAACACGGTATGGCGTTGAATGTCACCGTGCACGTAGGTTCTCACTTGGTCCCACCCAGCCACGGTCGGAATCACTGGGGTAGTCGCCACATTGACGACGCTCAGCAGGGCTAGCCTGTTGGCCGCCAGTGCAACAGTTGCTGTGGTACGGCTGCCCTGATTCTCAGCACCTCTCACATTCGTTAGATTGGTGAATGAAACAGAAGTACCCGGACCCGGCCCCGGCCCCGGTCCCGGTCCAGGCCCCGGTCCACCCGAAACGGGATCACCGCCCGAACCCCCACATGCCGCAATGAGCAACAAGCCCAAGGCAACGCAAATCCACGACCGCAACGACTGACGCATTCTCAAAGCTCCTGACGCAGGCAAGCGTACTCGCAAATCTTCGCTGTCGCCAGCGCGACCCCTAGTTCGGCTAGCCATTGCATGAAACTCTGCGCTCTGTGTCGGCGTGCGTTGCCGAGCGTGCTGTCGATCCATCGCCCCGGCTGTCGATCCGTCGCCGCCGTGATGCCGCGCGCCCATGCGCCTGCCTACACTGCGCCGCATGAAGATCGACCGCGAACTCCTGTCCCGCTCTTGGAAAAACTGGCTCGGCGAGCCGCTGGAACGCGTCGGGCCCGTATGGCTGCAGTGGCTGTGGACCCTGCTGTTCGCGGCCTGCATCGCGCTCGCGTTCACGATCGTCGGGTTCGGTTTCCATGCCAGCCGCGGTGGCACCAACTGGGCCAACCTCGCAGCCTGGAAGCACTGGTACAGCATCAACTTCGTCGTCTCCCTGACGATCGCTGTCACCATTCAGCTGCTGTTCATGGTCGTCATTCCGCTCGTCGGCACCGCCAGGATTCGGCGTTTCAGCCATGGCGGCAAGGGCCTGTTCTTTAATGCGTTGCCCCTGACCGGCCTGGTGATCGGCTGGCCCCTGGGCGCATGGCTGGTCGGCCAGGACGCCGTCGGCTGGGTACGCATCAGTCATCCGCGCGAGCTGGTTGGCAGCGCGGTGTTGGCGCTGTGCATCAGCTTTGTCTTGTTCCTCTTCTTCAACGCCAAGGCGCGTCAGCTCGAAGCCGAGAAGCGCGCCAGCGAGGCCCAACTGCGCCTGCTGCAGGGGCAGATGGAGCCGCACTTCCTGTTCAACACGCTGGCCAATGTGCTGACCCTGATCGACAGCGACAGCGCGCGTGCCAAGCTGATGCTTGAGTCCTTCACAGACTACCTGCGCTCGTCGCTGGGCAGCCTGCGCAAGGGCGACAGCACGCTGGGCCGCGAGCTGGAGCTGGCGGCGGCCTACCTGCGCCTGCTGCAACTGCGCATGGACGAGCGCCTGCGCTTTCGCATCGAGGTCGACGCCGAGACGCGGCGGGCCGCGCTGCCGCCGCTGTTGCTGCAACCGCTGATCGAGAACGCGATCCAGCATGGCCTGGAGCCCAAGGTCGAGGGCGGTGAGGTCTGCGTCAAGGCGCACCTAGACGGCGACAGCCTGGTCCTGACGGTGGCCGACGACGGCCTGGGGCCTGAGGCGCCCGCGCGCTGCGGCAGCCACAACGGCGTGGCGCTGGAGAACATCCGCCAGCGACTGCGCGAGCAGTTCGGCGGCGCCGGATCGCTGGTCGTCGTCGGTACGCAACCCGGCACACTCGCCACGCTGCGCATCCCCTTCGCCCGGACCCCGACATGACCCTGGCCCTGATCGCCGACGACGAGCCGCACCTGGCACGCCATCTGCAGACCCAACTGCGCGCCCTGTGGCCGGCGCTGGCATTCACACCGATCGCACGCAACGGCATCGAAGCCGCCGAGCAGATCGCGGCGCTCCAGCCCGATCTGGCGTTCCTCGACACTCAGATGCCCGGGCTGAGCGGGCTCGAAGTGGCTCAAGGCATCGAGGGCGCCACGCAGGTGGTGTTCGTGACCGCCTACGACGAGTACGCCGTCCAGGCCTTCGAGCAGGAGGCGCTCGACTATGTCTTAAAGCCGGTCAACACCGAGCGGCTGCAGAAAACCGTCGAGCGCCTGCAGCGTGCCATCGTCGAGCCGCCCGCCGGCGACGATGCGCGCCTGGCCGCGGCGATCGGACGTCTGCTGCCCACCGGCGCAGCCACCGAGCGCCTGCGCTGGATCCGCGCCAGCAGCGGCGAGCTGACGCACCAGATCGATGTCGACGATGTGCTGTTCTTCCATGCCGACGAGAAATACACCTGCGTTCAGACCGCCGCCGCCGAACACCTGATCCGCACGCCGATCCACGAACTGGTGGCGCAGCTCGACCCGGCGCAGTTCGCGCAGGTGCACCGGTCGACGATCGTCAACCTCAGGCACCTGGCCGGGACGCGGCGCGACGAGGCCAGCCGGTTGTTCCTGCGCCTGCGCGGCCACGCGCAGGAGCTGCCGGTGAGCCGGGCCTACGTGTCGCTGTTCAAGGCCATGTAGGCACGCCGCAGGCACAGGTCCGAAAACGGCCAGTCATGGCCGCTATCGTGCCTATCATGCAGGCATGCCGCTGGATGATGACGCCGCCTACCGTGCACTACAGACTCACGACGCCCGCTTCGACGGCCGGCTGTTCGTCGGCGTCACCTCGACCGGCATCTACTGCCGCCCGGTCTGCCGCGTGCGCCTGCCGCGGCGCGAGAACTGCCGCTTCTTTGCCAATGCGGCGAGCGCCGAGCAGGGCGGCTTTCGGCCCTGCCTGCGCTGCCGGCCCGAGCTGGCGCCGGGCCTGTCCCTCGTCGATTCACCGCAGGGGCTGGCGCAACACGCCGCACGCATGCTGGAGCACGCGGCGCGCCACGGCCAGCCGGTGCAGTTGCCCACCATCGCAGCCAAGCTCGGCGTGACGGACCGCCACCTGCGCCGCATCTTCGCGGCCTGGCATGGCGTGACGCCCATCGACTACCTCACCAACCAGCGCCTGCTGCTGGCCAAGCAGTTGCTGACCGACACCGCGCTGTCGGTGGCCGATGTGGCCGCGGCCTGCGGCTTCGAGAGCCAGCGCCGCTTCAATGCGGTGTTCGCCGAGCGTTGCCGGCTGAGCCCGAGCGGGCTGCGCCGCGCGCAGCCGCGCGCGCTGGCGCGGCGCCGGGGTGGCACGCCGCTGCTGCGCCTGCCCGAAGTCGTAGCCTGCGATGCGCTCAAAGTGCGGCTGGCCTACCGGCCGCCGTACGACATCGCCGGTGTGCAGCGCTTTCTGGCCGCGCGCTGCATCGCCGGGGTCGAAGCGATAGATGACCAGGGCCTGTGGCGGCGCACGCTCGCGGCCAGCCAGGGCGCAGCGCCCGGCTGGCTGGCGCTGCAGTTCCTGCCCGAGCGCCACGAGGTCGAGGTGATGCTGTCGCCGAGCCTTGCGCCGCAGCTCGGCCGCATCAATGCGCTGGTGCGCCATGCGCTGGACCTGGATGCCGACCCGGCCCTGATCGACCCGGTGCTCGCCGCCTTGCCCCTGCCATTGGTGCCCGGCATCCGCGTGCCCGGTGGCAGCGACGGCTTCGAGTCGGCCGTGCGCGTGATCCTCGGCCAGCAGGTCACGGTGGCGGCGGCGCGGACGCTGACGCGGCGGCTCGTCGAGCGCTTTGGCGAATGCGTCGAGACGCCGTGGCCCGAGCTGAACCGGTTGTTCCCGTCGGCACGCGCGCTCGCGCTGGCGCCGGCCAGCGCGATCGGCGAGCTCGGCATCGTGCGACTGCGCGTCGGCGCCTTGCAGGCGCTGGCCGCCGAAGTGCACCATGGCCGCATCGCGCTGCACCGCGCCGCGCCGCTGGCC
>JANMSS010000094.1:0-25839 GCA_031389585.1 Burkholderiales bacterium | reverse complement strand
GACGCTGTCGTGCGGACTGACGCTCTTGCGGCGCGACAGCTCCCAGGTGCGGGCGCTGTAGCGAAACGGCTTGCTGGTCAGCGCACCGACCGGGCAGATGTCGATCATGTTGCCCGACAGCTCGGAGTCGATCGTGTCGCCGAGCATGGTCGTGATTTCGCTGTGCTCGCCGCGGTGGATCATGCCCAGCTCCATCACGCCGCCAATCTCCTGGCCGAAGCGGATGCAGCGCGTGCAGTGGATGCAACGCGTCATGTCCTGCATCGAGACCAGCGGGCCGACGTCCTTGTGGAAGACGACGCGCTTCTCTTCGGTGTATCGCGATGCCGAGCCACCGTAGCCCACCGCCAGGTCCTGCAACTGGCACTCGCCGCCCTGGTCGCAGATCGGGCAATCCAGCGGGTGGTTGATGAGCAGGAACTCCATCACCGACTGCTGCGCCTTGAGCGCCTTGGCGCTGTGGGTGCGAACGATCATGCCGTTGGTGGCCGGCGTGGCACAGGCGGGCATCGGCTTGGGCGCCTTCTCGACCTCGACCAGGCACATGCGGCAATTCGCCGCGATGGTCAGCTTCTTGTGATAACAGAAGTGCGGGATGTACGTACCCGCCGCGTCGGCCGCATGCATGACCATGCTGCCCTCGGGCACGCTGATCTTCTTGCCGTCGAGATCGATCTCGATCATATGGTTTCACCTGCGCGCGACCGGCCTTCCGCCGGGCCGCCCCTAGGAAGGCCAGCCCCCTCGGGGGGCAGCGAGGACCTCCGAGCGTGGGGGCTCACGAGACATGTCTTGTGTTCGATGTGGTGAACGAATTCGTCGCGGAAGTGCTTGATCATGCCGCGCACCGGCAGCGCTGCCGCGTCGCCCAGGGCGCAGATGGTGCGGCCCATGATGTTCTCGGACACCGAGTTGAGCAGGTCGATGTCTTCCATCCGGCCCTTGCCATGCTCGATGCGGTCGACCACGCGCCACAGCCAGCCGGTGCCTTCGCGACACGGCGTGCATTGGCCGCAGCTTTCGTGCTGGTAGAAGTAGGACAGACGCAGCAGGCTTTTGACCATGCACCGGGTGTCGTTCATGACAATCACGGCACCCGAGCCCAGCATCGAGCCGGCCTTGGCGATGGCGTCGTAGTCCATCGTGATGTCCATCATGGTCGATGCCGGGAGCACCGGTGCCGAAGAGCCGCCGGGGATCACGGCCTTGAGCGCACCGCCCTTCATTCCGCCAGCGAGGTCGAGCAGCTTGGCGAACGTCGTGCCCAGCGGGACTTCAAAATTGCCGGGCAGCTCGACATCTCCGACCACGGAGAAGATCTTGGTGCCGCCGTTGTTCGGCTTGCCGACCTCGAGGTAGGGCACGCCGCCGTGGTTGATGATCCACGGCACCGCGGCGAAGGTCTCGGTGTTGTTGACCGTGGTCGGCTTTCCGTACAGGCCGAAGCTGGCCGGGAATGGCGGTTTGAAGCGCGGCTGGCCCTTCTTGCCTTCGAGCGACTCCAACAGCGCCGTTTCTTCGCCGCAGATGTAGGCGCCGAAGCCGTGGAAGGCGTGCAGCTGGAAGCTGAAGTCGCTGCCGAGGATCTTGTCGCCGAGCAGCCCCGCGGCGCGGGCTTCGCCAAGGGCTTCCTCGAAACGGTCATAGATCTCGAAGATCTCACCGTGGATGTAGTTGTAGCCGACCTTGACGCCCATCGCGTAGGCAGCGATGGCCATGCCTTCGATGACGATATGCGGATTGAAGGCCAGAATGTCGCGGTCCTTGCAGGTGCCGGGCTCGCCTTCGTCGGAGTTGCAGACCAGGTACTTGGCGCCGGGGAACATTCGCGGCATGAAGCTCCACTTCAGGCCGGTGGGGAATCCCGCACCGCCACGCCCGCGCAGCGCGCTGACCTTGACTTCGGCGACGACCTGATCCGGGGTCATGCCCTTGCCGCCATCCTGACCCAGGATCTTCTTCAGCGCTTGGTAGCCGCCGCGTGCCAGGTAGTCCTGCAGGCGCCAATTCCTCCCGTCCAGGCCGGCATAGATCTGCGGCTCGATGTGGCGGCCGTGGAAGCAGGTTTCACTGCCCGCGGCCTGGAAGCGCGACAAGTCCAGGGTCACTTGGCTTGCGCCTTCAGCGTGTCGACCAGGTCGTCGAGGCGATCATTGCTCATGAAGCTGACCATCTGACGGTCGTTGACCAGCATGACCGGCGCGTCGGCGCAGGCGCCCAGGCATTCGCTGGGCTGCACCGTGAACAGGCCGTCCGCGCTGGTACCGTAGGGCTCGACACCGAGTTTCTTGCACAGGTGCGCAAGCGCCTTGTCGCCGTCACGCAGCGCGCAGGCCAGGTTCGTGCAGACGTTGAACTTGAACTGGCCCACCGCCTGCTGGTTGTACATGTTGTAGAAGGTCGTGACCTCATGCACCGCGATCGGCGGCATGCCCAGGTAGGCGGCCACACCCTCCTCGCTATGGCGCGACACGAAGCCCTGCTCCTGCTGCACGATGGCCAGGCAGGCCATCACCGCCGAGGCCTTCTGGTCGGCCGGGTATTTGGCGACTTCGTTGGCGAAGCGCGCGAGGGTGGCGTCGGAAAAACTCATCGATCGATCTCGCCAAACACGATGTCCATGGTGCCGATGATGGCGACCGCGTCGGCGATCATGTGGCCGCGCGCCATCTCGTCGAGTGCGGCCAGATGCGGGAAACCCGGCGCGCGAATCTTCAGGCGATAGGGCTTGTTGGCGCCGTCGCTGACCAGGTAGATACCGAACTCGCCCTTCGGGTGTTCGACGGCCGCGTAGGCCTCGCCCTCGGGCACATGCATGCCTTCGGTGAAGAGCTTGAAGTGGTGGATCAGTTCTTCCATGTGGGTCTTCATGGACACGCGCGACGGCGCGGCGACCTTGTGGTTGTCGGTGATCACCGGGCCCGGGTTGGCGCTCAGCCACTGCGAGCATTGCTGAATGATGCGATTGCTCTGGCGCATCTCTTCCATGCGCACCAGGTAGCGGTCGTAGGTGTCGCCATTGACACCGACCGGAATGTCGAAGTCCATGCGGTCGTAGACATCGTAGGGTTGCTTCTTACGCAAGTCCCACTCGATGCCCGAGCCGCGCAGCATCGGACCGGTGAAGCCCAGGCTCAGCGCGCGCTCGGGCGAGACCACGCCGATGCCGACGGTGCGCTGCTTCCAGATGCGGTTGTCGGTGAGCAGCGTCTCGTAGTCGTCGACGTTGGCCGGGAAACGAGCGCAGAAATCGTCGATGAAATCGAGCAACGATCCTTGCCGGTTCGTGTTCAGCGCGTCGATCGCCTTCTGGTTCTTGATGCGGCTGACCTGGTACTGCGGCATCGTGTCGGGCAAGTCGCGGTAAACGCCGCCGGGACGGAAATACGCGGCGTGCATGCGCGCACCCGACACCGCCTCGTACATGTCGAGCAGGTCCTCGCGCTCGCGGAAGGCATAGATCAGGATGTTCATCGCACCACAGTCGATGCCATGTGCGCCCAGCCATAGCAGGTGGTTCAGCAAGCGCGTGATCTCGGCGAACATGACGCGGATATATTGCGCCCGCTCGGGCACGTCGACGTCGATCAGGCGCTCGATCGCCAGGCAGTACGCATGCTCGTTGGCCATCATCGACACATAGTCGAGGCGGTCCATGTACGGCAAGTTCTGGATGTAGGTCTTGCTCTCGGCCAGCTTCTCGGTGGCGCGGTGCAACAGGCCGATATGCGGGTCGGCGCGCTGGATCACTTCCCCGTCGAGCTCGAGTACCAGGCGCAAGACGCCGTGCGCTGCGGGGTGCTGCGGGCCGAAGTTCAGCGTGTAGTTCTTGATCTCGGCCATGTCAGTGCACGCCGCCATAATTGTCGTCGCGCACGATGCGGGGCGTGACTTCACGTGGTTCGATCGTCACCGGCTGGTAGATCACGCGGCGCTGTTCAGCGTCGTAGCGCATCTCGACATGCCCTGAGACCGGGAAGTCCTTGCGCATTGGGTGGCCGATGAAGCCGTAGTCGGTGAGCAGGCGCCGCAGGTCGTCGTGACCCTCGAACAGGATGCCGTAGAGGTCGAAGGCCTCGCGCTCGTACCAGTTGGCGGCACTCCAGACTTCAGTCAAGGAGCCGACCAGCGGCAAGTCGTCGTCGGGGCAGATCACCTTGAGGCGCAGCCGCCAATTCTTGGTGATCGACAACAAGTGCGAGACCACCACGAAGCGTGGCCCCTCGTGCGGCTGATCCTTCCAACTGCTCAGGTCCATTCCGGCGAGGTCGATCAGTTGCTCGAAGGCCAGGCTCGGGTCGTCGCGCAACACCTGCGCCGCAGCGACGTAGTCGTTGGCGCTGACCGTGACCGTGAGTTCCGCATGGTCACGCACCAGGGCTGTGATCCGGGGGCCGAGCGCAGCCTTCAGCGCCGCCTGCAATACATCCAGTTTGGCGCTCATCTTGCGATCGTGTTCTCGCGGCGGATCTTGGCCTGCAACTGCAGAATGCCGTACAACAAAGCCTCGGCGGTGGGCGGGCAGCCAGGCACATAGACGTCGACCGGAACGATGCGGTCGCAACCGCGCACGACCGAATAGCTGTAGTGGTAGTAGCCGCCGCCATTGGCGCACGAGCCCATGCTCAGCACCCAGCGCGGCTCGGCCATCTGGTCGTAAACCTTGCGCAGCGCCGGCGCCATCTTGTTGCACAAGGTGCCGGCAACGATCATCAGGTCGCTCTGCCGCGGGCTCGGTCGGAACAGCATCCCAAAACGGTCGATGTCGTAGCGCGCCGCGCCGGCATGCATCATCTCGACCGCGCAACAGGCCAGGCCAAAGGTCATCGGCCACAGCGAGCCGGTCTTCGACCAGTTGACCAGCGTGTCCACCGAGGTGGTGAAGTAGCCTTCCTTGAATACGCCTTCAATGCCCATGTGAGGCCTCCCGCCGGGCCGCCCCAAGGAGGGCCTGCGCCCCAAGGGCCACGAAGGAGCCATTGAGTGGCCCTGGGGGCAGCGAACGAATGTGAGCTTGGGGGTCCATCGTCATTCCCAGTCGAGGGCACCCTTTTTCCACTCGTAGATGAAACCGACCACGAGGATGGCCAAGAACACCATCATGGCCCAGAAGCCGCTCGGGCCGATCTCCTTGAGCGCCACGGCCCAGGGGAAAAGAAAAGCGATCTCCAGATCGAACAGGATGAAGAGGATGGCTACCAAGTAATAGCGCACGTCAAACTTCATGCGCGCGTCTTCGAAGGCCTCGAAGCCGCATTCGTAGGGGCTGTTCTTTTCGGAGTCAGGCCGGTTCGGGCCGAACACGAAACCGAGCACCTGCGGCGCAACGCCGACTGCCACCCCGACAAGGATGAACAGGATCACGGGCAGATAGGGTTGGAGATCCATCTTCGTCGTTGCAGCGGGTTCGTTCAGCCGGTTCGCACTGTGCACGATGCTGCTGCGCGCGCCTTGCTCTTCGACAATCCTTGCGTTGTTGGTGCCGACGGCGAGACTCGAACTCGCACAGCTTTCGCCACTACCCCCTCAAGATAGCGTGTCTACCAATTTCACCACGTCGGCGGCGTCTGTATTGAGCCCAGATTGCAGAGGGTTCTGGCGCTCCGGGCAACAGACAATTCTACGGGCAAATATTCAGGGCTTCGCAGGCGCGCTGCCTGCCGCAGCCGCGGTCGGCGCGCTTGCCGCCACGCTGGCCGGCGCAGTCGGCATCGTCGGGATCTGACCCACCGCCGGTGCGGACGCGGCGGCCGGCGCACTGGCCGCTGGCCGGTCAAACACGCTGCCGCCGCCGTCTCGCGCAACGCGCACATTGCCAAAGTAAGCCAGCACCAAGGTGCAGGCAAAGAAGATCGTGGCGCACACCGCCGTCGAGCGCGACAGGAAGTTGGCGCTGCCGGTGGCGCCGAACAGACTGCCCGACGCGCCGCTGCCGAACGAGGCGCCCATGTCGGCACCCTTGCCCTGCTGCATCAGCACGAGGCCGATCATCACTGCGGCAGTGATGAGCTGGACCGCCAGGACAAGATTCATCCAGATTTGCATGGTGACTTTTTTTCTAGAAAGGAGTGATCAAAGGGCCGCACGGCAGATGGCGACGAAATCGGCGACCTTCAAGGAGGCGCCGCCGATCAGGCCGCCATCGATGTCGGGCTGCGCGAAGAGGGTCGCGGCATTGTCGGGTTTGACGCTGCCGCCGTAGAGGATCTTCATGTCGCTCGCCCGCGAAGTGGCTGCGCGCAGCTGGGCGCGCAGCAGCGCGTGCACGGCCTGCGCCTGCTCAGGCGTGGCAGTCAGGCCGGTGCCGATTGCCCACACGGGCTCGTAGGCCACGACCATCTCGCCGGCGCAATGGGCCAGCGTGTGAATCGCCGCGGAGAGCTGGCGCTTGACGACGGCCTCCGTCTCGCCGGCCTCTCGCTGGGCCAGCGATTCACCAACGCAGACGATCGGCGTCACGCCGCGGGCCAGTGCGGCCTTGGCCTTGTCGGCCACCAGCTGATCGCTCTCGGCGTGCAGCGCGCGGCGCTCAGAGTGGCCGACAAGGGCGTAGCGACAACCGAATTCGGCCAGCATCGCGGCAGAGACTTCGCCGGTAAAGGCGCCCTGCTCATGGGCAGAGCAGTCTTGCGCTCCCCAGCGGATGTCGTGCGCCGTCAGCGCGACGGCAGTTTCACCAAGGTACGGAAATGGCACGCACACCGCGACATCGCAAGTGAACGGCCGCGCCGCGACGATGCCGGCCAGCAGTTCGGCATTCGCTGAATGACTGCCGTGCATCTTCCAGTTGCCGACGATGAGTTTCTTGCGCTGGGTCATGGCTTCCAGTCCAAAACGATCTTGCCCACATGCGCGCTCGATTCCATCAAGGCATGGGCGGCAGCGGCTTGCACCGCCGGAAAGACCTGGTGGATGACTGGCTTGATGCGCCCGGCCTCGATCAGTGGCCAGACGCGCTCGCGCAGCGCCCTTGCAAGCATGCCCTTGTAGGCCACTGCGCGCGGACGCAGGGTCGAGCCGGTGATGCTCAGACGCTTGCGCAGCAAGGCACCGGCGTCGAGCGTGCTTTGTGTGCCGCCCTGCACTGCGATGATCGCAATGCGTCCATCGGCAGCCAGGCACTCGACCTCGCGCGCGACGTAGTCGCCGGCCACCATGTCGAGCACGACGTCGACACCGCGCTTGTCGGTGATGCGTTTGACCTCGGCGACGAAATCCTGGCTGCGGTAGTTGATCGCGTGGTCGGCCCCTACGGCCAGGCAGGCGGCGCATTTCTCGTCGCTGCCGGCCGTGACGATGACCTTGGCGCCAAACGCCTTGGCGAGTTGGATGGCCGTGACGCCAATGCCGCTCGAACCGCCCTGCACCAGCAACCACTCGCCGCCCTGCAGGCGGGCAATGTGGAAGACGTTTTGCCAGACGGTGAAGAAGGTCTCGGGCAGGCTGGCGGCCTCGATGTCGGTCAGTCCCTGCGGCACGGGCAAACACTGGGCGATCGGCGCCGCGCACAGCTCGGCATAACCGCCGCCGGCCACCAGCGCGCAGACACGATCCCCCAGCGCGAAGCCGGCCGCAGCCAGTTCCGCCGCATCGCCACCAACCAGCTCACCGGCGACCTCGAGTCCCGGCAGATCGGAGGCGCCGGGCGGCATCGGGTAAAGGCCCTTGCGTTGCAGCACATCAGGCCGGTTCACGCCCGACGCCGCCACGCGCACCAGCACCTCGCCCCTCCCGCAGATCGGGTCGGGGCGCATGGTTTCACGCAGCACCTCAGGGGCGCCGAACTGCGTGATCTCGATGGCGCGCATCAGGCCGTCGTGGCTTACTCGGGCTGGCGCTCGCCGCCTTCGTTGGCAGTCGGCTCGCCGGCCGGCGCGTCGCCACGCGGCTCGCGATGTTCGCGCGGCTCACGATCGCGGCGCGGGCCACGATCGTCACGACGCGGACGGTCGCCAAAGTCGCGACGCGGACGCTCTTCTTCGACATAGCCCTCAGGCTTGTCGAGCAGCGCCTTCAGCGACAGCTTGATGCGGCCCTTCTCGTCGGTCTCGAGGACCTTGACCCTGACGACCTGGCCTTCCTTGAGGAAGTCCTCGACGCGCTCGACCCGCTGGTGCGCGATCTGGCTGATATGCAGCAGGCCATCCTTGCCCGGCAGGATGTTGACCAGCGCACCGAAGTCCAGGATTTTGGTGATCGCGCCTTCGTAGATCTTGCCGACTTCGGCCTCGGCCGTGATCTCGGTGATGCGCTGCTTGGCGTACTCGGCCTTGGCCGCCTCGTTCGAGGCGATCGTGATCGTGCCGTCTTCGCCGATGTCGATGACGCAGCCGGTTTCTTCGGTCAGCGCGCGGATCACGGCACCGCCCTTGCCGATCACGTCGCGGATCTTCTCCGGGTTGATCTTCATCGTGTACAGGCGCGGTGCGAACTGCGACACCTCGGCCTTGGCTTCGCCCACCGCCTCCTGCATCTTGCCCAGGATGTGCAGGCGCGCTTCCTTGGCCTGTGCCAGTGCCACCTGCATGATCTCCTTGGTGATGCCCTGGATCTTGATGTCCATCTGCAGCGCGGTCACGCCGGTGGTCGTGCCGGCGACCTTGAAGTCCATGTCGCCGAGGTGGTCCTCGTCACCCAGGATGTCGGTCAGCACCGCGAAGCGGTTGCCGTCCTTGATCAGGCCCATGGCAATGCCGGCCACATGGGCCTTCATCGGCACGCCGGCGTCCATCATGGCCAGGCAGCCACCACAGACCGAGGCCATCGACGAGGAGCCGTTGCTCTCGGTGATTTCAGACACCACGCGGATCGTGTACGGGAAGTCTTCCTTGCTCGGCAGCGCGGCAATCAGCGCGCGCTTCGCAAGCCGCCCATGACCAATCTCGCGGCGCTTGGGGCTGCCCACGCGGCCGGTTTCGCCGGTCGCGAAGGGCGGCATGTTGTAGTGCAGCATGAAGCGGTCTTGGTAGTCGCCGGCCAACGCGTCGATGCGTTGCGCGTCACGGTCAGTGCCGAGCGTAGCCACCACCACTGCCTGGGTCTCACCGCGCGTGAACAGCGCCGAGCCGTGGGTGCGCGGCAGCACGCCGGTACGGATCTCGATCGGGCGCACGGTGCGCGTGTCGCGGCCGTCGATGCGCGGCTCGCCGCCGAGGATCTGGCCACGCACGATGCGCGACTCGATCTCAAACAGCAGGCCTTCGACTTCGACCTTGTCGAACTCGATCGCGTCCTTCTTCAGCGCCGCCATCACGTTGGCGGTGGCTTCGCGGCAGGCTTGCGTGCGCGCCTGCTTGCTGCGGATCTGGTAGGCCGCGCGCAGCGCCGGCTCGGCCAGTGCGTTGACGGTGGCGATGAAGGGTTCGTTCTTGGCCGGCGCCGTCCATTGCCACTCGGGCTTGCCGGCGTCGCGCACAAGTTCGTTGATCGCAGCGATGGCGATGTTGCCCTGCTCGTGGCCGAAGACCACGCCGCCGAGCATGATTTCCTCGCTCAGCTGGTCGGCTTCGCTCTCGACCATCAGCACGGCGGCTTGCGTGCCGGCGACGATCAATTCCATCTTGCTGCCGGCAAGCTGGGTCTTGCCCGGATTGAGCACGTACTGACCGTCGATGTAGCCCACGCGCGCAGCGCCGATGGGGCCATTGAACGGAATACCTGAGATGGCCAGCGCAGCACTGGCGCCGATCATCGCGGCAATGTCGGCCTGCACCTCGGGGTTCAGGCTCAGCACATGGATCACGACCTGGACTTCGTTGAAGAAGCCTTCGGGGAACAGCGGACGGATCGGACGGTCGATCAGGCGCGAGGTCAGCGTCTCAAGTTCGCTCGGACGGCCTTCACGCTTGAAGAAGCTGCCCGGGATCCTGCCGGCGGCATAGGTTTTCTCGATGTAGTCGACCGTCAGCGGGAAGAAATCCTGGCCGGCCTTGGCTTCGGACTTGGCCACCACGGTGGCCAGCACCACGGTGTCATCGATCGTCACCACGACCGCACCACCCGATTGGCGGGCGATCTCGCCGGTTTCCAGCGTGACGGTTTGTTGGCCCCATTGGAACGTCTTGGTGACCTTGTTGAACATGCTCATAGCGGCTCCTGCTTCATTAGGGGCGCACGGTGCGCCCGGGTGCGGAGGTCAGAACCTTCGGCGGGATGCCATTCCAGAGCGATTGCGCAGTTTGCAATGGCGTTGGAATGACACAGCGGCGCGTCGGGATCCGTCCTCCAGATGCGAAAAGCCTGCAGTCTGGTTGGGCCAGCGCAGGCTTCTCGTTGTCGTCGGCTCTTACTTGCGCAGACCCAGTTTCTGGATCAGCGCGGCGTAGCGCTCAGCGTCCTTGTCCTTCAGGTAGGACAGCAGGCGCTTGCGCTGGTTGACCATCTTCAACAGCCCGCGGCGACCGTGGTGGTCTTTGGCGTGCAGCTTGAAGTGCGGCGTGAGTTCGTTGATGCGGGCGGTCAGCAGAGCGACCTGCACCTCGGGGCTGCCAGTGTCGTTGGCTGCGCGTGCGTTGGCCTTGACGACCTCGGCGGTTTGTTGGGTACCCATGGCCATGGTGGCGATTTCCTAGTTCATGGAAACCGCCGGCAGGGCGCGTCGGCATTGAGCGGCGCTGACCCTCGCGGTTTCCGGTTCTACTTGCGGTCACGGGTGAAACCGACCCTTGCCGTGCTGGTTTTCGCAGGCGGATGCCCACCGCGAAGCCTTGGATTATAGGCCAAGCGCCCCAGCCAGGCGGGTCAACCCCTCGCGCAGCCGCGCCGGATCCTTGGCAGCGAAGCACCAACGCAACCATCCTTCGGCCTCGTCGCCGAAGGCCACGCCCGGCGCCAGGCCCAGGCCATGGGCAGTGACGAGGTGCTTGGCGAAGGTAAGCGAGTCGGCTTGGCCCTCGACCCGGAAGAAGGCGTACATGCCGCCTTGCGGCTGCGCAACGCGGATGCCCGGCAACGTCTTCAGGCCGTCGACCAGCAGGTCGCGGCCGGCGCGCAGTCGCTCGACCAGGCCGGGCACGAAATCGGCCTCGATCGACAGCGCCGCCAATGCACCCCGTTGCACGAAGACCGGTGCGCAGGAACTGTTGAACTCGATCAGCTTGCCGATCGCGTCAAGGTGGCCCGGAGGCAGCACCAGCCAGCCCAGGCGCCAGCCGGTCATCAGGAAGGTCTTGGAAAAGCTCTGCGCGATGATCAGTCGGTCCTCGGGCTCGGCGATGTCGAGAAAGCTCGGCGCCGCCTTTCCCGCGCCGAACCAGACCCGCTCGTAGACTTCGTCGGCGACCACCCAGGTGCCTGTCTTGCGGCAATGCTCGAGGATCGCCTGCTGTTCCGCGCGCGACAGCGTCCAACCCGTAGGGTTGTTCGGTGCATTGACCAGCAACACCTTTGTCGCCGGCGTCACAGCGTCAAACAAGCGCTGCAGGTCCAGCCCCCAGGCCCCGTCGGCGCCCGGTGCCAGCGGCACGCGCTTGACATTGGCGCCGAGGATGGCGGGCTGCGCGGTGAGGTTGGGCCAGACTGGCACCACGACGACGACTTCATTGCCGGCGCCGGCCAGCATCTGCATGGCCAGCATAAGCGCAGTCACGCCGGCCGACGTGACCGCGATGCGATCGACGCTGACGGGACCGTGCAACGCGCTGGCGTATGCGGCCAACCCCTCGCGCAACTCGCTCAGACCGAGGTTGTGCGCATAGAAGGTCTCGCCGCGCATCAGCGAGGCGGCCGCAGCCTCCCGCACCGCCGCCGGCGTGACCTCGTCGCTTTCGCCAAACCAGAACGCCAGCACGTCGCTGCGGCCCAGGCCGGCGTTGGCGACCTCGCGGATGCGCGAGGCGGGCAGTTGTTCAATCGCAAGGCGCATGGAAGGGCCAGATAGGTCAGCTGACGCGCGGCATCTTGCAGCTGTGCGGCATCTCGACCTCGCGTGCCTCGAAACGGCGCACGGTACGAAAACCGAAGCCCGAACCTTCGACGTCGTGACGCACGCCGGGTGCCCCGACGCGATCCATCACGCTGACCACCACTGGCTGCTGGAACTGGTGGTCGCCCGCGCGCATCGCACCGGTGTGCAGGCCACCGAGCGCGCGCGGATCCAGGCTCAAGCCGGACAAGGCGCGTACGATGGCGCCTGCATCGGCGCTGCCGGCGCGTTCGATGGCGCCCACCAGCATCTCGACCATCACGTGCAGGCGGGCATGTACATAGTCATCGCGCGGCTCTGGGAATCGCTGACGAAACGCCGCGTAGAAGTTGTCCGACGCCGCGCCGCCCACATTCGGATGCCACTCGGCCACCGCATGAACCGCACCGACTCCGGCCTCGCCGATCGCCGCCGGCGCGCCCAGTGCATTGCCGTAGAAGGTATAGAACTTCAATGCGGCGCCGACTTCGCGCGTGGCCTTGACCAGCAACGTGAGATCGTTGCCCCAGTTGCCGGTGAGCACGGCCTGCGCGCCGCTGGCCTGGATCTTGGCGGCGTAAGGCAGGAAGTCCTTGACGCGGCCGAGGGGGTGCAGTTCGTCACCGACGATCTCGATGTCCGGACGCTTGGCGGCCAGCATGGCACGCGCCTGCCGGTTCACATGCTGGCCAAAGCTGTAGTCCTGGCCGATCAGGTACAGCTTCTTCACCGTCGGGTCGCCACGCAGGACTTCGGTCAGTGCGGCCAGGCGCATATCGGCATGCGCGTCGAAGCGAAAGTGCCAAGGGCTGCAGCGCTCATTGGTCAGCGCCGGATCGACCGCCGAGTAGTTGAGGAACAGCACACGCCGATCAGGCGCGCGCTCGTTGTGCTTGTCGATCGCGTCGATCAATGCCGCCGCCGTCGCCGAGCTGTTGCCCTGCAAGACGACGCCGACACCCTGATCAATCGCCGAGCGAAGCATCGACAGCGCCTCTTCGCTGCTGCCCTTGCTGTCAAGACGCAGCAACTCGAGGCGGCGCATGCCGCCAGGCAACGCAACGCCACCGCGGCGGTTGACGCGTTCGACCGCCCACACCAGGTTGCGCCAGACCGCCTCGCCGGCGTTGGCAAAGGCGCCTGACAGGCCTTCAATCAGTGCCAGCCGCAACGGCGCCGGGTTGGCTTGAGCGCTTGCGCGGCCGCAGCTTGCCGCCAAGGCCAGGAGCAAGGCGCCGCGGCGCGTCATTGGAGATTGGGTCATCGAAAACAAGGGATCCATAAATGACGATGCCGCTGCCAAATTGCGCGGCATCAGGATTGGCGCGGTGCGCAGCACCGGACCGTTGTGTTCATTGTAGGAGTACGACCCGACCGAACCATGTGCGGCAGTTCGCAAGCGCAGCTTCGAACACCTGAGCTGACTCAATCGGGCATGTCGATGGCGTCGAGCGGCCATCGCGGCCGCACATTGAAGCTGAGGTCGCCCGTGGGTGTCGTACGCCCCGATTGCACGCGCATGGCCGCAGCCAGCGCGATCATGGCGCCGTTGTCACTGCACAGGTGCAGCTCGGGGTAATGCACACGCACCTGCGCTTTGGCACAGGCGGCGTTCAACTGGCGGCGGAGTTCGGCGTTGGCCCCGACGCCACCGGCCACGACCAACCGCGTCAGGCCGGTATCGCGCAGCGCGCGCATCGACTTCCTCACCAGCACCTCGACGATGGCGGCCTGAGTCGACGCCGCAAGGTCGGCAAGCTGCTGCGTGCTCGGCACCGTGCCAAGCTTGCGCACTTGCGTGAGGACGGCGGTCTTCAAGCCGGCAAAGGAGAAATCCAGATCGCCGCTGTGCAGCAGCGGCCTGGGCAGCGCAAACGCCGTGGCATCGCCTTGGTCGGCCAGCCGCGCCAGTGCGGGCCCGCCCGGATAACCCAGCCCGAGCAGCTTGGCACTCTTGTCAAAGGCCTCGCCGGCGGCATCGTCGATGGTCTCGCCGAGCAGCACATAGTCGCCAACGCCCTGTACCTGCATCAGCTGCGTGTGGCCACCTGATACCAACAAGGCGATGAAGGGAAACTGCGGCGGGTCGGCCGACAGGAACGGCGACAGCAAGTGCCCTTCGAGGTGGTGCACACCAAGCACCGGCTTGCCCAACGCGGCGGCCAATGCACAGCCGATGCCCGCGCCGATCAGCAGCGCGCCAGCCAGGCCGGGGCCGCGCGTGTAGGCCACCAGGTCGACATCGCCGAGCCGGCTGCCAGCCTCGGCCAGCACCTGCCGCGTTAGCGGCAGGACACGCCGGATGTGGTCGCGAGAAGCCAGTTCGGGTACCACGCCGCCGTAGGCCTGGTGCATGTCGATCTGGCTGTACAGGGCATGCGCCAGCAAGCGCGGGGCCTCGTCGCCTTGCCACTGCACCAGCGCCACGCCGCTCTCGTCGCAAGAAGATTCGATGCCCAGGACCTGCATCGAGGCAGTGTATCCAGCGCCCTGCTCGGTACCGCCCGACCGTGACATGCGGCACGGGGATTGCAAAACTATACAAATGAAGTCGCGAAAAAGGCGTCGATCACCCCCTATTTGCTTGGCTTGACGTGATCTCCAGGGCTACTCTCGGGGCCACTGAACCAGTCAGGGACCGATTGCCGACGCGGCCCGCCCCTAACCAGCATGAAGGAATACAAACTCGCAGCTTGGCCGGATCTGCCGGCGCCCTACCACCGCACGGTATATCGGCGCATGCTCAGCGACATGTCGCACCGCTACATGTCGGTGCAACACCTGGGACTGTCCAGCGGCGCAACCAAATTGGAAGTGCGCACCTTCATCCAGATGCTCGACGAGCGCGGTCTGCTGCGCCAGCAGGAGGGCGAACCGGACTCGATATTCGACTCGCTGCGACCGTTCGGAGAGTGGTTCAGACGCACGATCACGGGCTCTGAGGTGCCCAAGAACTGAGCACAAGTTGCGCCCTTGAGCAAACCCGCCTCGGCGGGTTTTTTCATGCACTCAGTGGTTTTCCTTGGCGTGGTTGATCGAGTACTTTGGAATCTCGATGGTCACGTCGCGATTGGAAACGATGGCCTGGCACGACAGCCGTGAGCTCGGCTCCAGGCCCCAGGCGCGGTCGAGCAGGTCTTCTTCGCTTTCGTCCATCTCGCCAAGCGACTCCAGACCCTCGCGCACGATCACATGGCAGGTGGTGCAGGCACAGCTCATTTCGCATGCGTGCTCGATGGCGATGCCGTTCTCCAGCAGCGCCTCGCAGATTGACGTGCCGGAGGGTGCGTCAATCTGGTCGCCCTGCGGGCAGTACTCGGCGTGGGGCAGGATCTTGATGACAGGCATGCGACGGCCGGTTAGAGGTCTTCGACGTTGCGACCGGCCAGCGCCTGGCGGATGCCGCGGTTCATGCGCGCGGCGGCAAAGGCTTCGGTGCTGTTGGCCAGCGCCTCGACCGCGGCGCCGATGGCATGGTGGTCGTCACCCTGCGCCATGTGCTGTGTCTCGATCATCAAGGCGTCAATGACGCGGCGCTCGTCTTCGCTGAGCAAGTCGCCATCGGCGGCCAAGGCCGAGCGTGTGGCCAGCACCAATCGATCGGCATCGACGCGAGCCTCGCGCAGTGAGCGTGCGGCCGCGTCGTCATCGGCCCGGGCAAAGCCCTCGCGCAGCATGCGCGCAATCTCATCGTCGGCCAGGCCATAGCTCGGCTTGACCGTGATCGCTGCCTGGACACCGGAGTTCAACTCGCGTGCCGACACGTTGAGCAGCCCGTCCGCATCGACCTCGAAAGTGACGCGGATGCGCGCGGCGCCGGCCACCATCGGCGGAATGCCGCGCAACTCGAAACGCCCAAGCGAGCGGCAATCAGCCACAAGTTCGCGCTCTCCCTGCACCACCTGCAGCGCCATCGCGGTCTGGCCGTCCTGGTAGGTCGTGAAGTCCTGCGCCTTGGCGGTTGGAATGGTGCTGTTGCGTTCGACAATTCGCTCGACCAGGCCGCCCATCGTCTCGATGCCAAGCGACAGCGGGATCACGTCGAGGAGCAGGATCTCGCCATCGGCCGCATTGCCGGCCAACTGGTTGGCCTGGATCGCAGCGCCGACCGCCACCACCTCGTCGGGGTTCAGGTTGACCAGCGGCGGGCGGCCAAACAGCTCGCCGACCGCCGTGCGCACTGCGGGCATGCGCGTCGAGCCGCCCACCAGCACGACGCCTTGCACCTCGTCGCGGGGCAGTTTGGCGTCGCGCAATACGCGCTTGACGGCAGCCAGCGTCTTGTCGACCAGGGGTTTGGCGAGGGCCTCGAACTGGGCGCGGGTCACGACCACCGACAGTGCCCCTGCCGAGAGCCCGCAGCTCAGCGTCGCTTCAGCAGCACTGGTGAGTGCCTCCTTGGTCGCGCGTGCCGCCACCAGCACAGCACGACGGTCGTGCACGGAGTCGGCCACCCGCGCCGCGGCGGTGAGTGCCCACTCAGCCAACGCGGCATCGAAGTCGTCGCCGCCGAGCGCAGCGTCGCCACCGGTGGCGATGACTTCGAACACGCCTTGGGTCAGGCGCAACAGCGAGATGTCAAAGGTTCCGCCGCCCAGGTCGTAGACCGCGTACAAGCCCTCGCTCTGGTTGTCCAGGCCGTAGGCCAGGGCAGCTGCGGTCGGCTCGTTGATCAGGCGCATGACATTCAGGCCCGCCAGCTTCGCCGCGTCCTTGGTCGCTTGGCGCTGTGCGTCGTCGAAGTAGGCCGGCACCGTGATCACGGCGCCGAACAGTTCGTCAGCGTCAAAACTGTCCTCGGCGCGCTGACGCAGCGAGGCCAGGATTTCCGCCGAGACCTCGACCGGCGTCTTCACGCCGTCGCGGGTGTTGATGGCCACCATGCCGGGGCGATCGACAAATTGGTAGGGCAGCTTCGCATGGCCCACGACGTCGGCCAGCGCACGCCCCATCAGGCGCTTCACGGAGACCACGGTATTGAGCGGATCGTCACCTTGCGCGGCAAGCGCATCGGCGCCGATCGCACGCCGTCCGCCTTCAAGGTAACGCACTGCCGAGGGCAGGATGGCACGGCCCTGGGCGTCAGGCAGGCACTCAGCCACCCCGTGGCGCACTGCGGCGACGAGTGAATGGGTGGTGCCCAGATCGATGCCCACCGCGATGCGCCGCGTGTGCGGGTCAGGCGATTGACCGGGTTCGGAAATTTGCAGCAGGGCCATGGCTTGCGATGCAGTCACTCTTGCAAGGTATCGAGCCGCTCGCACAGGTCGGCACGAAATCGCTGGATGAACATCAGCGCGCGAACACGCTCGGCCGCCAGCGCGGGCGCCGCCTGATCGTCAAGCAGCGCCTCTACTTGCACCAGCAGATCGGCTTCGGCTGCTCGCACCTCGGTGTCGAGCGCGGCCAACCCGGCGTCGTCGCCGGCCTCCTCGAGCGCCTCGCGCCAGGCCATCTGCTGCATCAGGAACTCAACCGGCATGGCCGTGTTCGTGTTCGCAGCGATCGGTGCGCCGCGCAGTTCACACAGGTAGGTCGCCCGCGCGAGTGGCTCGCGCAGGCGGCGAAAGGCTTCGTTGATTCGCACCGACCATTGCATTGCCAGGCGCTGCGCGGCCGCGCCCTCGGCAGCAAAGCGGTCCGGGTGTGCCGAGGCTTGCAGGCGACGCCAACGTGCATCGAGGTCAGCCCGATCGAGGTCGAACTGTTCAGGCAAGCCGAACAGCACGAAGTCGTTGTCGTCGAGCTTCATGGCGCGAGGCGGTTGGTGCAGAGCGGCGAGCGGTCGCGCTCGACCCGTGCCACGACCTGTGGAAGATCAGCACGCTCGGGTCGATTGGAGATCTCGGTACTCATGGTTCTCGGGCATCGATGCGCGCAAGCGTCACGAGACGCGCGGCTGCGCCACAACTGCTGGTGCGGCGCCCTCGCTAGACGCGGAACGACTCGCCACAGCCGCAGCGATCTTTCTCCCGCGGGTTGTGGAACTTGAAGCCTTCGTTCAGCCCTTCGCGCACGAAATCGAGTTCGGTGCCCTCAAGGTAGGGCAGGCTCTTCGGATCGATCAGGATCTTGACGCCGTGGCCCTCGAAGACATGGTCTTCTGGCGCCACATCGTCGGCGTACTCGAGCTTGTAAGCCAGGCCCGAGCAACCCGTGGTCTTGACGCCCAGGCGCACGCCGACGCCCTTGCCGCGGCGAGAGATGTAGCGGCTGACATGGCGCGCCGCAGCTTCGGTCAGGGTGACAGGCATGGGCTTCAGTGGGCCTTCTTGGCTTTGTAGTCCTCGACCGCCGCCTTGATCGCGTCCTCGGCCAGGATCGAGCAGTGGATCTTCACCGGCGGCAGCGCCAACTCATGGGCGATGCGCGTGTTCTTGATCGTCAACGCCTCGTCAAGGGACTTGCCCTTGACCCACTCCGTGACCAGCGAGCTCGACGCGATCGCCGATCCGCAGCCGTAGGTCTTGAACTTGGCGTCTTCGATCAGCCCGGTGGTCGGGTTGACCTTGATCTGAAGCTTCATCACATCGCCGCAGGCCGGCGCACCGACCATACCGGTGCCGACCGTGTCGTCGCCCTTTTCGAACGAGCCGACGTTGCGCGGGTTTTCGTAGTGGTCAATGACCTTTTCGCTGTATGCCATGTCAGTTCTCCTTGAAATTCAATGCGCGGTCCACTGGATCGTGCTGATGTCGATGCCGTCCTTGAACATTTCCCACAGCGGCGAGAGGTCCCGCAGCTTGGCCACGCGGTCCTTCAGCGTGCTGACCGCAAAGTCTATTTCTTCCTCGGTGGTGAAGCGGCCGATCGTCATGCGCAGGCTCGAATGCGCCAACTCGTCGCTGCGGCCGAGTGCACGCAGCACATAGCTCGGCTCGAGGCTGGCCGAGGTGCAGGCCGAGCCCGAACTCACCGCGATGCCCTTCACACACATGATCAGCGACTCGCCCTCAACGTAGTTGAAGCTGATGTTCAGGTTGTGCGGTACTCGCTGCTCGACGTGGCCGTTGACGAACACCTGCTCGATGTCTTGCAACCCGCGCAGCAGACGCTGCTGCAGCATGCGGATGCGTTCGCTCTCAACGCCCATTTCCTCGCGCGCAATGCGAAAGGCCTCGCCCATCCCGACGCACTGGTGCGTCGGCAGGGTGCCCGATCGCATGCCGCGCTCATGGCCACCGCCATGCATCTGCGCCTCAATGCGCACCCGCGGCTTCCTGCGCACATACAGCGCGCCGATGCCCTTGGGGCCGTAGGTCTTGTGCGAGGCCAGGCTCATCAAATCGACCTGCAGCGTCGCCAGGTCGATCGCCACCTTGCCAGTGGCCTGCGCCGCGTCGACGTGAAAGATGATGCCGCGCTCGCGGCATAGCGTGCCGATGGCCTGGATGTCCTGGATGACGCCGATCTCGTTGTTGACGAACATCACCGAGGCCAGGATCGTGTCGGGCCGCAGCGCCGCCTTGAAGGCTTCGAGGTCGAGCAGGCCGTCTTCCTGCACCGCAAGATAAGTCACCTCGAAACCCTGACGCTCGAGTTCACGGCAGGTGTCGAGCACGGCCTTGTGCTCGGTCTTGACCGTCACAATGTGTTTGCCGCGCGTCTTGTAGAAGTTTGCCGCACCCTTCAGCGCCAGGTTGTCGCTCTCGGTGGCGCCCGAGGTCCAGACGATCTCGCGCGGATCGGCGCCGATCAACTCGGCCACCTGCACTCGCGCCTTCTCGACGGCCGCTTCGGCTTCCCAGCCCCAGGCGTGACTGCGCGACGCCGGATTGCCAAAGTGCTCGCGCAGCCACGGCACCATCGCGTCGACCACGCGCGGGTCGACCGGCGTCGTGGCGCCGTAGTCCATGTAGATCGGGAAATGCGGTGTCATGTCCATGGCAGTCTGGTCGTAGTTTCTCGGCGGGGGTGTCGACTATTTGCTCAAGGCCGCATCGCCGAGGGCGAACACGGAATTCGGTGCCGTGATGCGAATCGGTTTGACGACCGGCGCCGAAGAAATGGCACGTTTGATCGGTGACGCGACCACCGACACGCCCTTGGCAAGCTGCTCATCGACGAGCTTCTTCAGCGAAACTGAGCTGAGGAAATCGATCATCTTGGTGTTGAGTGCAGTCCACAGGTCGTGCGTCATGCACTTGCCGTTGTCGTCGCCCATGCAATTTTCCCGGCCGCCGCAGCCGGTCGCGTCGATCGGCTCGTCCACGGCGACGATGATGTCGGCCACGGTGATTTCCGCCGCCTCACGCCCCAGCGAATAGCCCCCTCCGGGACCGCGCGTGCTTTCCACCAGTTGGGCACGGCGCAGCTTGCCGAACAACTGTTCGAGGTAGGACAGCGAGATTTGCTGCCGTGCGCTGATTGCCGCCAGCGCCACCGGCCCGGTGGTTGAGCGCAAGCCAAGGTCAATCATCGCGGTGACGGCAAAACGGCCTTTGGTCGTGAGACGCATGATGGACTCCTGTGGGGGTCAGAAACGATCCCGGGTTCGCTGCAGAACTGCCCCGCCATCGTGGCGGCACATCCGCGGGATAACCCTTGGTTTATTCCGATAAGTTTAGTCAAGTATAGCTGAAGCCGAGTATTTTTGTCGGGTTCAGCTCAGGAAGTTCCTAGCCGACCCCGCAACTCGGCGACCCACCAGTCGCTGGCTTGCTCGACGATGTCGAGCACCCGATCGAATCCGCCGGGCCCGCCGCCGTACGGATCGGGCACCTCGACCGCTGCGAACAGTCGCAACTCGGCGCGCGAGCCATCGGGGCGCAAACGTTCCAGGTCGGCGAGGTTGTCGTGGTCCATGGCCAGCAGCAGATCGAAACGGCTGAAGTCCGCCTCAACCACCTTGCGCGCTCTCAGGGTTGACAGGTCGTAGCCGCGCTTGGACGCATGACGCTGGGAGCGCAAGTCGGGTGGTAAGCCTGCATGCCAGTCACCCGTGCCCGCCGAGTCGACCTCCACGCTGCCGTGCAGGTCGCTGGCACGCAGGCGCTCACGGAGCACAACTTCAGCCGTCGGTGAGCGGCAGATGTTGCCAAGACACACCATCAGGACGCGCAGCGCTGCCGTGCTCATTCGGGCGTCCCTTCCAGCAATGCGCGCGCACCCACCCACAGCTCACGCACCAACATCGCCGCCGGAACTGGGCGCGCCAGCGCGGCGCCCTGCCCGGCCCATGCCTGCATGCGCTGAGCATCTCCGGCCTGCTCGGCGGCCCGGCGCATCGCGGCCGTCAGACCCCGCTGAACCGGGTAGGGCGCGGGCACCGGTGACTCGGGCGCCATCGCCGCGCGCACATAGTCGTTCTCGATCGCACGCCCCCAGCGGCCGGAGAAGGCGCGTGTGAGCCGCGTGTCCTCGGGCGCCAGACTGGCCAGCGCATCGGCCCAGCACTTGGCGATGCCCGCCTCCGGACAACGCAACAGCCCCGTGCCGATCTGGACGGCGCTGGCACCCAGCGTCAACGCTGCGGCAACGCCACGGGCGTCGGCGATGCCGCCGGCGGCCACGACTGGCCGATCGACGGCATCGACCACCTGCGGCAGCAACGCAAACAGCCCGACCGCGCGCTCGCGGGCCCAGCCGGCCTCAAAGGTGCCGCGGTGCCCTCCCGCCTCGCTGCCCTGGGCCACGATCACATCGGCGCCGGCGGCGGCGGCGGCGCGGGCCTCGGCCACGGTTGTGACGTTCGCGAACCAGGCGATGTCGGCGTCCTTCAGCCGCTGCACAAAGGCGCTCGGGTACAGCCCCATGATCGACGACACCACTTGGGGCCGAACTGCCAGCACGGCCTCGCACTGGGCCTCGAACGAGTGCGGGCCAACATCGCAGGCTGCAGAGCCCACCGCCGGGCCCCAGCGTTCAAGGAACTCGCGCACCGCGACTTCGTGATCGGCATCGCGCTGCGGCGCCGGGTCGGGCACCCACAGGTTGATCTGCAGCGCCCGCGAGGTGCGCGCCCGGTAGTCGGCCACCCACTGCGCAATGCCCGCAGGCTCGTGCAGCAGCGCCCCGAAACCGCCCAGGCCTCCGCCATCGGCCACCGCGGCAGCCAGCGCCACCGGGCAGGCGCCGGCCATGGGCGCCATCAGGATCGGCGCCTCCAGCCCGAAGCGGCGGGCAAAGGCGAGCGCGTTTTCGAGCCGGGTCGGGTTCATGTCG
This sequence comes from Burkholderiales bacterium, assembly GCA_031389585.1. Lineage (GTDB taxonomy): Bacteria > Pseudomonadota > Gammaproteobacteria > Burkholderiales > Burkholderiaceae_C > CADEEN01. Next base: position 3,773 of record JANMSS010000094.1, on the reverse strand, counting down.
CCAAACGCCTCAGCCTGCCTTGCCGCCCAATGGCGCCAGCGCGAGAACGTCGCGCCCCGGTGCGCCAAAGGCCTGCTCGCGCAGTTGTGCCAGCTGGTCGCGCACACGAGCTGCCTTCTCGAACTCGAGGTTGCGGGCATGTTCGAGCATCTGACGCTCGAGCAGCTTGATGCGCTTGCCGAGGTCCTTCTCGCTCATCGCCTCGACTTCGGCCGCGGCATGTGCGCGTTGCAGGTCGTCCCTGGCGGTCTTGGCAGAAACCGCACCGTCGATCAGGTCACGCACCTGCTTGACGATGCTGCGTGGCGTGATGCCTTGGGCCAGGTTGTGGGCGACCTGCTTGGTGCGGCGCCGATCGGTCTCGCCGATGGCGCGCCGCATCGAATCGGTCATCCGGTCGGCATACAGGATTGCCTTGCCATTCAGGTTGCGTGCGGCACGGCCGATGGTCTGGATCAGCGAGCGCTCGGAACGAAGGAAGCCTTCCTTGTCGGCATCCAGGATCGCAACCAGCGAGACCTCGGGAATGTCGAGGCCCTCGCGCAGCAGGTTGATGCCGACCAGCACGTCGAACATGCCCAGGCGCAGGTCGCGCAGGATCTCGACCCGCTCGACGGTGTCGATATCGCTGTGCAGATAGCGCACCTTGACCCCGTTGTCGGCCAGGTAATCGGTGAGCTGCTCGGCCATGCGCTTGGTCAGCGTGGTGATCAGCACGCGCTCGCCGACCTTGAAGCGAAGGCGGATTTCCTGCAGCACGTCATCGACCTGGTGTGTGGCGGGCCGCACCTCGACCATCGGGTCGATCAGGCCGGTGGGCCGCACCAACTGCTCGACCACCTGGCCGGCATGCTCCTGCTCATAGGCCGCCGGCGTGGCCGAGACAAACACCGCCTGGCGCATCCTGGCCTCGTATTCCTGAAACTTCAGCGGCCGGTTGTCCAGCGCGCTGGGCAGCCGAAAGCCGTACTCCGACAACGTCGTCTTGCGTGCGCGGTCGCCGTTGTACATGCCGCCGAACTGGCCGATCAGCACATGGCTCTCGTCGAGGAACATCAGCGAGTCAGCCGGCAAGTAGTCGATCAGCGTCGACGGCGGCTCGCCGGGTGCGGCGCCTGAGAGGTGGCGCGAGTAGTTCTCGATGCCCTTGCAGTGGCCGACCTCCTGCAGCATCTCCAAATCGAAGCGGGTCCGCTGCTCGATCCGCTGGGCCTCGACCAGCTTGCCCGCGGCCAGGAACTCGGCCACCCGCTCGCGCAACTCGACCTTGATCGTCTCGATCGCCGCCACCACGCGGTCACGCGGCGTCACGTAATGGCTGGCGGGGTAGATCACGAAGCGCGGCACCTTTTGCCGGATGCGGCCGGTCAGCGGATCGAGCAGCGACAGAGACTCGATCTGGTCGTCGAAGAGTTCGATGCGGATCGCCAGCTCGGAGTGCTCGGCCGGGAAGACATCGATCACATCGCCCCGCACGCGGAAAGTGCCGCGCGAGAAGTCGGTCTCGTTGCGCGTGTATTGCATGCGGATCAGCTGGGCGATCGCATCGCGCTGGCCAATCTTGTCGCCCACGCGCGCGATGAAGCGCATCTGGATGTAATCCTCGGGCTTGCCGATGCCGTAGATCGCGCTGACGCTGGCCACGATGACCACATCGCGCCGTTCGAGCACGCTCTTGGTGGCCGACAGGCGCATCTGCTCGATATGCTCGTTGATCGCGCTGTCCTTCTCGATGAACAGGTCGCGCTGCGGCACATAGGCCTCGGGCTGGTAGTAGTCGTAGTAGCTGACGAAGTACTCGACCGCGTTCTTTGGAAAGAACTCGCGGAACTCGCTGTACAGCTGCGCGGCCAGCGTCTTGTTGGGTGCGAACACGATCGCTGGCCGGCCCAATTGCGCGATCACGTTGGCCATCGTGAAGGTCTTGCCCGAGCCGGTCACACCCAGCAGCGTCTGGTAGGCCAGGCCGTCGTTGATGCCCTCGACCAACTTTGCGATGGCCGCCGGTTGATCGCCTGCCGGCGCGTAGGGCTGGAACAGTTGAAACGGCGAATCGGGGAAGCTGACGAACACGCCTTCGGCGGGCGAGTCGGCGTCCGCTTGCATGCTCGGCAGAGCTTGGGAAACTGATGACATCCGTGCTGCTCAGGGCTTGCCCCGTAAAATCGGGACCACCGAGCAGCGTACCGCACTGCGGCGCTGCGCCTCCACACCCTGCAGCAAACACCCTGCCATGAGCCTGTTTTCCGCCGTCGAAATGGCCCCGCGCGACCCGATCCTGGGTCTGAACGAACAGTTTCTGGCGGACCCGAACCCGAACAAGGTCAATCTTGGGGTCGGTGTCTATTACGACGAGAACGGCAAGCTGCCACTGCTGGCCTGTGTTGCCGCGGCCGAGCGGCAACTGGTCGAGGCCGCCAAGCCGCGCGGCTATCTGCCGATCGATGGCATCGCCGCCTATGACCAGGCAGTCCAAGGCATGGTCTTTGACGCCGACAGCGCGGTCGTCCAGGCCAAGCGCGTGGCCACGGTGCAGGCCATTGGCGGCACCGGCGGGTTGAAGGTCGGCGCGGATTTCCTGAAGCGGGTCAACGCCAACGCCAAGGTGCTGATCAGCGACCCGAGCTGGGAGAACCACCGCGCCCTGTTCACCAACGCCGGCTTCGAAGTCGGCACCTACCCCTACTATGACGCCGCAGCGCGCGGCATCGACTTCGCCGCGATGTGTGGCGCGTTCGAATCGGCAACACCCGGTACCGTCGTCGTGCTGCACGCCTGCTGCCATAACCCGACCGGCTACGACTTGACGCTAGCGCAATGGGCCGAGGTGGTGGCGCTGGTCAAGGCCCGCGGCCTAGTGCCCTTGCTCGACATGGCCTATCAGGGCTTTGGTGTGGGCTTGGCCGAGGACGGCGCCGCTGTCGGCCTGTTTGTGGCCAGTGGCATGAACTTCTTCGTCGCTACATCGTTCTCGAAAAGCTTTTCGCTCTACGGCGAGCGTGTCGGCGCGCTCAGCGTGGTATGCGAGAGTGCCGACGAAACCGTGCGCGTGCTGTCGCAACTGAAAGTCGCGATCCGCGCGAATTATTCGAATCCGCCGATCCACGGCGCGCAGATTGTCGCCACCGTGCTGGCCACGCCCGCGCTGCGCGCCGAATGGGATCGCGAACTGGCCGGAATGCGAACCCGCATCAAGACCATGCGCACTGCGTTGGTCGACAAGCTGAAGGCCGCCGGCATCCAGCAGGACCTCAGTTACATCACGCGCCAGCAAGGCATGTTCAGCTACTCCGGCCTCACGGTGGCGCAAATGCAGCGCCTGCGCAGCGAATATGGCATCTACGGCCTCGATTCCGGCCGCATTTGCGTCGCGGCCCTGAACGCCAAGAACCTCGATGCGGTGGTCAAGGCGATTGCCGCTGTGATGTAAGCCGACTACGCGGGCCTGCAAGTTGAACGGCTTGCTTCTGGCGCTCGCGAACTTGCACCTCGCCGGACGGTGCCACGATCGTCATGGGGGCGGCGCATTTGCTGCGCTGCACCAATAATGCGACAATAACGCGAATGGAGCCGACAGATGCTGTATCAGCTATATGAAACCCAGCGCGCGCTAATGGCGCCGTTCTCGGAGTTCGCCAGCGCGTCCTCCAAGCTCTACAACCACCCGCTGTCGCCGTTCACGCACACGCCCATGGCGCAGCGCGTGTCGGCCGGCCTGGACTTGATGCACCGGCTGGCCAAGGACTACGAGAAGCCGCAGTTCGACATCCGCA
>JANMSS010000092.1:0-7000 GCA_031389585.1 Burkholderiales bacterium | reverse complement strand
GAGTTCATCTCCGACCTGCACCTGAGCCCGCAGCAGCCGCGCACCGTCGATGCCTGGGCTGCCTACCTTCAGGGCAGTCAGGCCGACGCGATCTACATCCTCGGTGATTTGTTCGAGGTCTGGATCGGTGACGACGCCTGCCAGGCCCCACGCTTCGAGCACCAGGCCCGTGAGATCCTGACCGAGGCGGCGCGCAGGCGGCCCATGGGCTTCATGCCCGGCAATCGGGACTTCCTTGTCGGCCCGCACATGCTGCAATCTTGCGGGATTGCGGCGCTGCCGGACCCGACGCTGTTGCAGGCCTGGGGGCGGCGCGTTCTGCTCACCCACGGCGACTCGCTCTGTCTTGCCGACACGGCCTACCAGGCCTTTCGCCGTCAAGTGCGCAGTGACGCGTGGCAAGCGGAATTCCTGCGCCAGCCGCTGGCCACGCGCGAGCGCCTGGCGCGGCAGATGCGCGACGCCAGCGAGGCCAACAAGCGCCAGACGACGATGGCCGATTGGGCCGACGTCGACAGCGGGGCCGCGCTCGACTGGATGCGCGCGACGGGCAGCGCCGACCTGGTACACGGCCACACGCACCGTCCTGGCGGACAGGCGCTGGCGCCCGGCATGGTGCGCCATGTGCTGAGCGATTGGGACTGCGACAATGAACCCGCGCGTGCGCAGCTGCTGCGCCTGACGCGTGATGGCTTCAGCCGCGTTGACCTGGCGCCGTGATCGCGCGATTCTGGCAACGCTGGCGCCGCCGCGGCGAACAACGCGCGCTGCAACGCCGCGCGATTTCCGACCCCCTGTGGCAGCAGGCCCTGATGCACCTGCCCTTCCTTGCCGATCGCTCGAGGAGTTCCGTCCGCTGCGTCCTGGCAAGGTCGGCATGTATGTGTGCGGCATGACCATCTACGACCTGTGCCACATGGGCCATCTGCGGATGATGATGGCCTTTGACGTCATCTACCGTTGGCTGTGCGCGCTGGGCTATGAAGTGACCTATGTACGCAACATCACCGACATCGAAGACAAGATCATCAAGCGCGCGCTGGAACGCAAGATCACGATCCGCGAACTCACCGACGAGATGATTGTGGCCATGCGCGCCGATCTGGGCGCCGTCGGTGTGGTCGCCCCCACGCACGAACCGCGAGCCACCGATTACGTGCCGCAGATGCTCGGCTTGATCAGCCAGCTCGAGAACAAGGGCCTGGCCTACCGTTCGGCGAGCGGCGATGTGAACTTTGCGGTGCGCAAGTTTCCGGGCTACGGCAAGCTCTCGGGCAAGAGCCTGGACGAGTTGCGTGCCGGCGAGCGGGTGGCCGTGCTCGATGGCAAGCACGACCCGCTCGACTTCGTCCTGTGGAAGGCGGCCAAGGCCAACGAGCCCGAGGACGCCAAGTACGCCAGCGACTATGGCCCTGGCCGCCCGGGGTGGCACATCGAGTGCTCGGCAATGGCCTGCGCCACGCTCGGTGAGCCCTTCGACATCCATGGCGGCGGCATGGACCTCACCTTCCCGCACCACGAGAATGAAATCGCCCAGAGCGAAAGCGCCAGCGGCGGTCCGTTCGTGCGCTACTGGCTGCACAACGGTTTTCTCAACGTCGATAACGAGAAGATGTCCAAGTCGCTGGGCAACTTCTTCACCATCCGCGAGGTGCTGAAGCGCTACGACGGCGAGACATTGCGCTTTTTCATGCTGCGCACGCATTACCGCAGCCCATTCAATTTCAGCGATGTTCATCTGGACGACGCGCGCACGGCGCTGCGCCGGCTCTACACCGCGCTCGACGGCGTCCAGCCCGGCACCGGCGAGCTGGATTGGTCGCAACCGCAGGCCGCGGCCTTTCGTGATGCAATGAACGAGGACTTCAACACGCCGCTGGCGTTGGCCGCGCTGTTCGAGGTGGCCAGTGAGTTGAATCGCAGTCGATCGCCACAGACGGCTACGCTCCTGCGTTCGCTCGGCGCCACGTTGGGCATCCTGCAGCAGGAGCCTCGAGCCTATCTGCAGGGCGGCACGGCGGTGGACGGGGTCGCGATCGAAACTTTGATCGCCGCCCGCGCTATGGCCAAGCAGGCGCGCGATTTCGCCGAGGCCGATCGCATCCGTCAGCAGCTTGCCGATCAAGGTGTGCTGTTGAAAGACTCGCCCGTGGGCACCACCTGGGTCAAGGCCTGAGCATGGCGCCTGCCGCGATCGTCACCCCTGCCTATTGGGATGATGCGTGCACGCATCTGTCACGGCGCGATCGGGTGATGAAGAAACTGATCCCAAAGTTCGGCGAGGCGCGACTGCACAGTCGCGGCGACGCCTTCACGACGTTGGCGCGGTCCATCGTCGGCCAACAGATTTCGGTCAAGGCGGCGCAATCGGTGTGGGACCGCTTCACCGCGCTGCTGGCGACGCCGGCCATCCGCCTGCAGCCGCCCGCCGTGCTGGCCCTGGGCCTGCCCACCATGCGCAGCGCTGGACTGTCGGCGCGCAAGTGCGAGTACCTGCGCGACCTGGCCGCCCACTTCGAGAGCGGGCTGGTGCATGTGCGGCAATGGCAGCAGATGGAAGACGAGGCCATCATCGACGAGCTGGTCGCCATCCGCGGCATTGGCCGCTGGACCGCCGAGATGTTCCTGATCTTTCATCTGATGCGCCCGAATGTGATGCCGCTCGACGACCTGGGGCTGATCAAGGGCATCAGCATGAACTACTTCAGCGGCGAGCCCGTAAGCCGTGCCGAGGCGCGGGAAGTCGGCGAAGCCTGGGCGCCCTTCAAGTCGGTTGCCACCTGGTATCTCTGGCGCAGCCTGGACCCGCTGCCGGTTGAATATTGAGGAGCACACGCGCATGAGCAAACGCCACTTCCTCGAATTCGAGCAACCGATCGCCGAGCTCGACGCCAAGATCGAAGAGCTGCGTTATGTGCAGAACGAATCGGCGGTTGATATCTCCGACGAGATCGAACGGCTGGACAAGAAGAGCCAGCAGCTGACCAAGGACATCTATTCGAGCCTGACACCCTGGCAGGTCACGCAGATCGCGCGTCACCCGCAGCGGCCCTACACGCTGGACTACATCAAGGAGCTGTTCACCGAGTTCACTGAACTGCATGGTGACCGCTCTTTTGCCGATGACCAGTCGATCGTCGGCGGACTGGCCCGCTTCAACGGTCAGGCCTGCATGGTGCTGGGGCAACAGAAGGGCCGTGACACCAAGGAGCGCGGGCTGCGCAACTTCGGCATGAGCCGGCCGGAGGGCTACCGCAAGGCCCTGCGGCTGATGCGCCTCGCCGAAAAATTCAAGCTGCCGCTATTCACTTTCGTCGACACGCCCGGTGCCTACCCCGGCATTGGTGCGGAGGAACGCGGCCAGAGCGAGGCCATCGGTCACAACATCTTCGAGATGGCCCAGTTGGAGGTGCCGATCATCGTCACCATCATCGGTGAGGGCGGCTCGGGCGGCGCGCTGGCGCTCTCGGTCGGCGACCAGTTGCTGATGCTGCAGTACTCGGTGTACTCGGTGATCTCGCCCGAGGGCTGTGCATCGATCCTGTGGAAGTCGGCCGAGCGGGCCTCCGACGCGGCCGACGCGCTGGGCATCACCGCGCACCGCCTGAAGGCGTTGGGTCTCGTCGACAAGATCGTCAGCGAACCGATCGGCGGCGCGCACCGCGATCCCAAGGCGATGTGCGCTTCGCTCAAACGCGCACTTGGCGACGCGCTGCGCCAGGTGGTGGATTTGAAGCCCACGGAACTTCTAGACCGCCGCTACCAGCGCCTGCAATCCTACGGTCGCTTCGGCGATACGAAGGAACGGTGAAGCGCGCCGCCGGGCCGCTCCCGAGGCGCGAGATCCCCATGGGCCACGAAGGGGCCCCTGACGGGGCCAGGGGGGCGGTACGAAGTGCCTTGGGAGCCAAGCGACTCGTCGCGGTGGCCGTCAGCGGCGGCCGCGATTCGATGTCCTTGCTGCACTGCACGACGCGCGCTGCCGAACCGCTCGGCATCAATGTGATCGCGCTGCATGTGCATCACGGCCTGCAGGCAGACGCCGATGCGTGGTCCGATCTGGTTGAACGCGCCTGCCGACGCTGGTCAGTGGGCTTTGACACGCAGCGCCTGTCTGGCCGCCCGGCCAAGGGCGACAGCGTGGAAGCCTGGGCAAGGCGTGGTCGCTACCTGGCCCTGGCGGCCATGGCGCGCGCAGCCGGCGCGGGCATCGTGCTGTTGGCCCACCACCGGCAAGACCAAGCCGAGACGTTTCTGCTGCAGGCCCTTCGCGGCGCCGGCCCGGCTGGACTGGCAGCAATGCCTGCGGTTATCGAACGTGACGCAATTGTCTGGGCGCGACCCTGGCTGGCCCTGCCTCTAGAGGCCATCGAGGCCTATGCACGCCGGCATCGGCTGCGCTTCGTTGCGGACCCCAGCAATGAGGATCCGCGGTTCGCGCGCAGCCGCATTCGCGCCCAGCTGATGCCGACATTGCGGCTGGCCTTTCCCGGCGCCGAGTCGCTGCTGGCGGACTCCGCGGCGCGCAATGCAGAGGCGCAGGCGCTGCTGTCCGAAGTGGCGCAGGCTGACCTCTCCAACCTCTGCGACGCCAAGGCACTGCGCCTGGTGCCGTGGCGCGCGCTCAGTCAGGCGCGGCGGCGCAACGCGCTGCGCGCCTGGCTGCAGCAGGCGCTCGGTCGCGGTGCACCGCAAAGCCTGCTCGAGCGCTTGATGCAAGAGCTGCCGGGCACAGGATCCGCTCAATGGCCCTGTGCGGGCGCAACGCTGCGTCGATACCGCGGGCGGCTTGAGGTCGGGCCAGCAGAGGGCACGCCGCCGCCCGCGACGTTGCTGCCTCAGCTGGCCGCGATCAGCGGTGCCGGATTGCACGTCGTGGCCGGGCAGGCGGGCGCATTGCGCGTTGTCGCTGCCCAGACCGGCGGTGTCTCACTGGACTGCCTGCGCGGCGCGCTGTGGCGTGAGCGCAGCGGCGGCGAACGCTTTCAGCGCGCCGCGGGAACACCGCCGCGCAGCCTCAAGAAGCAGTTCCAGGCCGCGGGCGTGGCGGCTTGGCAGCGCGCCGCGCCGTTGCTGTTCAGTACCGACGGCCGCCTGCTGTTCGTACCGGGTCTGGGCATCGATGCGCGGGCACTGGCGGCGCCGGGTCAGCCGCAGTTCACACTCTCGTGGCAGCGCCCCGCTTGAGCGCCGGGCCGTCGGCGCGGCATGCGCCGATAGAATTGCCGGCTTTGTCGACGACCCACTTTCTGCACCGTCCATGGCCCTGATCGTTCACAAGTACGGCGGCACCTCAATGGGGTCGACCGAGCGCATCCGCAACGTCGCCAAGCGCGTCGCCAAATGGGTGCGCGCGGGCCACCAGATCGTCGTCGTGCCCTCGGCCATGAGCGGCGAAACCAATCGCCTGCTCGGCCTGGCCAAGGAACTGTCGCCGGCGCAGATGACTCCGGCCGCGATGCGCGAGCTCGACACGATTGCCGCCACGGGGGAGCAAGTATCGGTGGGTCTGCTGGCGATGGCGCTGATGGCCGAGGGCCTGGACGCGGTGAGCTACGCCGGCTGGCAGGTGCCGATCGTCACCGATTCGGCGTACACCAAGGCACGCATCGAGAGCATCGACGACACCAAGGTCCGGGCCGACCTGGCCGCCGGACGGGTGGTCATCATCACCGGTTTCCAGGGCATCGATGGCCACGGCGACGTGACCACGCTGGGCCGCGGCGGCAGCGACACCTCGGCCGTGGCGATTGCGGCGGCAATGAAGGCCGCCGAATGCCTGATCTACACCGACGTCGACGGCGTCTACACCACCGACCCTCGCGTCGTGCCCGAGGCGCGGCGTCTGGCCACCATCAGCTTCGAGGAAATGCTCGAGATGGCCAGCCTGGGCTCCAAGGTGCTGCAGACGCGCTCGGTCGAGTTCGCGGGCAAGTACCGCGTGCCGCTGCGGGTGCTCTCAAGCTTTACCGATTGGGACATTCCGATCGAGGAAGAAGCCGCGTCAGGGACCCTGATCACTTTCGAGGAAGAAGCCAACATGGAACAAGCTGTTGTCTCGGGCATCGCCTTCAACCGCGACGAAGCCAAGGTCACTGTGCTGGGCGTGCCAGACAAGCCCGGTGTGGCCTACCGAATCCTGGGCGCCGTGGCTGCGGCCAATATCGATGTCGACGTGATCATCCAGAACGTTTCGCACGAGGGCAAGACCGACTTCTCGTTCACCGTGCACCGCAATGACTACCAGCGCACGATCGACCTGCTCAAGTCCGACGTCGCACCAGCCACCGGCGCAGCCGAAGTCACCGGCGACCCGCGCATCTGCAAGGTGTCGATCGTCGGTATCGGCATGAAGAGCCATGTCGGTGTGGCGGCCAAGATGTTCGGCACGCTGAGCGAGGAGGGCATCAACATCCAGATGATCTCGACCAGCGAGATCAAGACCAGCGTCGTGATCGACGAGAAGTACATGGAACTCGCGGTGCGCGCATTGCACCGCGCGTTCGACCTGGACGGGTCGCCGGCCGCAGCCTGAAGATCAGTCCCGCAGCGAGGGCCCGCTGCTAGAATCCGCCCGACTGGAGTCGTGACCGAGTGGCCGAAGGTGCTCCCCTGCTAAGGGAGTATGTGCCAAAAGCGCATCGAGGGTTCGAATCCCTCCGACTCCGCCAGCGAGCAAACCGACACGGGCCGCAATGGCCCGTGTTTCGTTGTTCCTCAGGCGCTTCGTTCTTCGCGCCAGAGCATGACCTTCAGCGTCGCGATCGATCCTGCGCAGATGCCGGCCACGGCGATGAACGAGCCGATCGCCAGCGTTGACAGGCCAGTGATCCCCTGGCCGACCGTGCAGCCCAGCGCCGTCACGCCCCCGAAGCCCATCAGGGTCGCGCCGACCAGCTGATTGCGCAAGTCGGTCAGCGACGCAAAGCCTTCCCAGCGGAAGGTGCGTGCGCTCAACGCGTAGGCCGCCGAACCGAGCACCACGCCGATTACGCTGGCG
>JANMSS010000091.1:0-5181 GCA_031389585.1 Burkholderiales bacterium | reverse complement strand
GGCTGCAGTGGCAGCGGCTGCTGCAGTTCGACCACCACGCGGCCGATCTCGTTGACCGCCAACTGGTGTGCGTCGGTCGGTGCCAGCGTGTGGATGTCCAGCACATGCTCGATCGCCGTGATGCGCCCCTGCACCCAGCGGTTGCCATGGCGCAGCCAGTACTTGCGGCCGACCTGCGCCGGTTCGACGTCGAGCCAGGCCAATGTGGCTGCGAAGCGTTGCGTCGCGGCAAGTGTGCCCGGCGCAGCGATCCAGTCGCCGCGCGACACATCGAGCTGGCGATCCAGCACCACGCCGGCCGACTGGCCCGCTTCGGCGCTGGCGACGTCTTCACCGGCGCGGCGCAGCGCGACGACCTGCGCACGCTCGCCGCTGGGGAACACCTGCACCGGGTCACCCGGTTGCACGCGGCCCTGGGCGATGCGGCCCCACAGCGTGCGCGGCTGGTGGCCGGTGCCCTCACCCTGTTTGGCGATGTACTGCAGCGGCAGAGCGAGCGGCTCGTCGTGGTTTTCCTCGGCTGCGGGCAGGGCTTCCAGCACTTGCAGCAGCGACGGACCGTCGTACCAGGCCCGCCATTCGCCCGCCACCGGCTGGATGACATTGTCGCCGCGCAGCGCAGACACCGGCACGATGGCGCCGGCGTGCAGGCCGGCCTCGGCCGCGAAGCCCCGCAGTGCGTCGCTGACTGCCGCAAAGGCTGCGCCCGGTGCATCGACCGCGTCGAGCTTGTTGACCGCAAACACGATGTTCGGGACCCGCAGCAGGTGCGCCAGCAGCGCGTGGCGGCGCGTCTGCGGCAGCAGCGCGACCGGGCGCGATTGCCAGTCGATCTTGGTCACGTCGACCAGCACCACCGCGGCGTCGCTGCCCGCCGCTGCGGTCACCATGTTGCGGGTGTACTGCTCGTGGCCGGGGGCGTCGGCGATGATGAACTTGCGCGTGGGGGTGGCGAAGTAGCGAAACGCCACGTCGATGGTGATGCCCTGTTCGCGCTCGGCTTCCAGGCCGTCGGTGAGCAAGGACAGGTCGATCGGATTGCCGGCCGCGCGCCGCTCGAGCGCATCCAGCTGGTCGGCCAGGATCGCGCGGCTGTCGAACAGCAGCCGGCCGATCAGCGTGCTCTTGCCGTCGTCGACACTGCCCGCGGTGAGAAAGCGCAGCGCACGCACGGCGGGTATGCGGACCAGGGGTTTCTCAAGGAAATGTGGCTCTGCCACTTTCCTTGATCCCCGCGGGGGACGACCGGCTTCGGCCGGCCTTGGGGCGCTCGGAACGGCGCTCATCAGAAATACCCTTCCTTCTTGCGCCGCTCCATCGAAGCGTCGCTGCTGCGGTCGTCCATGCGCGTGGCGCCTCGCTCGCTGACCGTGACGGTCAGCGTTTCGGCAACGATCGCGGTGGCGTCGGTCGCATCGCTTTCGACCGGGCAGGTGCAGCTCATGTCACCCACGGTGCGAAAGCGAACCTGCGCGGTCTCGATAATTTCGCCAACCCCTGCCGGCGTGACGGGCGTCACCGGCACCAGCAGGCCCTTGCGCCGGATCACTTCTCGCGGGTGGCTGTAGTACAGCCCCGGCAGCGGAATGTTCTCGCGGGCGGTGTAGAGCCACACATCGAGTTCGGTCCAGTTGCTGATCGGGAAGCTGCGGAAATGCTCGCCCGGGCGGTGCCGCGTATTGAACAGCGTCCACAACTCGGGCCGCTGCTCCTTGGGTTGCCACTGGCCGAAGCTGTCGCGGTGGCTGAAGATGCGTTCCTTCGCACGGGCCTTTTCTTCGTCGCGCCGCGCGCCGCCGATCAGCGCGTCGAAGCCGTGGGCCGCGATGGCTTCGAGCAGGGCCACGGTCTGGTGCGCGTTGCGAGGCTCCAGCGGGTGCGCCAGGCGCACCGTGCCGCGGGCGATCGAGTCATCGACATGGCCGACGACCAGGCGCTCACCCATTTCGGCCACGCGGCGGTCGCGGAACTCGATCACTTCGGGGAAATTGTGGCCGGTGTCCACATGCAGCAGCGGGAAGGGCAGGCGGCCGCGGAACTCGTTGCCGGCCACTCGCTGTTTGAACGCCTTTTCGGCCAGGCGCAGCACGATGCAGGAATCCTTGCCGCCGGAGAACAACAGCGCCGGCCGCTCGAACGAGGCCGCGACTTCGCGCAGGATGAAGATGGCTTCCTCTTCCAGATGATCGAGGTGGCCGTGGTCGAGCTCGGGCAACAGCTTGTCGATCGAAATCGGCGCGTTCATGCGGTGGCCCCTTCTGGCGTTTTCACGTGCAAGCCGCATTCCTTGGCGGCCTCGTCCTCCCACCACCAGCGGCCGGCACGCGAGTCTTCGCCCAGCGCAATGGCCCGGGTGCAGGGCGCGCAGCCGATGCTCGGATAGAACTGGTCGTGCAATGCGTTGTAGGGCACGTCGTTGATGGCGATGTAATGCCAGACGTCACCCCAGCTCCAGTCGGCCAGCGGGTTCAGCTTGATTCGGCCGCTGGTTTCGCGCTCGGAGAAAGGCACGCTGGCGCGGTGGCCCGATTGCTCGCGGCGCAGGCCGGTGATCCAGGCAGTCTTGCCGGCCAGCAGGCGCGACAGGGGTTCGAGCTTGCGCACGGCGCAGCAGGCCTTGCGCAATTCGAGGCTCTGGTACATCGCCCGATCGCCATTGCGGGCCACGAACTGGATCACCGCTTCGCGCCGTGGCTGCATGACGCGGACCTGCAGGCCATAGCGGGCTTCGATGCGAGACAGCATCGCCAGCGTTTCGGTGTGCAAGACACCGGTGTCGAGCGTACCGATGGCGATGGGCAAGTCCAAGCGTGCGATCAGGTCGGTGATGACCATGTCCTCGGCGCCCAGGCTGGTGGCTTGCACGATGCGAGCGCCATGCTCGGCGGCGGACGCCCTCAGCAGCCTCGATGCGTGGGCGAGCTTGGCGTCGAAGTTGTCGCTCGGCCTTGCGTGCAGCTTGACCGCGCTGATGCCCGTGCTCATGCCGACCTCCGCGCGAACAGCGGCTGCGTGTCGTGCACGTCGCCCTGGTAATGCGAAGCGAAGAAGCGCAATGCGCGCTGGCTCGATTCGAGGCTCTGGTCGGCACGCAGTTGCACGGCGTCGAAACCGGTGCGGTGCAGCAGCGGCAACATGTCGACCAGCACCTCGCCGGTGGCGCGCACTTCGCCGGTGTAGCGCAGGCGGCTACGCAACAGTCGGGCCTGGCTGTAGGCACGGCCATCGACCCATTTCGGGAACTGCAGCGCAACCAGTGTCAGCCGCGGCAGGTCAGGCTCGAGCGATTCGATGTCGGCGTCGTTGGGCACGAGCACGCCGGCGCGGGCATCCTGCGGCCATTGCTCGCGCACCGCGTGCCACTGCTCGAGCGTCAGCAAGTGGCCGGTGTCAGTGCTGGGCAACGCCCTGTCTTCGCCGACGGCGGTTTGCCAAGGATCGTGCTGGGGGTCGATGAATTTCATGGGTGCTATTCCTGAGTCGGGTTCACGCGTGGACCGCAGTGGCCAGGCGCACTTCGTCGGTTGCGGCGCGGAACGGCGCCACGCCCAGGCGGCGCACGCTGTCGATGAAGCGCTCGCCGGCCGCGCGCTCGCGGCGGTAGGTGGCAATCACGGCTTCGATGGCGTCGGCGATCTCGTCGGCGGCAAACGACGGACCGATCACCTTGCCCGCCACTGACGCGCCGCTGGCCGTGCTGCCGTCCGAGCCGCCGAGCGTCAGTTGGTACCACTCGGCACCGTCCTTGTCGACGCCGAGCACGCCGATGTGCCCGCTGTGATGGTGGCCGCAGGAGTTGATGCAGCCGCTGATGTGCAGGTCGATGTCACCGATGTCGTACTGCTCGTCGAGGTCGGCGAAGCGTTCGGTGATCTGCGCGGCCAGAGGAATCGAGCGCGCGTTGGCCAGGCCGCAGAAGTCGCCGCCTGGGCAGGCAATCATGTCGGTCACGAGGCCGATGTTGGGCGTGGCAAAGCCCGCCGCCCTGGCCGCTTGCCACAACCCGAACAGCTCACTCTCGCGCACCCACGGCAGCAGCAGATTTTGCTCATGGGTGACGCGCAACTCGCCGTGGCTGAAGCGTTCGGCAATCTCGGCCGCTTGTTCCATTTGCGTGTCGGTGGCGTCACCCGGCGCCTGGCCCGCGCGCTTGAGCGACAGCGTCACCGCGCGGTAGCCGGCGATGCGGTGCATCTGCACGTTGCGCTCGCGCCAGCGTGTGTAGGCCAGCGGCGCGTCGTTGGCTTCGTTGACCGAGCCATCGTCCAACACCGGCTTGATGCCCTGCGGCACCGTGAACGACGCCGACACGCGGTCGAGTTCGGCCTGCGTGATCAGTTGCGCGCCGGCGTCGATGTCGCGCGCCAGGATCGCTGCGAACTCGGTGTTGACTGCGTCGAAGAACTTCTGCCCCTCGGCCTTGACCAGGATCTTGATGCGCGCCTTGTAGGCGTTGTCGCGCCGGCCATAGCGGTTGTAGACGCGCACGATGGCCTCGATGTAGACAAGGATCTGCTGCCACGGCACGAAGGCATTGATCAGCGCGGCGATCACCGGCGTGCGGCCCATGCCGCCGCCGACGAAGACCTTGAAACCGACGGCGCCCGCACTGTCCTTGGTGAGGCGCAGCCCGATGTCGTGCCACAGCGTTGCGGCGCGGTCTTCACGAGCACCGCTCACCGCAATCTTGAACTTGCGTGGCAGGAATGCGAACTCCGGGTGCAGCGTGCTCCACTGGCGCAGGATTTCGCAGTAAGGCCGCGGGTCGACGATCTCGTCGGGTGCGATGCCCGCCAGCGCGTCGCTGGTGATGTTGCGGATGCAGTTGCCGCTGGTCTGGATGCCGTGCATGTCGACCTCGGCCAGCCGGTCCATCACGTCAGCCGCCTGGGTCAAGCCAATCCAGTTGTATTGCAAATTCTGCCGCGTCGTGAAGTGACCATAGCCGCGGTCGAACTGGCGTGCGATCAGCGCCAGCTGGCGCAACTGCGCGCTGCTCAGTTCGCCATAGGGCACGGCCACGCGCAGCATCGGCGCGTGGCGCTGCACATACCAGCCGTTTTGCAGGCGCAGTGGCTTGAACTCGTCCTCGCCGAGTACGCCACTCAGGTGGCGCTCGAGCTGGTCGCGAAATTGCGCCGCACGCGTGCGAACAAACTGGCGGTCGAAGTCGGTGTACGT
>JANMSS010000044.1:0-3767 GCA_031389585.1 Burkholderiales bacterium | reverse complement strand
CCCAGGTGCGTACCACCGTTCCCAGCGTCACGCGGTGGCCGCGGTCGAGCCAGTCGATCGCGCTGCGCAGGACTTCGACGTCGATGCTGTTCATCAGGCCAACCCCTTTTCAAACGACGGCAGTGCGCGCGGCGGGCCAGCACAGTGCATGGCCGGTGTCGCGCTCAAAGCGCTCGACATCTTCCAGCGTATCGATGTCCAGGCGAAAACGCCGATTGTCGGTGTCGAACGACGCCACCTCGGCAGGGTGCGCCGCGCGCCAATGGCGGCAACCCCCATTGGCGCCGCCGGACAGAATCTGATCGCGCATGGAGGCAGAAAAGATCACCGGGTTGCCGGGCTCGCGGCCCACCCGTGGCACCACCACCGAGGCGCCCTGCGGGCGCTTCTTGTAGGCGCTGATCAGCGCCGTGATGTCCTGTTCGTTGATCAGCGGTTGATCCGCCAGTGCCACCAGCACTGCGTCGAGCTTGCTGCTCAGCGCTGCCGACATCGCGCACTCATCCCAGGTAACCTTTGTCGTTCCGCCCGAGTTGGAAGAAGAATTGGTCGAGTCGATTGCCGAGACAGACCGGGGTGAGACGATTTCCGCCAATGAGCTGCTGGTTCGGTTGCGTCGCACCTCCTGAGCCAAGTGCTTGAGGTCGAAGTCACGCCGATTGCGGCGGCGCATCTGATGAGCGTCCCGTTGGTGGCTACTCGTGTCAAATGCTGTGGTTCACATGGCTCCCCCTAACGCCTTTCCCGCATCTACGCAGGCCAGTAGCCCACAGCAGAGGCAAGGGGCTGATTGGGACTCGAGCGCCGCCGCCGGGACCACTGTCGTAGGCGCTTTGCTTGTAGCCTGGGTTGTTCACAAATGGAACGGTGCCCGCGAAACTCGAAACCGAAAGGCGGCCGCGGCTGCGAGATTTCGAGAGGCCTTCGCGCCAGAGTTGTGCGCCGCTCAGACCGATACCACCAACAAAATCAACTACAAGGAATTCCTACGCACTTCGCACGACGAGCGGCACGCTCAGGCAATCATTGCCTTTGAGCCGTTCGTTCCAGCCAACAAGCTCAGTAGCTTCCGTAGCGCTTGGAATCTGTATCGCTACGGCGAGAACGCGGACGGAACGGTACAACAAACAGACCCCGACGACATGGGCCATGATTCCCTCTACTTTCTTGAGTACAGCATCGAGTGGGACTTGCGTCGACAGAAAGGCCACGCGAAAACGCGATCACCAGAATTCGCAAACTCTTGAGTTATGCAAGGTAAACCTAGCACTTCATCAGCTTGCCGCCCAACGGCGTCGCTAGTGAGTGCGGCGCGCGTGCGTTAAGGCTGTGACTGATCCAAAAAATTACTTCGTTCTGACGCCCAGATTTTGAAGGACCGGCATGACTGATGAATAGGCCCAGCGTCTCGGCCACTGGGCCACTGGGCCACGCGGCCGGTGGTTACTCGACAACGACAACAATGCCGACGCCGATCGACAACAGGACCACCACTTTAAGCAAGGCGCTCGGCGAGAAAGTCGAGTCGGTCCTGACCCCAGAAGCGCTCGCCGTCGATTACATAGGTTGGAGCACCGAAGACCTCGGCCGAAATTGCGCGTTCGGTGTCTCGGCGGCATTGCGCCGCCACGGCGGGCTCGCGTGCCGCCGCCACCAGCTCGTTGCCATCTAGGCCGGCGTCCCTCGCCAGCGCAGCCAGCGTGTGCCAGTCGGCGATGTCACGGTCCTCGTGCCAGATGGACCGAAGTACCGCGTGGGACAGCGCCAGTGCGTCGGCTTCGATGTTTCGCGCTGCAATCAGCAAGCAGCTCGCGGGCATCCGGTCGACCGGGTAAAAGCGCGGCTCGAGGGTCAGCGGCACGCCCCGGCGCCGCGACCACCGCGATAGCTCGAGCTGGCGATAGCTTTGGCGCTGCGGTGGGCGCTCGGCGAACGGGCGGCCACCCGAGGCCGCGAACACCTGGGCCAGCTCGATCGGCAGCACCTCGACGCTGGCGCCGCTGCGTTGCGCCAGATCGATGAAGCGCGCGCTGCCGAGCCAGCTCCAGGGACTGGCGACACTGAACCAGTACTGGATTGTGGTGGCCGGGCCTTGCGCGCGCGCAGCGTCGCTCACAGCGTGCCTTTGACCTCGCCGCTGTGCAGTGGCATGCCCAGGGCGCGCAGCTTCTGCTGCACCTTGGCCACCGATACCTGGCGCACATTGACCCCATCGTCGATGGCCACGGCGGCGGCAATGCCCGCCGCCTGGCCGGTGGCCATGCAGGCGGGCATGTTGCGCGAGCGTGCATGCGCCGCGTGGTCGGCCGAGATGCAGCGGCCGGCCACCAGCAGTTGCTCGACCTTCAGCGGCAGCAGGCAGCGGTAGGGAATCTCGTAGGGACGCAGGCCCTGGAAGTCGACGTCAGCGCCCTTGGGGTCGTGGATGTCCAGCGCCGACGCGTCGGCGGCGATGCTGTCGTCGAACGCCGGCCCCTTGATCGAGTCTTCGCCAGTCAGCGTGTATTCGCCGATGATGTGGCGCGTTTCGCGCACGCCGAGGACCGGTGCAATGGCTTCGATGCGCGCCTGCTCGAAGCCAGGGATGCACTCGCGCAGGTAGCGCGCCACGCCTTCGATCTGCCGGTAGCACTCGACCACCGCAGCCGTGAACTGGACGGGGTCGAACACGTCGACATCCATCACGCGGGTGGCGTTGACATACATCCGGCCGTTGGCTGTTTTCAGCGTGATGTTCTCACGCTGCAGCTTGACGCCGGTGTCGGCCTGGAACTTGCGCAGCGAGCGGTTGAAGCCGGTCAGCCAGAGGCCGTAGGCCAGGCCCTCGACGGTGTCCGGAATGGCGCGCGCCGGCACGTCGTCGGTGGTGCGGGCCCAGGCGGCCAGTTGAACGAGGTCGACGCGGTCCATCGTGAAGTACATCGACACCGGTTGCATGGTCTTCTCGCTGCCGCCGGAGCCCATCACGAACGGCGCACCGGCACGCGTCGCGATGTCGGCGTCAGCCGAGCAATCGATCACCACTTTGCCGGCGATGAACTGGCGCCCGCTCTTGCTTTCGATGATGACGCCGGTGACGGTTTGCCCTTCGAGCACCGGGGTCGAGACCACGGTCTCGAACAGGATCTGCACACCGGCATCGACGCACAGGCGCGTCAGCAGCATCTTCATGGTCTCGGCGTCACAGGGCGACGCGATCTTGACGCCCCCTGTCTTGACGACGGCCATGTAGTCGTCGCCGGCGCCCCCCACCGAACGCGCCAGGTTCCAGACCTCCAGCGGCAGGCCACCCACCAGCGCGCCGGAAGGCTTGGTGTTCAGACCGAGCGTCAGGTTGCCGCCGAGCGAGCCGAAGCGCTCGATCATCACGACGCGCTTGCCCGCGCGCGCCGCGGAGATTGCCGCGAACGGGCCGGTGGTTCCGCCGCCGACGACGATCACGTCGGTTTCCATGAGCACCGGCACCTGGCGGGCTGGCTCGGTGATGTAGGAGGTGTTGTTGTCCATGGCGTTCATTCCAGTTCGATCTGCGCGCGTTTGACGACGGGCGCCCACTTGTTGATTTCCGCGCTCAAGAAGCGGCCGAACTCGTCCGGCGGGTTGGCCACCACGGTCGCACCCAGGCTGGCCAGCCGCTCGCTGATGTCGGCCGACTTGAGGATGGCGACGAGTTCCTTGTTCAGCCTGTCCACGATCGGCTGCGGCGTGCCGGTGGGCGCGAGCAGGCCAAACCAGGCGGTGGCCTCGAAGTTCGGGTAGCCGACTTC
>JANMSS010000078.1:0-8535 GCA_031389585.1 Burkholderiales bacterium | reverse complement strand
GTCACCGCCAGCGCGCGCAACTTGCCCGCCTTGATGTGCTGGATCACGGTGGTGATGTTGTCGAAGGCGATCAACAGGGTGCCGCCGAGCAACTCGGGAATCATCGGCCCGCTGCCCCGGTAGGGCACATGCTGCATCTTCACGCCGGCCAGGGTGTTGAACAGTTCACCCGAGATGTGCTGCGAGGTGCCGACGCCGGCCGAGCCGAAGGAGTGCTTGTCGGGCTGGGCCTTGAGCAGGGCGATCAGTTCGCGCACGTTGTTGGCCGGCACGCTCGGGTGCACCACCAGCACGTTGGGCAGCGTCACGTACATCGTGATCGGCTCGAAGCTGGTCACCGGGTCGTAGGGCAGCTTGTCGTACAGCGTGGCGTTGATCGCGTGCGAGCTGATCGTGCCGCCGCCGATGGTGTAGCCGTCGGGCGCCGCGCGCGCCAGTTCGGCCGCGCCGGCCGAGCCACCCTGGCCGGCCTTGTTCTCGACCACGATGGTCTGGCCCAGGGCGATGCCGAGCTTCTCGCCGACGACCCGGGCCAGGATGTCGGTGGTGCCACCGGCGGCGAAGGGCACGATGTAGCGGATCGGTTTGTTGGGCCAGGCGGCTGTCTGTGCTTGCGCGCCGGGGACGGCGGCGGCCGCGGCAAGTGCCAGGATCAATGTCCGTCGGTGCATCATCATGTCGTTCGCTCCTCGGCGCAGGCGCCGCAGCCGACAGTCTAGCCTGCGCCGGGCCGCCCCAAGCGGGCGACGCCCCCTCGGGGGGCCGACGCCGCAGGCGTCTTGGGGGTCTAGGATCGGAGCCTGCGCATTGACAGCCCCGGAAAGACCCTCATGAGCCAAATGCACCGCATTGCCCTGGACCGAATGAATCGCGCCATCCGTCTGGTGGTGCGTGGTTTCGGCAGCAACGACGACGAAGTCGAGGCCGTAGCCTCGAACCTGATCGAAGCCAACCTGATGGGTCACGACTCGCACGGCATCGGCATGCTGGCGCGCTACGCCGACGCCTACTTGCAGGGCGGGCTCAAGCCCAACACGCATGTCAGCGTGGCGCTAGACAGTGGCGCCTTGCTGCGGCTGGACGGTGGCGCCGGTTTCGGCCAGGTGATCGGCCAGGAAGCGATGGCCCTGGGCATTGCGCGCGCACAAGCGCATGGCAGCTGCATCGTCGCCCTGGGCAACTCGCACCACCTCGGGCGCATCGGCGCCTGGGCCGAGCAGGCGGCCGCGGCCGGGCTGGTCTCGATGCACTTCGTCAACGTCATCTCGCGCGCCATCGTCGCGCCCTTCGGCGGCGGCGATGCGCGCTTCGGCACCAACCCGTTCTGCGTCGGCGTACCCCTCACCGGCCGCGCGCCGGTGATCCTGGACTTCGCCACCAGCGTCATTGCGCAGGGCAAGACGCGGGTGGCCATGAACAAGGGCGAGCTGGTGCCGCCCGACCACCTGATCGACGACCAGGGCCGGCCGACGCGCGAGCCGCGCTTCACCGTGGTGCCGCCGTTCGGCGCGCTGCTGACCACCGGCGCCCACAAGGGCTACGGCCTGGCGGTGATGTGCGAACTGCTGGGCGGCGCGCTGGCCGCGGGCATGACCCAGCGCGACCACGACAGCTCGCAAAAGCGCATCCTCAACGGCATGTTCAGCGTGCTCGTCGATCCGGCCCGGCTCGGTGACCGCGCCGCGTTCGAGGCCGAAGCGCTGGCCTTCATCGACTGGGTCAAGGCCTCGCCGGCGCGCGAAGGATTCGATGCGGTGCAGGTCGGGGGTGATGCCGAACGAGCATCGCGCGCCCAGCGCAGCGCCGAAGGCGTGCCGGTCGACGCCACCAGCTGGCAGGAGATCCTCGACGCCGCGGGCAAACTCGGCGTCGATCCGGCGCAGGTCAACGCGGCCGCCGGTCTGGGCTGAGGCAGCCCTCACGCTGACTTCGTTGGCTGCCCGCCGAGAGGGCGTCAGCCGCCCCTTCGACCTCGCTCAGGACAGGCTTGGGGCGGCCCGGCGCCCCGGGCCGAGGGAACCGGCTGCGTCTGGCCTCACCCCAAGCTGCGGAACACTTCGCCAAGTTTGGACGGGCGCGATGCATTCCACAGTCCGCGAGGTGCCCGCGCATTGAGCGGTCGCGGTATCCAGGTGTTACGGCGTCATCATGGGCGCTCTGGCGTGCGTTGAGGGTGTCCCAGACCATTGATGTGCCCCCGGCCGCAAACAAACAAGGTCCAACAGCATGAATACATTGAGTCGTTCTGCTTGTGCAAGTGTTTCACTCTTGATCGGACTCGGCTTCGCGGGTCAAGCGCTGGCCGATCGGGACGAGGATGAAAGAGGGCACGGCCGCAAACATTCGCGCGAGTACAAAGAGGAATTCTGGGACGGCAACTGCAAGGTCAAGCGCAAGTGGGAGAAGGACGGCGGCTACGAAGAAGAGCGCAAGTGCGAAGGGCGTGACGAGCGCCGCGGTCATGTGGTCGTGGTCCAGCCCGCGCCGGTTGTGGTGTACCCGCCTTGGATGGTCGTCGAACAGGGCGTGCCGGAGTACCGCCGCGGCCAAAAGCCCGCGCCGGTCCAAGGCCGGGTCTATCAGTGCAACAGTAGCGCCGTCGGCCAAGTGCTCGGTGGCATCACCGGAGCCGCGGTCGGCAATCGGGTGGGCAATGGCAGCGGACGCGCCGCAGCGACGGTCGGCGGCGCGGTCATCGGTGTGCTGATCGGCGGCGAGATCGGGCGCCAGATCGATCGCGACAACCAGGCCTGCATCGGCCAAGCGCTGGAGTTTGCGCCGACCGGTCAACGCATCGCATGGCCGGCCGAGACCGGTGCACAGTATGCCGTGGTCCCCGGCCAGGTCGTCACTCGCAAGGGCCAGACCTGTCGCACCTACGGCGCCGAGGTGCAGACGAGCAGCGGCTGGCAGAAGACGACGGGCGTCGCGTGCCGCCGCGCCGATGGCGTCTGGGTGCCGGCGGGTTAGCGCAGATTGCTCGCCGCCGTCACGGCCACGCGCTCGCCGACGAAGCCGACCCTGATCCAGCGCGCGTCATCGCCCCAGCGGCAGTTGCGCAGGCCCAGGGCGTCGTCACAGCGCGCCGGTTCGCCGAGGATGCCGCGCACCTCGTTGTAGGGCATGCCGACCTTCAGCCTCGAATAGTTCTCTTCGTTCTGTTTGCTGCACGCCGCGAGCAGCAGCACCACAGCCAGAACGGCAACGCGTCGATCCAGAAGCTGCGGGTGTTTCATGAAGCCTTCGATGGGTTGATGAACCGTGCCTGGACAGGCAGCCGTGCTACGGACCACCCCGGCCGAACCAGCGCCTGAGCGTTTCGCTCACACTGCGAGCCGCGGCCTGGATGGCCGTGCCGACGTCCGTGCCGGCCCGGGTGGGGAATTCAGCCTGCGGATCGATGGCCCGATCGCCCAGCGCGCGCTGCATGAAATCGCCGACCACGTGCAGGGCGTTGTGCGCTCCCTGGCCCCAATGGTCACTGCGCAGCGTCACGCGCGGATCGTTGAAGCCGACCCACGCGCCGGTCACGATTTGCGGGTGCATCAGCACGAACCATCCATCCGCGTTGTTCTGGGTCGTGCCGGTCTTGCCAGCCACATCGGCCTGGATGCCGTGCAGCTCGCGGATGCCGCGCCCGGTGCCGCGATCCACGGCCGCACGCAGCATGTCGATCAGTTGAACGGCGATGTCGGGCTGGAGCACGCGTTCGTGCGTCGCTTCGGTCTTCGGCGCAAACTGGGCGACGAGCTGCCCCCGGGCATCGGTCACGCGTGTCACCAGCACTGGCACGCGGTACTCGCCGAGCGCCGCGATGCTGGCGTAGGCGCTCGCCATTTCCAGCAGGGTCACCGGGCTCGTGCCGAGCGCGAGCGAGGGCACCGCATCGAGCTTGCTCTCCCGCACGCCCAGGCGCTGCGCGAACGCCACCACATTGCGCGCACCGACAGCTTCGATCACCTGCGCCGTGATGGTGTTGCGCGAATAGATCAATCCGTCCGCGAGACTGGACCGGCCGCCACTGTTGTCGCTCGCATCAGTCGGCTTCCAGACGCTGCCGTTGGGCAGGCGGATGCTCACCGGGCCGCTGCGGAACTCGCGCTGTGGGTCCATGCCCGCTTCGAGCGCGGCGCCGTAGACGAAGGGCTTGAAGGTCGAGCCCGGTTGGCGGCGTGCCTGCTGCACGTGGTCGAAGCTGTCGGTGGCGAAGTCGCGGCTGCCAACCCAGGCGCGCACATGGCCGCTGCGGGGGTCGATGGCGACGAAGCCGGCCTCCAGGCGGGTCTTGCGCTCGCGCAGGGCGGTCATGAAGGTGGCGTCGGCGCTCAACTGCGTCAGCGCTTCGTCCTTCGTGCTGCCTGCGTCCAGCAGCCGTGCGAACTCGGGTGACTCACGGACAAAGGTATCGAGGAGCTCGCCCTGCGTGGCCCAGAAGTGCGCGAAGGGCTCGGTCTTGCGGCGTGCCTGCTGGTAGACGTCCATGCGCGTCGACAGCAGCTTGCCGCTCGGCCGCCCCCACTCGACATCGGCCACCGCCTGCAGGGCATCGAGGCGGCGCTCCAGCACCTGGTTCGCCAGTCGCTGCAGGCGCACGTCGATGCTCGACTGGACCACCAGGCCGTCGGCATAGAGGTCATAGCCGAGCAGTTCGCTCCAGCCGAGCAGCCAGCGCCGCACGACGTCGGCGAAGTGCGGCGCCGGGCCCGTTGCCAGGTCCTGGCGCGCGAAGTCCAGGCGCAGCGGGCGGCGGCTCAGCTTGTCGTAGGCCGGCTGGCCCAGCTTGCCATGCTTGACCATCTGCGCGAGCACCAGGTTGCGGCGCTCGCGTGCCCGCTCAGGGTTCGAGACCGGGTTGTAGGCGCGGGTGCCCTTGAGCAAGCCCACCAGGGTCGCGCCCTCGGGTACCGTGAGTTCTCGCGCCGGCTTGTTGAAGTAGGTGCGCGCCGCCATCTCGATGCCGAAGGCGTTGTAGTGGAAAGAGACGGTGTTCAGGTAAGTCTCGAGAATCTCCCGCTTCGAGTAGCGCCGCTCGAGCTTGATCGCCGTGATCATCTCCTTGAGCTTGCGCGTGGCGCTCGCTGCGCGCCCGATCTCCTCGGGGAATGCGTTGCGCGCGAGTTGCTGCGTGATCGTTGAGCCGCCTTGTCGATCGCCGCCCAGGGTGTAGACCACCGCCGCCAGGCTGCGCCGCCAGTCGATGCCCGGGTGCTGCCAGAAACGCTGGTCCTCGGTCGCAATGAGCGCATCGACCACATGCGGCGGCACCCGCTCCAGCGCGATCCACTCGCGGTTGCTGCGCCTGAAGGTCGCGAGGAGGGAGCCGTCGGCGGCCAACAACACGCTCGGCCGCTCGTTGCGCGCCTTCATCACCGCATCGACAGCGGGGGTGAAGGGGATCAGCAGCAAGGCATAGGCAAGGAGCAGCAGTGGCGCAGCCAGTGCCACCAGGCCGGCGCCGCGCAGCGCGAGTCGCGCGCGCTGCGCCGCTGTGAGGCCGGGGCCGAACAGTGCGCGGCACGCTCCGAGCAGCCGCGCGGGCCGCAACGAGCCGAGTGCGGCGACCAGGGATTCGATGAGTGATCGGTTCATGGCGACAATCGCGCAGCGCCGCCGCAAGCGCGGCGGCTGGCTGGGGTCAGTTGGCCGATTCCTGGAACAGCGCGACCAGCAGCCAGGTCGCGCTGCCCACGATGCCGGCGATGAAGAACCAGTCGTAGATCTGGTGCAGGGTTCGATCCATCAGTGGATTGAGAACCAGCAGCAGCACACCGTGCGCGCTTCCGGCGATGATCAATGTCGCCAGCGGCAGCACGCTGGCGTGGAGAAAGCGCCAGCGCGGTCCCTGTTCGTGAAGCTGCGGCGTGGCCCTGAGGGCAACAATCCAAAGCACCGCGAGTGCACCGCCAAAGCCCAGCGCCCGCACCCGATGCGATGCGGTCAGGCCCTTGCCGAGCAAGCGTGTTTCCTTGAACAAGTCCATCGGCCCCAGGGCTGCGCCGAGCACCAGGGCAACGACCATCACGATCGCATAGCGCGCAAGCCAATTTCAACGCTCATTCATGTGACGTTCTCCCGGGGGGGTCGCAAGACGCAGTGTGCATGTTCGCCCGGGTTGGTCGGCGCGGTTTCGAGTTGGCGTCTGCTCAGTTGCCGATGCGTGATGCTGAGCTTGGGGCAATGCCGGCACCGCGGCGCGGCCAGGCAGTCAACGAATCGGGGTGCGCGTA
This sequence comes from Burkholderiales bacterium, assembly GCA_031389585.1. Lineage (GTDB taxonomy): Bacteria > Pseudomonadota > Gammaproteobacteria > Burkholderiales > Burkholderiaceae_C > CADEEN01. Next base: position 2,308 of record JANMSS010000078.1, on the reverse strand, counting down.
AAGCGACGGACGACAACATTTCCTTGAGAGGCTGCATTCCCGAAGGTGGGGTTGTTGGATGCCGTTCAAGCCGCCCGCAGGACAAGGCTTTCGAGCCCGCGCAGATTGATCAGCTTGCGCCAGCGCGGTGGTGTGTCGGCCAGTGCCAGTGCCGGGTAGCGCTGCAGCAGCCGGGTGAACACCACCTCGGCTTCCAGCCGCGCCAGAGGCGCGCCCAGGCAGTAGTGGATGCCGGCGCCGAAAGCCAGATGCCCGTTCGGGCTGCGCGTGATGTCGAAACGGTCAGGGTCGGCAAAGGCTGCCGGGTCGCGGTGCGCGGCGCCGAGCATGCAGTACAGCACCTGCCCGGCCGGGATCACCACATCACCGATGGTGTAGGGCTGCACCGTGTGGCGCGGGATGGTGGTGACCGAGCCCTCAAAACGCAGCATCTCTTCGATGGCGGTGTGCATCAGCGCGGAGTCGCTTCCCGGGCTTTCCAGGCTGCCGCGCAGCTTGGCCAGTGGGTCGGGATGCTGCAGCAGCGTGAGCATGCCGTTGCCGATCAGGTTGGTGGTGGTCTCGTGCCCGGCGATAAATATCAGGATCAGGTTGCCCAGCAATTCGTCGTCGCTCAGGCGCGCTTCCTGGCCAGGGGCCGCAGCATCGACATGGCCGTGGCCGTCGCCGTCGCCCTGTGCGGCGATCATCAAGCCCAGCACGTCGTCGCACGCCGGCTGGCGGCGGCGCCGCGCGATGTGGTCGCGCAGGTAGGCCACCATCTCTTCGGCCGCCTGGGCTGCCGACAGGCGCTGCTCGCGCCGCACCACCGGCTCGACGATCCAGGCCAGCGCGTCGGACCAGGCCTTGGTCTGCGCGAAGTCTTCGTGCGGCAGGCCCAGCACGTCGCAGATGATGCGCACCGGCAGCGGCTGCGCGAGGCCGGCCATGAGGTCGAAGCTGCCATCGGGGCCCGCGCTGGCCGGCAGCGCATCGAGCAGTTCGTCGGTGACGGCGGTGATGCGCTCGCGCAGCGCCTCGATCACCGGCGGCTTGAAGGCGCCGCTCACCAGGCGCCGCAGTCGCGTGTGTTTGGGTGGGTCGTTGAACAGCATCCACTGGTGCGCGGTGCGCTCGAGCGTGCTGTCGGCCAGGTAGGGGCGCATCTGTGCGTAGCCGGGTGAGCGCCAGATCTCGCGGCTGAGATGGCTGCTGCGCAGCGCGGCGCTCACATCGGCGTGCTGCAGCACGAGCCAGATGCCCAGCACGTCGCGCGCGACGCGGGTGCTTTCCCGCAGGCCGCGCAAGAGCGCGTGCGGGTCATGGCGGAAAGCGGGGTCGCGCATGTCCACGGGTGTAGCTGCGGCAGGGCTGAGGACTGCGTTCATGACGGTGGGCCTGGGCGGAGGTGGTTGACTGTACCGACACGCGGGCGGTGACCATCGCGTGGATGCTCAGCCTGGACGCAGGGGCCCCTTCGTGGCTCTTGGGGCGTCAGCCGCCCCTTCGACCTCGCTCAGGACAGGCTTGGGGCGGCCCGGCGGTGGCATCGACGCGGCTCAACCGTCGAGCAGGTCGCCGCGGTAGAAGCACCAGGCCGTGCCGTCGTGCAGATAGAAGTGGCCGTCTGCGCAGTTCTCCTTGCCGGGGAAGAACTCGCGATACGCCTTGGGCACCAGGCGAGCCAGTTGCGAGTCTGAGAGTGATTCGAATTCGTCGGGCGTGATCGCGTGGCCCACCCGCAGCTTGCGTTCTGTCATTGCTGCCTTTCCTCGCTTGACCGTGCGCCGTGATGATGCCAGCCGCACTGCGGCGCCCGGCCCACGCTGCGTGCCGTGCCCGCCTTTGGCACACTCTGGCGTGCATCCCGCGCAGGCTGCGCGGGGCAAACCCGGAGCGCCGCATGACCCACTGTGTCGATGGTTTCGTTGTCCCCGTGCCCAAGGCCAAGCTTGCGGCGTACCGCCGCAAGCGCGACCGCATCAATGCCAAGGTGATGGCCGACCCGCGGCTGGCCGCGATGATGGACCCGAAGTCGATGCCCTTCGATGGAAAACGCATGTTCCGGGGCGGCTTCAAGGGCATGCTCGAGCTTTGACGCGAGCCGCCGCGATGCCCTCCACCATGAACGATGTTCAAGCCCTGGTCTTCGATGTCTTCGGCACCCTGGTCGATTGGCGCAGCGGCATCGCCCGCGAGGCGCGAGCGGCGCTGGCGGGGCCTGCGGCGCGCGGCCATTCGATCGACGGCGAGGCCTTTGCCGACGCCTGGCGCGCGCAGTACCAGCCGGTGATGGAAGACGTGCGCAGCGGGCGGCTGCCGTTCTCCA
>JANMSS010000070.1:0-4396 GCA_031389585.1 Burkholderiales bacterium | reverse complement strand
GCCGTGCTGGTGGTCGGCCTGGGCTGCGAAACGAACCAGATCCAGGGCCTGATCGCGCAGGAAGGTTTGCAGGAAGGCGCGCGCCTCATCACCTTCAACATCCAGGACACGGGCGGCACGGCCAAGACTGTCGCGCGCGGGGTCGAACTCATCAACAAGCTACTGCCCGAAGCCAACTGCGTCAAACGCCAGCCGGTCCCCGCCAGCCACCTCACCGTCGGCCTGCAGTGCGGCGGCAGCGACGGCTACTCGGGCATCAGCGCCAACCCGGCGCTCGGCGCCGCGGTCGATCGCCTGGTGCGCCACGGCGGCGCGGCGATCCTCAGCGAAACGCCCGAGATCTACGGCGGCGAACACCTGCTGACGCGCCGTGCGGTCAGCCGTGAAGTTGCTGACAAGCTGCTCGCGCGCATCGCCTGGTGGGAGCAGTACACCAAGCGCAACGGCATGTCGATGGACAACAACCCCTCGGCCGGCAACAAGGCCGGTGGCCTGACGACGATCCTGGAAAAGAGCCTCGGCGCCATCGCCAAGAGCGGCACCACGAATCTCGTCGACGTGGTCGAGTTCGCCGAGCCCGTCACCGCCCGCGGCTTCGTCTACATGGACACCCCCGGCTACGACCCGGTGTCGGCCACCGGCCAGGTGGCCGGCGGCGCCAACCTGATCTGCTTCACCACCGGCCGCGGCTCGGCCTACGGCTGCGCGCCGAGCCCGTCGCTGAAGCTCTCCACCAACACCGCGCTGTGGACCAAGCAGCAGGAAGACATCGACATCGACTGCGGCGGCATCGTCGAGGGTGTGGAAACCGTCGATGAAGCGGGCGAGCGAATCTTCCGTTTGATCCTCGATACCGCGTCAGGGCGCAAGACGAAGAGCGAGCTGCATGGGTACGGGCAGAACGAGTTCGTGCCTTGGCAGTTGGGGGCGGTAATGTGAGAGGCGACGGTTTCACCAAGGGTGCCGTGCCCAACGAAGTCGTCAACGTGGCCTTCGAGCGCGGTGTGTCGCCGATGGCGGCGTGGCGCGAGCACTTCGGTCTCACGCAAGTCGACGTGGCCGCGCGCATCGGCATCACGCAGGCAGCCTACGCGCGAATCGAATGCGTGAAACACCCGCGCAAGGCGACGCTTGAAATGGTGGCCGAGGCGATGGGGCTCGAAGTGGAGCAGCTTCGGTGGTGAGACTTTCGCTGCGAATCCGGCGCGTCAGAACACAAGACCAAGAGAGCTGCACGGCTGCGGGCAGAACGAGCTCGTGCCTTGGCAACTTGGGGCGGTGATGTGATTGGAGAACGTACGAATTAGCGTACCATTGCATCTTTGGGAGAACCTGCATGAGCATCCTCACAGCCAGCGAGGCGCGTGCCAATCTCTACCGCCTCATAGACCAGACGGCCGAGTCGCACGAGCCGATCCTGATCGCCGGCAAGCGAAGCTCGGCAGTCTTGGTGTCCGCTGAGGACTGGAAGGCCATTCAGGAGACGATGCATTTGTTGTCGACTCCCGGAATGCGCAAGTCGATCCGCGATGCCATGGCTGAGCCCTTGGCCAAGAGTGCGAAAGAGCTACCCTGGTGACTTGGCAGCTCGTCTATTCGAAGGCCGCACTCAAGGACGCCAAGAAATTGAAGGCCGCCGGACTTAAAACGAAAGCCGAAGAACTGCTCGCGGTGTTGGCCAAAGATCCATTCCAGAACCCGCCGCCCTTCGAGAAACTGGTTGGCGATCTTGCGGGCGCCTACTCGCGGCGAATCAACATCCACAACCGGCTTGTCTACGAAGTATTTGCGAAGCAGAAGTCGGTGCGGGTGCTTCGCATGTGGACGCACTATGAGTGACGTTCAGGCGCGTCGAACGCCTAGCAGGAGGCAACAATGAACGATGACCTCGGCCTGAGCTTGAGCTGCACCTCGCCCGGCGCGGTTCATGCCTACAACCGCGCCGTGGATGCCCGCCTTCATGCCTGGACCGGCACCGATGCCGCGCTCGACGAGGCCTTGCGCGAAGCGCCCGACTTTGCCCTGGCCCACGCCCTGTGCGCGCTTCAAGCGGCGATGTACATGCGCCGCGCCGAGGTCGGCCCGGCCATCGAAGCCGCGCAACTCCACGCCTCGGCGGCCAGCGAGCGTGAACGCTCGCAGGTGGCGGTGGCCGCAGAGGCGGTGCAGGGCAGCGCGGCAGCGGCACTCGGGGCTGCCCTGGTGCATGTGGCGCGCTGGCCCACCGATGCGGTGGTGGCCAGCATGCTGCTCGGCGCCTACGGCATGCTGGCCCTCAGCGGCCGGCTCGACCACGATGCCGCGCGCCTGGCTCTGCTGCGGCAGCTGCGCCCGCATTACCCGGCTGAACACGCCTGGATACTCGGGCACCTGGGCTGGGCCTGCATCGAGGCCGGCAAACTCGACGAGGGCCTGGAGCACACCCAGCGCAGCCTGGCACTGCGCCGCGCCAACGGCAACATGGCGCACGTGATGATGCACGGCCACTTCGAGCGCAACGACGCCGCGGCAGGCCTGGCCTTCATCGAAGCGTGGTTACCGATCTACCCCGAGGACGCGATGGTGTTCGGCCACCTGCATTGGCATGCGGGGCTGTGCGAAATCGATCTCGGCCACGCCGACGCGGCGCTAGCGCGCCTTGTGCAGCAGATGTTGCGCCAACTCGACGCTGCGCCGCCCCTGGGGGGCATGGCGGACGCCGCGTCGATGCTCTGGCGCCTGCGCCTGCTTGGCCGTGATGGGCTGCCTTGGCACCTTGCCGCGGCCCATGCGCAGCGCCACTTCGGCAGAGGCGGCAATGTGTTTGCCGAGTTCCACCTGGCGATGCTGGCGGCTGGCCGCGGTGAGCGTGCTGAGCTGGACGCCGTCGCCGCGCGGCTACGCAGCACCGCCGACAAAGGCCACGCCGCCGCACCCGTGGCCCTGCAATGGGCGGCCGGCTTGTCTGCCTTGATGGACGGCGATGCCGCCGCCGCACGCAAGCACCTGCGAGATTGCCACGCCGAGTCGGTGCGCCTGGGCGGCAGCCATGCGCAGCGCACGGCGGTGGATTTGACCCTGGCCTGGGCCGAAGCCGCATGAGCCGCCGGGCCGCTCCCAAGGCGAATACCGCAGTGCGTAGGGAGGTTGCCTGATGAGCCGCCGGGCCGCTCCCAAGGCGAATACCGCAGCGCGTAGCGCGGAGGTTGCCTGATGAGCCAGGGGCTACGCGCGCAGCGCTCGGTTGAACAAGGCGATGGTGCGCCCCCAGGCCAACTTCGCCGCCGCCTCGTCAAACCGCGGCGTGGTGTCGTTGTTGAAGCCGTGCTGGGTGCCGGGGTAGGTGTGGGCTTCGAACTTGGTGCCGGCGGCCTTCAGCGCGGCTTCGTACGCGGGCCACGCGGCCGTGAGGCGTTCGTCGTGTTCGGCGAAGACGTGCAGCAGCTCGGCCTTGATCGCGCCGACCTTGTCCAGCGGCGGGGGCGAGCCGTAGAACGCCGCGCCGGCCCGCAGCTCCGGCACGCGGGTGGCGATCAGGTTGACGACGCCGCCGCCGTAGCAGAAACCCACGGCGCCGACGCGGCCGTTGCTGCCGGCCATCGTGCGGGCGACGTTCGCCGCGGCGACGAAGTCTTCGCTGGTTCGGGCTCGGTCCAGGCGCGCGAAGAGGGCGGCCGCCTTTTCCTCGTCGCCGGGATAGCCGCCCAGGGTGAAGAGCGCGTTGGGCGCGACGGCGATGAAGTTGTCCAGGGCCAGGCGGCGGGCGATGTCTTCGATGTGCGGGTTCAGGCCGCGGTTCTCGTGGATCACGACGACCACGGGCAGCGGGCCAGCGGCTTGTGCGGGCCGCGCGACGAGGGCGCGCACCTTGCCGTTGCCGGCGGGCGCGGCGAACTCGACGAATTCGTTCTTGATGCGGGCGTCGGTGGGCGACACCTTTTGCGCCAGCGCGAAGTCGGGGCTCAGCGCGGCGAGCAACCCCGCCGCCGTGGTGCCGCCGACGGCAAGGCGCGCGGCGCGGTCGAGGAAGCCGCGGCGGTCGAGTTCACCGTGAACGTACTGGTTGAACAGGCTCAGGACTTCGGGGTGGAAATCGGCGGCGGTTTTTCTCGGGGGCGTGGGCGACATGGGGTACTCCAGTGGGCAACTACAGGAAGCGCGTGTTGTACCCAGGCTTGCATATCAATGTCGGGGCAGGGGTTGTCGTCATGAAGATCACCAACGCGCGGGTCATTGTTTGTTGCCCTGGCCGCAACTTCGTGACGCTGAAGCTCGAGACCGACCAGGGCCTCACGGGCCTGGGCGACGCCTCGCTCAACGGCCGCGAGCTGGCGGTCGCCAGCTACCTCGATGACCATGTGCTGCCTTGCCTGATCGGCCGCGATGCGCACCAGATCGAAGACATCTGGCAGTACCT
>JANMSS010000364.1:0-47603 GCA_031389585.1 Burkholderiales bacterium | reverse complement strand
GCGGCGTTGATGGCCTTGACTGAGGCGATGGCGTTGCGCTCGATGCAGGGGATCTGGACCAGGCCGCCGACCGGGTCGCAGGTCAGGCCGAGGTGGTGCTCCATGCCAATCTCGGCGGCGTTCTCGACCTGCTCGGGCGTGCCGCCCATCACCGCGCACAAGGCGCCTGCCGCCATCGAGCACGCCACGCCGACCTCGCCCTGGCAGCCGACCTCGGCGCCGCTGATGCTGGCGTTTTCCTTGTACAGGATGCCGATCGCGGCGGCGGTGAGCAGGAAGTCGATCACGCCGGCGTCGTTCGACGAATGAACGAAGCGCGTGTAGTAGTGCAGCACGGCGGGGATGATGCCGGCCGCGCCATTGGTCGGTGCCGTCACGACTCGGCCACCGGCGGCGTTTTCTTCGTTGACCGCCAGCGCGTAGAGGTTGACCCAGTCCATCACCAGCAACGGGTCCCTGAGCGCGGCTTGCGGGTCGGCGGTCAGGTCGCGGTACAGCGGTGCGGCGCGGCGGCGGACCTTGAAGCCGCCGGGCAGCACGCCATCGGTGGCGCAGCCGCGCACGACGCAGTCCTGCATCACGCGCCAGATCTTCAGCAAGCCGGCGTCGATCTCGGCGTCGCTGCGCCAGTGCTGTTCGTTTTCGCGCATCAACTGCGCGATCGACTTGCCCGTGCGGGCGGTCAGTACGAGCAGGTCGTCGCCGCTGTGGAAGGGGTGCGCCAGCACCGTGGTGTCGGGGGCGATCCGCTTCTGTTTCGAGCCGTCGGCGGCAACCTCGTCGCTGACCACGAAGCCGCCGCCGACCGAGTAGTAGACGCGGTTGGCGAGTTCGCTGCCTGCCGCATCGAAGGCCATGAAGCGCATGCCATTGGCGTGGAACGGCAGCGTTTCGCGGCGGTGGAAGATCAGGTCGGCCGTCTCATTGAAGGCGACGCCCTGGCCGCCGGCCAGCACCAGGCGCCCGTCCTTGCGTATCGCCTCCAGCATCACCGGGATGGCTTCGATGTCGACGCTGTCGGGCTCATGCCCGGCCAGGCCGAGCAACACCGCCTTGTCGCTGCCGTGGCCCTTGCCCGTGGCGCCGAGCGAGCCGTAGAGCTGGGATTGCACGCGGGCTGTTCTTGCCAGCAGCCCGTCGTGCGCCAGCCGCAAGGCAAACAGCCGCGCCGCGCGCATCGGGCCCACGGTGTGCGAGCTGCTCGGGCCGATGCCGATCTTGAAGAGGTCGAAGACTGAGACGGCCATTGCGAGGGCCTACTCGGCGTAGGCCGACAGCGGCGGGCAACTGCAGATCAGGTTGCGGTCGCCGTAGACATTGTCGACACGGCCGACGGGTGCCCAGTACTTGTTACGGCGCAGGCCGGGCATTGGGTAGGCGGCTTGTTCGCGCGAGTAGGCATGCGGCCAGTCTGTCTTGAGCAGCGCCTCAACCGTGTGCGGCGCGTTCTTCAGCGGGTTGTCGTCGCGCGGCCAGGCGCCACTCGCGACCTGCCGTATCTCCTCGCGGATGGCGATCATTGCGTCGCAGAAGCGGTCGAGTTCGGCCAGTGGTTCGCTCTCGGTCGGCTCGACCATCAAGGTGCCAGCCACGGGGAAGCTCAGGGTCGGGGCGTGAAAGCCGTAGTCGATCAGGCGTTTGGCCACGTCCTCGGCGCTGATGCCCGAGCTGTCTTTCAGCGGCCGCAGGTCGAGGATGCATTCGTGGGCGACGCCGCCGCCCTTGATACCGGCGACTTCACTGCTGTAGTGGATGTCATAGTGATCGGCCAGGCGCGCGGCGACGTAGTTCGCCGACAGGATGGCGATTTCCGTTGCGGCCGTCAGGCCCTCGGCGCCCATCATGCGCACGTACATCCAGCTGATCGGCAGCACCGAGGCGTTGCCCAGCGGCGCGGCCGACACCGCGCCCACGGGCGACTCGCGGCCGCTGGCCGTGTGGTGCCCGGGCAGGAAGGGCACCAGGTCTTCAACCGCGCAGACCGGCCCGACACCGGGCCCGCCGCCGCCATGCGGGATGCAGAAGGTCTTGTGCAGGTTCAAGTGGCTGACATCGCCGCCGAACTCGCCCGGCGCGGCGATGCCGACCAGCGCATTCATGTTCGCGCCATCGACATACACCCGCCCGCCATGCCGGTGCACCAAAGTGCACAGCTCCTTGACGTGGGGATCGAAGACGCCGTAGGTCGACGGATAGGTGATCATGATCGCGGCGAGGTTGGCGCTGTGCTGTTCGCACTTGGCGCTCAGGTCGGCCATGTCGACATTGCCCAGCGCATCGCACTTGACCACCACCACGCTCATGCCGGCCATCTGCGCGCTGGCCGGGTTGGTGCCATGCGCCGACTCGGGGATCAGGCAGACGCTGCGGTGGCCTTCCTGGCGCGAGGCGTGCCAGCCGCGGATCGCCAGCAGCCCGGCGTACTCGCCCTGCGAGCCAGCGTTGGGTTGCAGGCTGATGCCGGCGTAGCCGGTGATCTGGCTCAGCCAGGCGCAGAGCTGGTCGTTCAACTGCGCATAACCCGCGAGCTGGTCGGCCGGCGCGAAGGGGTGCATCGCCGCGAACTCGGGCCAACTGATCGGGATCATCTCGCTCGTCGCGTTCAGCTTCATCGTGCACGAGCCGAGCGGAATCATCGAGCGATCCAGCGCCAGGTCCTTGTCCGAGAGTTGGCGGATGTAGCGCAGCATTTCGGTTTCGCTGTGGTGCGTGTTGAACACCGGGTGCGTGAGGAAGGCGCTGGTGCGGCGCAGTGAAAGCGGAATCAGCGGCTCGATGCCCTTGGCATGGTCGTCGATCGAAGGCAGCACGGCGCTGTGTGGCGCGAACCAACGCCACAGCGCCTGGATGTCGGCGCGTGTGGTGGTCTCGTCCAGCGCAATGCTCAGGTGCGTTGGCGCGATGCGACGCAGGTTGGCGCCGGCAGCGACCGCGAGTGCGGCGATGGCGTCACTGCGCTCGCCGGTCTCGACGGTCAGCGTGTCGAATGCATGCGGGTTCAGCACCTTCAGGCCCATCGACTGCAAGCCCTGCGACAGGATCGCGGTGTAGCTGGCCACGCGCTGGGCGATGCGCTTCAAGCCCATGGGCCCGTGGTAGACCGAGTACATGCTGGCGATCACCGCCAGCAGCACCTGCGCGGTGCAGATGTTCGAGGTCGCCTTCTCGCGGCGGATATGCTGCTCGCGTGTCTGCAGCGCCAGGCGATAGGCCGGCGCGCCATGCGCGTCGATACTGACGCCGACCAGCCGGCCGGGGAGCGAACGCTTGAACTCGTCGCGGCAGGCGAGGTAGGCGGCATGCGGGCCACCGGCACCCATCGGGACTCCGAAGCGCTGTGAATTGCCGACCACGATGTCGGCGTCGAACTCGCCCGGTGGCACCAAGAGCGTGAGCGCCAGCAGGTCGGCCGCCACGATGAAGGCGGCCCCCTTGGCATGCGCCTGTTCGACGTACGGCTTGAGGTCGTGGACCATGCCATCGGTGGCCGGGTACTGGGCGACAACCGCAAAGTAGTCGTGCTGCTCCATCAGCATCGGCGCGAAGCCGACCACGACCTTCAGCCCCAGCGGCGCGGCGCGCGTGCGGATCACCTCGATGGTTTGCGGATGGCAGTCGCCGGCGACGATGATCGTGTCGGACTTGGATTTCACGCTGCGCTTGGCCAGCGTCATGGCCTCGGCTGCGGCGGTGGCTTCATCGAGCATCGAGGCGTTGGCAATGGCCATGCCGGTGAGATCGCAGACCATGGTCTGAAAATTCACCAGCGCTTCCATGCGGCCCTGCGAGATTTCCGCCTGGTACGGCGTGTAGGCGGTGTACCAGGCCGGGTTCTCGAGAATATTGCGGGCGATGACGCCGGGCGTGAGCGTGCCGTGATAGCCCTGGCCGATGAAGCTCGTCATGACCCGGTTCTTCGCCGCCACCTTGCGCAATTCGGCCAGCGCCTCGGCTTCGCTGGCCGGCGGCGGCAGCGCCATGTCCTGCGCGCGCGCAATCGAACGTGGCACCACGGCGTCGATCAGGGCGCGGCGCGTGAAGTTGGCGGCCCCGGCGCCGATCACCGACAGCATGTGCTGCTCGTCGCTCCTGGACGGCCCGATATGGCGGGACTGGAACTCGTTGGCGTTCTCGAGCGCATCGAGTGGCTGGGTGGCGGGCATCAACATGAATCGACTTCCTCGTCAGCGTGACTTGTTCAGAGCGTCTTCAACAGCGCGTCGTAGCCGGGCGGGTCGAGCAACTGCTCGAACTGCTCCATGTGCGTGACATGCACCTTGAAGAACCAGCCATTGCCCATCGGGTCGCTGTTGGCCAGCGAGGGGTCGCTGCGCAGTGCCTCGTTGACCTCGACCACTTCGCCCTCGACGGGCATGTGCATGTCGGCCGCGGCCTTCACCGATTCGACGACGCCGACGACGTCGCCCTTCTTGTAGGTCTTGCCGACTTCGGGCAACTCGACGAACACCACATCGCCCAGCGCCTCCTGCGCGTGCAGCGTGATGCCGACCACCGCGGCTTCGTGGTCTTCGATATTGATCCACTCATGGTCGGTCGTGAACATGGTCGTCATCGGTGCTCTCCTCGGTGGGTTGGAAGAATCGAACGCGGGCCGCTTGGTATGGCAATTTCAACGGACATAGCCAGGTGGCACGAAGGGCAGGGGGGTGACACGCATCGGCTGGCGCTTGCCGCGCACCTCGGCGTAGACCTCGTGATTGAGGATGGCGTGGTTGGCCGCGAGGTAAGCCATCGCGACGGGCAAGTTCACGGTCGGCGCCAGAGTGCCGCTGGTCACATGACCGAGCTTGTGTCCTTGGCCATCGACGATGACGGCACCTTCGCGCACGGGCACGCGCTCGAGCCCGAGCAGGCCCACGCGCTTGATCTGCACGCCGGTGGCGAGCTGGCCGGCGATCTTGTCGGCGCCAGGGTAGTGCCCTGCACGTGCGCCGCCGGGCCGGCGCACTTTCTGGATAGCCCAGGCCAGGCCGGCTTCGACGGGGGTCGTGTATTGATTGATGTCGTGGCCGTAGAGGCACAGACCCGCTTCGAGGCGCAGCGTGTCGCGCGCACCCAGACCGGCCGGCTTGACTTCGGGCTGGGCCAGCAAGGCCTTGGCCAACGCCACCGCGGCTTCGGCCGGCACCGAAATCTCGAAGCCGTCTTCGCCGGTGTAGCCGCTGCGGGTGACGAAGCACTCAGAGCCGGCCAAGCTGAACGAGCCACCGGTCATGAAGGTCAGCGCCGAGACACCGTCAGCCAGTCGCGCCAGCGCCTTCACCGCCTTCTGGCCCTGCAAGGCCAACAGCGCGCGCTCGGGCATCGGCACAACCTGGCAGCGGTGGCCCAGATGCGCGCTCATGTGCTTGGTATCGGCGACCTTGCAGGCAGCATTGACGACCACGAACAGGTCGTTCGGGCGCCGCGCGATCATCAGGTCGTCGAGGATTCCGCCGGCTGCATTGGTGAACAGCGCATAGCGTTGCTTGCCCACCGGCAGGTCGATCACGTCCACCGGCACCAGGGTTTCCAATGCCGCCGCGGCGTCGGCACCCAGCAGGCGCAACTGGCCCATGTGCGAGACATCGAACAGCGCTGCCGACTCGCGGCACTGGCGGTGCTCGGCAATGATGCCGCCGGGGTAGTTGACCGGCATCGCATAGCCGGCGAAGGGCACCATCTTGGCGCCCAGTTCGAGGTGCAGGTCGTACAGCGGTGTGCGTTGCAGGTCGGCGGACATGACAGATTCTCCCGAGGGCTTCGTTGCCGCCAGACTGTAGTTCCAGTGGCGATCCGTGGGCCCTCGCTGTCCGCTTTACCTGAGAGATTGACGGTGCCGCTCTTCGAGCGGGCAACCGCTTGCCCCTTCGGTGGGCTGCGTCGAGCGCAGCCTCTCTCCAGTGAGGTCACGCCCCCGTGACGGGTGCGCTTGCCAGTCCTTTTTGCCTGAGCGTTACGCCGCGGTTCGCACCGCGGTTTCGCCTTCGGCGGCCCGCCTGACAACACATTGCGGCGGACTCTCTCCTGGCGGGCGGCAGTGTAGCAGTGCTGCATGACCTCAAACGCGGGCCACTCAAGCCGGACGCAGTGAGGTGTTCTGCGATGTCGAGAAGCACGCCGCACGGTGGGTGGTGTGGGGGGCTGGAGTTAGAAACTCCCGGCTACCCGATTAGGCAGCGATGCGCAACGCTGCGCGCAAGAACTCCGGCGCAAAGTCTGCGCCGTTTGGCCACACGACTGTTCGCAGCTCAGGATGCAGCCTGAATGCCTTGAAGTACTCCATGTCCTTCAAAGGCTCGAAAACTTCGCCTTCAAGTTCGGTCTCTAGATTTACTTCGCCTTCTGTTCCATCAGCGAAGCGTAGCCAAATCGTGTGTCCTTCGAGCGCATCACGCGCTCAGTGCAACAAGCGCCGTCTTCAGAGAAGCAGTCTGTTCCTCGTTCACGCTCTTTAGCGCCGCCTGCACCTACATCAACCGCTAGTCACCACCCAGGCCATCGACGACGAATACAAATACAGCTTGCCAAGAAGAGGAAGTCCCTTCAAAGGGTTAGAAGGCTACTGCGGCAGCCTCGAAGAATGGTGATCGACGATTAGCCACTTGCCCTCTTGCCTGCGGAAAGCGAAGCTGTAGCGCGCCGGAGTTGAACTCGGCTTTCCATCGCGCACTCCTTTGAACGTGTACGCTCCACTGTTGAGCGCGAAATCGCCGTACACGCGTATGTTCTGCTCGCCGAACACCACCCGCGCGTCGGGGCGAGCGGGAGAATCTTTGAAGTACTCTGCGACGGCTGAGGGGGTTGTAGCGATTACCTTGAGATTCGTTCCCCATAGCGCGGCATCTGCTGCGTATTGCGCAGAGATGCGTTTAGGTTCGCGACTGTCGTAGGCCGCGCGCCACTCGTCCGTGGCAGCCGCCACCTGATGCATTGAAGCTTCGGCCGACGTGGCGGTTGTCGTGGAGCACGCTGATACAAAGACGATCAGCAAAGAAAGCAACGGTGTCCGCATGGCGACTTTCCCTTTGAGGTGGTGGGTGGATTTGTAGCCTTCTAACCCAATGTCGGGCGCAGTTGTGCTGCGTAGCACGGCGGTTCGCACCGCACTTTTGCTGCATAGCATGGCGTGGTGCGGCGTTTCCCGGTAGTGCGGGAACTCTTCAAAGCCGCTTGGACTCTGGGCGGCGCGTGCCCATGCCGGACAGGAATGCAGCCTCTGGAAGGCATGTTACGCAGCACTGCGTCTCCTCTGTTGCCACCGTTGCGGATGAGCTGTTTGCCGGACCAGGAGCGGGTACGCACGCCTTCACGACAGCTTACGGACCGAGCAGCCCTATGTCCATTGGCTGTGAGCCTTTGATCGACCCCAGGGCCTGCGCCATCTGCGCAGGATGGGGCAGCGAGGCCGCTGCGCTGCCACGTTCCGACCTTGGCCGTGCGGCACTCGCACCGCGCAAACTCACATCCCGGCGTAATTCGGCCCGCCGCCGCCTTCGGGCGTGACCCAGACGATGTTCTGCGTCGGGTCCTTGATGTCGCAGGTCTTGCAGTGCACGCAGTTCTGCGCGTTGATCTGCAAACGGTCCTTCGATACCTCAGGATGATCGGGGTCGTCGGCAACCTTGACGAACTCGTACACGCCCGCCGGGCAGTAGCGGGCTTCGGGCCCGGCGAACTTGGCCAGGTTGGTGGCCACCGGCACCTTGGCGTCGATCAGGGTCAGGTGCGCGGGCTGGTTCTCTTCGTGGTTGGTGTTGCTGATGAAGACCGAGGAGAGGCGGTCGAAGGTCAGCACGCCATCGGGCTTGGGGTAGGCGATCTGCGCGCATTCGGCGGCCGGTTTCAGGCGCGCGTGGTCGGGCTCGTGGTGGTGGATCGTCCACGGTGGGCTCTTGATGCCGAGCTTGGGCAGCAGCCAGTGCTCGATGCCGGTCATCAGCGCGCCGATCAGGTTGCCCTTCTTGAACCACTGCTTGAAGTTGCGCGCGCCGTTCAACTCGTCCCACAGCCAACTGGCGCGGAAAGCTTCCGGGTAGGCCTTCAACTCATCGTGGCGGCGGTCCTCTTTGACGACAGCTTGGTAGAGCGCCTCCGCGCACAGCATGCCGCTCTTCATGGCCGCGTGGCTGCCCTTGATGCGCGCGGCGTTGAGCGTGCCGGCTTCGCAGCCGACCAGCGCGCCGCCGGGAAATACCAGCTTGGGCAGGCTGAGAAGGCCGCCGGCCGTGATGGCCCGCGCGCCATAGCCGACGCGCTTGCCGCCTTCCAGGTGTGCGCGGATCGCCGGGTGCGTTTTCCAGCGTTGCATCTCCTCGAAGGGCGAGAGCCAGGGGTTCTGGTAGTCCAGGCCGGTGACGAAACCGAGCGTGACCTGGTTGCCCTCGAGGTGGTAGAGAAAGCCGCCGCCGTAGGTGCGGTTGTCCATCGGCCAGCCGGCGGTGTGCACCACCAGGCCGGGCTTGGCTTTGGCGGGGTCGATCTCCCACAACTCCTTGATGCCCAGCGCATAACTTTGGGGGTCTTTGCCGCCATCGAGCCGGTAGCGCGCAATGACCTGCTTGCCCAGGTGCCCGCGCGAACCTTCGGCGAAGACGGTGTAGCGCGCCTGCAGCTCCATGCCGAGCTGAAAGCCTGCGTGCGGCTCGCCGTCCTTGCCGACGCCCAGGTTGCCGGTGGCCACGCCCCTGACCGAGCCATCGGTGTCGAACAGCACCTCGGCCGCGGCGAAGCCGGGGAAGATCTCGACGCCGAGCGCTTCGGCCTGTTCGCCAAGCCACTTAGTGACGGCGCCCAGGCTGACGATGTAGCTGCCGCCGTTGTGCAGGCAGTCTGGAATCAGGAACTCGGGCGTGCGTCGGGCCTTTTGCTCGCCGAGCCACAGCACTTCATCGCCCACCACGCGCTGATTCAACGGCGCGCCGCGTTCGCGCCAGTCGGGGAACAGTTCGGCCATGGCGCGCGGATCCATCACCGCGCCTGACAGGATGTGCGCGCCGGGTTCGGATCCCTTTTCCAGCACGACCACCGAGATCTCCTTGCCCTCGAAGGCCGCAAGCTGCTTCAGGCGGATCGCGCAGGCCAAGCCCGCGGGCCCGGCGCCGACCACCACGACGTCGTACGCCATCGCTTCGCGCGGGCCATGCTGGGCGAGGATTTCCTTGGGCGTCATCGGGCGTTGTGGCTGTGGGCAGACGCGACGATTCTAAGAGCGCGTGATATCGTGAAGCGCAACGACGCTGACAGCGCGGTCCGGCGCAACATGCGCTTGCAACAAAGGGGAAGAACATGGCTTACCAGATCGATCTCGCAGGCCGTGTGGCGCTTGTCACCGGGGCCTCTAGCGGCCTGGGCGCGCAGTTCGCCAGGACGCTGGCCGCGGCCGGCGCCGGCGTGGTCCTGGCTGCACGGCGCATCGAGCGCCTGAAGACGCTGCGCGCCGAGATCGAAGCCGCGGGCGGCGACGCCCATGTGGTCGGCCTGGACGTGACCGACACCGACAGCATTCGCGCAGCCATCGCCCATGCCGAGACCGAGATGGGCACGATCGACATCCTGGTCAACAACTCAGGCGTGGGCACGACGCAAAAGCTCACCGACGTGACGCCCGAAGACTACGACCATGTGATGAACACGAACACACGCGGCGCGTTCTTCGTCGCCCAGGAGGTGGCCAAGCGCATGATCGCGCGCAGCCAGGGCGCCGCGCCGGGCACCTTCACGGGCGGGCGCATCGTCAACATCGCCTCCGTGGCCGGCCTGCGTGCGGGAGGCAAGATCGGCGTCTACGCGATGAGCAAGGCCGCGGTGATCCACATGACCAAGGTGATGGCGCTCGAGTGGGGCCGCTACGGCATCAATGTCAATGCGCTGTGCCCCGGTTATATCGACACCGAGATCAACCACCATGTCTGGCAAACCGAGGCCGGCCAGAAGCTGGTGCAAACGCTGCCGAGGAAGCGTGTGGGCAAGCCAGCCGACCTCGACGTCGCGCTGATGATGCTGTGCGCCAACGAGAGCCACTTCGTCAATGGTGCGGTGATCTCCGCCGACGACGGCTTCGGGGCCTAGGCCGTTGAGAACGCTGACGCCACTGGAGGCCCGGGTTCTGGGCGTGTTGGTCGAGAAGCAGCACACCGTTCCCGACACCTACCCGCTGTCGCTGAACGCGCTGGTGGCTGGCTGCAACCAGAAGACCGCCCGCGCGCCGGTGATCGAGGCCAGCGATGCCGAGGTGTTGACCGCCGTCGATGGCCTCAAGGGGCTGAGTCTGGTCTTTGAGGGCAGCGGCAGCCGGGTCGTCAAGTTCGAGCACAACACGGGCCGCGTATTGGGCGTGCCCTCGCAATCGGTGGCGCTGCTGGCGGTGCTGATGCTGCGCGGGCCCCAGACGGCGGCTGAGTTGCGCCTGAACGGCGAACGGCTGCACCGTTTCGCCGACATTTCGTCTGTCGAAGGTTTTCTCGAGGAGTTGGCGGGCAAGGAACCGGCGCGTGCAATCAAGCTGCCACGTGCGGCCGGCGAGCGCGAGGCGCGCTGGGCGCACCTGCTGTGCGGGGAGGTGGCGATGCCGGCGACGGTCGCTGCGGCCGACGCGCCGCAAGGGGTCAACGCCGGTGAGCTCGCCGCGCTGAAGGCCGAGCAGACCCGGTTGGCCGATGAGGTGGCCGAGTTGCGCACACTGGTACATCGGCTGGCGCACGAGTTGGGCGTCGAGGGCGTCTGAACCAGTCAATCCGAGAGCAAGGCATGCGATTCGAACTGCCAGTACAGAAGAAGCTGACCCACGAGATGGTGATCCCGATCCGCTGGGGCGATATGGACGTGATGGGCCATGTCAACAACACGGTCTACTTCCGCTACATGGAAATTGCGCGCCTGGAGTGGATGTTCAAGATCGGTGCACCACCGAGTCTGACCAGCGACGGGTGGGTGATCGTCAATGCCTTCTGCAACTTCATCCGCCAGCTCGAGTTTCCCGGCGACCTGCTGGCCAGACACTATGTGGCCAACCCGGGGCGCTCGAGCTTCGATACCTTCGTCACCCTGCAGCGCACAGACACACCGGGTGTGGTCTATGCAGAGGGCGGCGCAACGACAGTCTGGATCGACTTCAAGGCGCAGAAGTCGGCGCCGCTGCCGGATTGGCTGCGAGCGCTGGTGAGCTGAGCGCCGGGCGCGGCGCGGCGACCGCGCCGATCTGCCGCGCCACGGCGGCGCCCAAATCGATCACTGCCAGGGCGTAGTAGCTCGACCAGTTGTAGCGGGTGAGCGCATAGAAATTGGTCGTGCCCGCCACATAGCTTCGCGCGGCATCGCCGTTCTCGAGTTCGACCAGCGCCAGCAAGCCATCGTGCGCCAGGCCTTCAGGCGGCAACTGGGCGCCATGCGCGGCAAATTGCTGCGGGCTGAACGTGGGCAAAATGTCGGGCACCAGCATGCGCGCTCGATCGACGAGCCTCTCCGGTGCAACGACCTTGTAATGGGTTGGCAGGTCGCGTTGCCAGCCGAAGGCGGCCAGGTAATGCGCGACGCTGCCGACCACATCGGCGGCACTCTCGGTGCGCATCAGATCGATGCGGCCGTCGTCGTCGAAATCGATGGCGTAGCGATTGATGCTGCCGGGCATGAATTGCGGCAGCCCAACGGCGCCGGCGAAGGAGCCCATCACGGTTTGTGGATCGCGCCCTTCGCGCTGGCACCACAGCAGCAGTTCTTCGAGCTGTTCACGAAAGAACGGCGCGCGGTCGCTGCGGCCGGTGGGGAAGTCAAAGCTGAGCGTGGCCAGGGCATCGAGGCTGCGAAAGGCGCCCATGATGCGGCCGTAAAACGTCTCGACGCCAACGATGCCGACGACGATCTCTGGCGGCACGCCCCAGCGCTTCTGGGCCTGCGTAAGCCAGGTTTGGTTGGCACGCCAGAAGGCCACGCCGGCGGCGATGCGTTCGCGCTCGACGAAGCGAGCACGGTAGGCGGCCCAGTTCTTGGCCACCCCCGGCGGGGGTGGCATGATCAGCCGGGTGGCGGCGGCCACATAACGGGCCCGCGCGAGTTGCTCGCGCACCCAGGCGCTGTCGATGCCGGGGTTGCGCTCGGCAAGTTCGTCTGCGAAGCGCAGCACGTCATCGCGCTGACCATAGGTCGCGGGGCGATCCTGCGCGATGGCGGCGCTCATGCCGAGCAGCAGCCACAACGCCAGGCCCGCAGCGGCAATCCGTGGTGCGCGGTAAGAACTCAATCCCATGCGGCGATTATCGCGACCGTGCGAAAGCGGCTGCGGCGGCAAATTCGCGCCACCACGCCGGATCGGGCCGTGCAATCGCAGCACGGCCATAGCGAAGCGCGTCGAGTGCCTCGAGTTGCGCTGCGACAGGCTCGGCATGGGCGCCGAGGTGCACGCGCACGCGTGCGGCCAACGCTCGCAGCGTATCGTGCGCTCTGCACTCGATGCCGAGAGTGTGCAGGTGCTGAGCGATGCGTGAACGCAGCCGCTGCCAGGGGTCTTGACGGTGCCGATCCCACCAGGCCCAGGCGGCGCCGAGAAGGCTGGCTGCACTGAGCAGGCTGATCAGCAGGTAAGCCAGGTCTTCCCAGGTCGGCGAACGCACGCCCAGACGTTCCAGCAGGTCAAACTGCTGCGAGCGCGAGTACGTCAACACCCACTGGCTCCAGCGGTGGTTGACTTGCTCCCAGGCCGCGCGCAGCTGCGCCATCAGCGCCGGGCTGACGGCAGAGATGGCATTGACGACCGCGCCGGGTTGCGGCCGCAGCGAGCGGCTGGCGACGATCCGCTCGGGGGCCACCGCCGCGGTCGGATCGACGCGCACCCAACCGCGGCCGGCCAGCCAGACCTCGGCCCAGGCATGGGCGTGGCTGTTGCGCACGACGTGGTAGCCGTCCTGCAGTTCGGTGTCGGCGCCCTGGTAGCCGGTGACGATGCGCGCGGGGATGTCCATGGCTCGCATCACGACCACGAACGCGGTCGAGAAGTGTTCGCAGAAGCCCTGCTTGCGGTCGATCCAGAACTCGTCGATGGCGTAGCGGCCCTCGTCGGTATCGCCGTAGCTGCCAGGTGTCAGCGTGTAGGTGAAACCGCTGCGGATGGTGGCCATTACCGCTTGCACCAGCCGCTCGGGGCTGGCGCCGGCGTGCTGCGGGTCGTTGCGCAGGGCCTCGGCCCAGACCAGCGTGCGCGGGTTGTAGCCCGGCGGCAGCTCGACATAGTCGCGCAGCGAGAGCTCGTCGGTCTGCGGTCCGTGGCGGTGGTCCAGGTAGGCGCGGGCCGTGAATTGCACTCGCTCCGTGACCGCACGCTCGGTCATCCATTGCAGGTCGCTGCGCAGGATGGCGCGCAGCCCCTCGAGCTGCGGCGCATCGGCCACCGTGGTGGGCGTGGCTTCGAGCAGCGGCAGCAAGGGCAGCCGGCTCGGCTCCAGCGTCATTTCGTAGGCCAGTGGCACGCCGCGCACGCTCAGTTGCGCGCCGCGCAATGGTGTGCGCGCATAGGTGGGTTCGAGCCGGTTCCACTCAATGCCATCAAAGCGCGCCAGCACCGGGCCGCGCCAGTAGAGTGCTGCCGAGGGTGGCTGCACGCCCCCCGCGAAGCGCACGCGAAACGCGACGCTGTCGTCGAGCGCGAGCTCGGCGATGCCGCCCATGCGCAGGCTGCCTGAGAGGCCCGTCTTGGCCAGCGTGTCCTGTGGCACCGACCACAGCGGTGCCATGCGCGGGAAGAGCATGAACAGCACGATCATGATCGGGGCGCCCAGCAGCGCCGCCTTGGCCGCGACGGCGCCGGCGCGCGCGAGCGGCGGCCGCCCGACCGGCATGTGCGCCAGCACCAATGCGGTCAGCAGCCCCCAGACTGAGGCCAGCATGGCGGTTGCGACCAGCATCGACTGCGAATAGAGAAAATTTGTCAGCACGATGAAAAAGCCGAGGAAGAACACCACCATGGCATCGCGCCGGGCCCGCAACTCGAGCGTCTTCAACACCATCAACACGACCAGCATCGTGATGCCGGCGTCCTTGCCGAGCAGCGTGCGGTGGCTCCACAGCGTCAGCGCCATCGCCAGCACCAGCACCCCAATCAGCGGCCAGCGACCGGGCAGCGCGGCATGGGTCACCGCCAGTCGCGCGCGCCACAGGATCACCACCACCGTAAGCAGCGGACACCACCACGGCAGGTGGGCGAAGTGCGGCGTCAAGGTCCAGCCGATGACGGCCAGCAGGAACAGTACGTCGCGGGCATCGCGAGGCAGGTGTGACCAGCCGGGCCACTTTGGCAGCCAGGTCATGGTCGTGGCCACGCTCATGACCACAACGCCAGCGCGTCCAGGCTGCGCCGCTGCTGCGCGCTGCCACTGCCCGGTGCGATCTCGACCCCGGGCAATCGCAGGCCATGGGCCACGCCGGCCGCTTCAGCCGCGAGCACCCAGGCCGCCAAGCGGGCCAGGCGGGCTTCGGTCCCCGGCAGTTGCGCCAACTGCCAATCGAGCCACAACTCCAGCCGTAGCGCGCTGCTGGCGTCGCGGCTGACCAACTCGCCGGTGCGCGCCGCCTTCTTCCAGACCACGCGCTTCAAGGCGTCGCCACGGCGGTAGGCGCGCACGCCTTCGAACTCGCCGCTGTCGCTGGGCTTGCCTTGGGCGGCTTCGCCGGCCGCCGCGGGCGACGCCGGCAGCGGCGCCACCGGGCGCTCAGGCGCCGGCCAGGCCAGCACCTGGGCTGCGGGTCGCCACACTGTCCAGGCACGGAAGAGGCCGAACGGGTAGCGTGTTTGCGCGCGCAGCGTCGGTACGTCGTGCAGCCCGCGGCGAGGCGGCACGAAGGCCAGGTGCGCGCTGGCCTGACCGCCCGCGGGCACATCGACGAAGACATCGTGGCGGCGGTCGGCGGCGGCCTCGAATCCGAGGCCGATGCCGTACTGTGAGCGTGTCGGGCTGGTCAGTACCACCTCGAGCGGCAACGCCTGGCCAGCAAAGCCGGGCTGCGGCGGTCTGAGGTGCAAGGTCAGCCCGCGCAGGGTGTTGTGGGTCAGGTGCATCGACACGAAGCCCGCGCCAGCGAGCAGGAAGGTCAGCACATAACCGAGGTTCAACTGGTAGTTGATGGTCGCCAGCAGCATGACCACCAGCACCATTGCGAACATGAATCCGGCGCGCGTGGGCACGATGTAGATGTTGCGCTGGGTCAGCGTCCAGGTGTCGGCGCGTGGGTGGCGCGCGAGCCACCAGTCGCGTACCCGTTGGCGCAGGCCTGCAATCACAGCACGGCCATCGCCTTGACCATGGCCATCACCTGCTCGGCGGCGCCGCGTCCGGCGCCCGGCACCGGCTGAAGCCGATGCGCCGCGGTCTGCACCAGCACGGCCTGGATGTCGTCGGGGGCGACATGGTCGCGGCGGTCCATCAGCGCATGGGCCTTGGCTGCGCGCAGTACGGCTATGCCGGCGCGCGGCGAGAGACCTTCGACGAACCATTGGCCACTGCGCGTGGCGGCGATCAGGACTTGCAGGTAGTCCAGCAGCGCTTCGCCGGCATGCACCGCAAGGACAGCCTGCTGCGCGGCCAGCAATTGCTCCGGCGTCATCACCGGTTGCAGGCTCTCGATCACGGCGCGGCGATCGGCGCCGGCGAGCAGGGCCCGCTCGCTGGCGCGGTCCGGGTAGCCGAGCGTGATGCACATCAAGAAGCGGTCGAGCTGGCTCTCGGGCAGCGGGTAGGTGCCGATCTGGTCGCTCGGGTTTTGTGTGGCGATAACGAAGAACGGTTTGGGTAGCGGGCGGGTTTCGTTTTCGACCGTGACCTGTTGCTCTTCCATCGACTCGAGCAGTGCACTCTGCGTCTTCGGCCCGGCGCGGTTGATTTCATCGGCCAGCAGCACCTGCGCGAACACCGGTCCGGCATGGAAGACGAACTGCTCCTTGCTGCGCTCATAGACGCTGACGCCGACCAGGTCGCTGGGCATCATGTCGGCGGTGAACTGGACGCGGCGAAAATCCAGTCCGAGCGAGACCGCCAGCGCATGGGCCAGCGTGGTCTTGCCGACGCCGGGCACATCCTCGATCAGCAGGTGGCCGCCGGCCAGCAGACAGGCAATGCAGTCCTCGATCTGCGGCCGCTTGCCGACAATGACCGTGCTAATCTGATCCGTGAGCCGCGTTAATTGCAGCGTCAACGCATTGTTGGAATTGGGCATGCGCGGCACCTTAACCGAATTGTTTGCCTGCCATGACCACTGCCTTCTACAGCCACGCCGATTGCCGTGAACATGACATGGGCCGCGGACATCCCGAGTGTGGGCAGCGCCTGGACGCCATCCACGACTACCTGATCGCCACCGGACTCGCCGACCACCTGGCTCAGCGCAGCGCGCCGCTGGCTACGCTGGCACAGATCGGCCGCGCGCACAGTTCGGGCTTCGTTAACGAACTGCATGCGCGTGTCGAGCCCCTGAGTCAGAGCGGTGAGCATCTTGCGCTGGATCCCGATACCAGCGCCGGCCCCGGCACCTGGAACGCCGTGATGCGCGCCGTCGGCGCCGCAGTGGCCGCCACCGACGCGGTGATCGACGGCAACGCCGCCAACGCCTTCTGTGCCGTGCGCCCGCCCGGCCACCACGCCACGCGCGACCAGGCGATGGGCTTCTGCTTTTTCAACAGTGTGGCGGTCGCGGCGCGCCATGCGCTCGATGAACGCGGTCTGGAACGCGTGGCGATCATTGATTTCGACGTTCACCACGGAAATGGCACGGAAGACATCATCGCCGGCGACGAACGCATCCTGATGGCCAGCATCTTTCAGCATCCGCTATACCCCTACAGCGGCGGCGTGCCCAAGGGCACCAACATGGTCAACGTACCGATCGCGCCTTACTCTCGCGGCGACGTGGTGCGTGCTGCCGTCGAGACCATGTGGATGCCCAGGCTCGAAGCGTTCAAGCCGCAGATGCTGTTCATTTCCGCCGGGTTCGACGCGCACCGGGAAGACGAACTCGGCCAGCTCGGTCTGGTCGAAGCCGACTACACCTGGATCACTCGGCGCCTGGTCGAAGTGGCTGAACGCCATGCCCAGGGCCGCATCGTGTCGTGCCTGGAAGGCGGCTACAACCTGGGCGCGCTGGCGCGCAGCGTCGCGGCGCATCTGCGCGTGCTGGCCGGCGTGGCCGCGTGATGGTCGTCCCGGCCGAAGACTTCGATGCCTGGCTGGCCGCGCTGACGCAGCCTAGCGCGCTGGTCGAGCTGGCGGTGGTCGCCGCCTGCCTGGGTGCGGCCTGGCTCGCGGTTCGACTGGCGCATGCGGGACGCGACCTGCAGCAGAAGCCGACCAGCATCTGGTTCGGCAAGCGCATCGTCGACGGCGTCCTGTTCCCGGTAATGGCTCTGCTGTTCGCCTGGGCGGCGCGCTGGGCCCTGAGCCACTCGCAAGCGATCGCGCTGCTGCATCTGGCGCTGCCGATCCTGGCCTCGCTGCTCGTAATCCGGGTCACCGTGCGCGTGTTGCGGGTGGCTTTCCCGACGTCGCAGATCGTACGCATGCTCGAGCGCACCGTGAGCTGGATCGTCTGGGGCGTGCTCGTGCTGTGGGTGAGCGGCCTGTTGCCGCTGGTGCTGCGCGAGATGGACGCCATCACTTGGACGGTCGGCGGCACCGAAGTCTCGCTGCGCAGCCTGCTCGAAGGCGCGGTCTCGGCGGTTGCCGTGCTGGTGGTGATGCTGTGGATTTCGGCGGCGATCGAGGCCCGGCTACTGGCCGGCGCCACCGACAACCTCTCCATGCGCAAGATCGCAGCCAACGCTACCCGCGCAACACTGCTGCTGGTGGGCCTGCTGTTGGCGCTGACGGCGGCCGGCATTCCACTGGGCGTGCTCGGCGTGTTCGGCGGCGCGATCGGCATCGGGCTGGGCTTTGGCCTGCAGAAGCTGGCCGCCAACTATGTCAGCGGCTTCGTCATCCTGGCCGAGCATTCGCTGCGCATCGGCGACATGGTCAAGGCCGACGGCTTCGAGGGCCGCATCACCGACATCAAGACGCGCTACACCGTGATCCGAGCGCTCAACGGGCGTGAATCGATCGTGCCCAACGAGATGTTGATCACGCAGCGGATCGAAAACTCGTCACTGGCCGATCCGATCGTGATGCTCAGCACGACGCTGCAGGTGGCCTACGGCACCGACCTCGACGCTCTGTTGCCGCAACTGGCTGCGGCCGTGAGCGCGGCACCGCGTGTACTGGCCGACCCCGGGGCCGCGGTGCAGCTGGCCGGGTTCGGCGCCGATGGCCTGGACCTGAAGTTCAACTTCTGGATCAGTGACCCCGAGAACGGCCAGGGCAACGTCTGCAGCGACGTCAACCTGGCGCTGCTGCGTCGGATCAACGAACTTGGCGTCAGCATCCCGTTCCCGCAGCGGGTGCTGCATCAGGCTCAAGCGCCTGATGTGAACCGACCTGAGTCGCGCGGACCGTCGATCAGCGTCATCGCGCCATCGGTGCCGCTGCCCAGCAGGCCGACCTTGGTGTAGACGGCGAGCTTGTCGCGCGTGTCGGCGATGTCCAGGTCGCGCATCGTCAACTGGCCGATGCGGTCAGCGGGGGTGAACGCGCCTTCGCCTTTTTCCATTGTCAGCCGCTCGGGGTGGTAGGTCAGGTTCGGGCTGGCCGTGTCCATGATCGAGTAGTCGTTGCCACGGCGCAATTCCATCGTGACCTCGCCGGTAACGGCGCGCGCGACCCAGCGCTGCGCGGATTCGCGCAGCATCAGGCATTGCGGGTCGAACCAGCGGCCCTGGTAGAGCAGCCTGCCCAGGCGTCGGCCATTGCTGCGGTACTGTTCGATCGTGTCTTCGTTGTGGATGCCAGTGACCAGGCGTTCGTAGGCGATGTGCAGCAGCGCCATGCCGGGGGCCTCGTAGATACCGCGGCTCTTGGCTTCGATGATGCGGTTCTCGATCTGGTCGCACATACCCAGACCGTGGCGGCCGCCGATGCGATTGGCTTCCTCGAACAGCGCCACTGCGTCGGTGAATGTGCGGCCGTTCAAGGCCACCGGCTGGCCTTCCTCGAAACGCACGCTGACCGTTTCGGCCTTGACCACCACATCGTCGCGCCAGAAGGCCACGCCCATGATCGGGGTGACGATGTGCATGCCGCTGTTGAGGAACTCGAGGTACTTGGCCTCGTGCGTGGCGCCGAGCATGTTCGAGTCGGTCGAATACGCCTTCTCGGTGCTCATCTTGTAGTCGAAGCCGGCCTTGACGAGGTATTCGCTCATCTCGGTGCGCCCGCCGAGCTCGTCGATGAAGCGTTGGTCGAGCCAGGGCTTGTAGATCCGCAGTTTCGGATTCGCGAGCAGACCGTAGCGGTAGAAGCGCTCAATGTCGTTGCCCTTGTAGGTGCTGCCGTCACCCCAGATGTCGACGCCGTCTTCGCGCATTGCCACCACCAGCGCGGTGCCGGTGACGGCGCGGCCCAGGGGCGTGGTGTTGAAGTAGGTCGCGCCGCCGGTCGAGATGTGAAACGCGCCGCACTGGATCGCGGCGATGCCCTCGCTCACCAGTTGCGCGCGGCAGTCGATCAGCCGCGCGATGTCGGCGCCGTAGGCCTTGGCCTTGCGCGGAATCTCGTCGTAGTCGCTCTCGTCGGGCTGGCCGAGATTGGCGGTGTAGGCGCAGGGGACCGCGCCTTTGGCGCGCATCCAGTGCACCGCGGCGCTGGTGTCCAGGCCGCCGGAGAAGGCGATGCCGACGCGTTCGCCGACCGGGATGGTTTGGAGGATATGGGTGGACATGGCTGGTATCTGGCCGTTCAGGCCACGACGACCGGGATCTTGCCGATCTTCGCCGACCACTCCTTCGGGCCGGTGGTGTGCACGCTGGTGCCGTCGGAACTCACGGCCACGGTGACCGGCATGTCCTTCACATCGAACTCGTAGATCGCTTCCATGCCCAGGTCGGCAAAGCCGACCACCTTGGCCGACTTGATCGCCTTAGACACCAGGTAGGCCGCACCGCCGACGGCCATCAGGTAGGCGCTCTTGTGCTTCTTGATGGCCGCGATGCCCGTGGGCCCGCGCTCGGCCTTGCCGATCATCGAAATCAGGCCGGTTTGCGCCAGCATCATCTCGGTGAACTTGTCCATCCGCGTCGCGGTGGTCGGGCCGGCGGGGCCGACGACTTCGTCGCGCACCGGATCGACCGGGCCGACGTAATAGATGACGCGGTTGTTGAAGTCCACCGGCAGCTTCTCGCCCCTGGCCAGCATGTCCTGGATGCGTTTGTGCGCGGCGTCACGGCCAGTGAGCATCTTGCCCGACAGCAGCAGCGTCTCGCCCGGCTTCCAGCTGGCGACCTCGGCCCGGGTCAGTGTGTCGAGATTGACGGCTTTGCTCTTCTCGTAGTCGGGCTGCCAGTGCACGTCGGGCCAGAGATCCAGGCTCGGCGGCGTGAGGTAGGCCGGGCCGGAACCGTCGAGCACGACATGCGCATGGCGCGTGGCGGCGCAGTTGGGGATCATCCCCACCGCCTTGCCGACCGCATGCGTCGGGAAGGTCTTGATCTTCACGTCGAGCACGGTGGTCAGGCCGCCCAGGCCCTGCGCACCGATGCCCAAGGCGTTGATCTTTTCATAGAGCTCGACGCGCAGCTTCTCCAGGTCGGTCTTCGGCCCGCGCTCAAGCAGATCGTGCATGTCGATGTCCTCCATCAGCGACTCCTTGGCCATGGCCATGGCCTTCTCGGCCGTGCCGCCGACGCCGATGCCCAACATGCCGGGCGGGCACCAGCCCGCGCCCATCGTCGGCACCGTTTGCAAGACCCACTCGACGAGCGAGTCGCTGGCCTTCAACATGGCGAAGGTGCTCTTCATTTCCGAGCCGCCGCCCTTGGCCGCCACGCCAAGGCCCAGCGTGTGGCCGGGCACGAGCTTCATGCTCACCACGGCCGGCGTGTTGTCCTTGGTATTCCTGCGCGAAAACAGCGGATCCTCGACCACCGAGGGGCGCAATTTGTTGTCCGGGTCCATGTAGGCGCGACGGACCCCTTCGTTGACGGCATCTTCGATCGTGCCGTTTTCGAAACCCTCCCAGCGCAGATCCATGCCGATGTCGAGGAAGACATTGACGATGCCGGTGTCCTGGCACATCGGGCGTTTGCCCTGGGCAGACATGCGCGAGTTGGTGAGGATCTGCGCAATCGCGTCCTTGGCCGCAGGGCCCTGCTCACGCTCATAGGCGCGCGCCAGGTGCGCGATGTAGTCCGCCGGGTGGTAGTAGCTGATGTATTGCAACGCGGCGGCGACGCTCTCGACAAGGTCGGCGCGGGTGATGACGGTGGCAGGCATGGCGGGCAGGACGGTGGAAGACAAGTCTTGATTGTGCCGCGCGCGGCGCATCCGCTCCTGCCATCAGGGTGGAGCGGGTCGACCAGGGCGAGGTTCTTGTAAATGCAAGTAATCGCAGCGCCGCGATCAACCGAACCGACGCGCCAGGCGTTGCAGTGTGATCGCGGCGACCGGCCGCCCATCCAGGAGACTTGAATGCAACGAATGATCCGCATCGCCGTTCCGGCATTGGCGCTGGCACTGCTGTCGGCTTGTGCCAGCCGCCCGCAGGCGACCAATGCCCCCGTCTACAGCCCCTCGCGCACCGCCCCAGCCGCTGCGGTGTCGTACGGCGTGGTGCGCAGCATTGAGGCCGTGAGCAGCGCCAGCGATCAGCCGCATGGCGCCGGGGCCGTTGTGGGCGGCGTGATCGGCGCCGTGGTTGGGCGGCAGTTCGCGGACAGCAACTCGGGCAAGAACGTCGGCACGGTGGCTGGCGCGGTGGGTGGCGCGCTGATCGGCAACGAGGTCGAGAAGAACGCGCGCCGCGAGCAGCAGAGTGTGCGTGTCAACGTGCAGGTTGACTACGGCGGCCTGCGCAGCTTCGAGTTCAAGAGCGTGAGTGACCTGCGTGTCGGGGACCGCGTGCGCATCGAGGGCAACCAGCTATATCGCCTGTGACGGGCCAGTGAACTAGAATTGCGACCATTCGAAACACACAGGGGCGAGAAAGGCATGTCGGTTATGACACCGCGAACTACGGCCACCGTGACCACGGTGTAGCCGCTCGCGCCCGTCTGCCCACTTAACTCCCCCTGTTGTTGAAAGCGCGGTCGTGTACCGCGCTTTTTCTTTTTCCGAAGGTGTTGCCATGATTTCAATTCAACTGCCCGATGGCTCGAAGCGCGAGTTTGCGCAACCGGTAACGGTTGCCGAAGTTGCCGCATCGATTGGCGCTGGGCTGGCCAAGGCCGCGCTGGCCGGTCGCGTGAATGGCCAACTGGTCGATACCAGCCACCGCATTGCGGCGGACGCGACGCTGGCCATCGTCACCGACAAGGACGCGGATGGGCTGGAGGTGATCCGCCATTCAACGGCGCACCTGTTGGCCTACGCCGTGAAGTCGCTCTTCCCAGAGGCGCAGGTCACGATCGGGCCAGTCATCGAGCACGGGTTCTTCTACGACTTTGCCTACAAGCGCCCGTTCACGCCGGAAGATCTGGTGGCAATCGAAGCCAAGATGACCGAGCTGGCCAAGAAGGACGAGCAGGTCACGCGCCGCGTGCTACCGCGCGACGAGGCGGTCGGTCATTTCAAGGGCATGGGCGAGCATTACAAGGCCGAGATCGTTGCCGGCATCCCGGCCGACCAGGACGTGTCGCTCTACCGCGAAGGCGCGTTCGAGGACCTGTGCCGCGGCCCGCATGTGCCGAGCACGGGCAAGCTCAAGCACTTCAAGCTGATGAAGGTCGCTGGCGCCTACTGGCGCGGCGACCATCGCAACGAGCAGTTGC
Organism: Burkholderiales bacterium; assembly: GCA_031389585.1. Classification (GTDB taxonomy): domain Bacteria; phylum Pseudomonadota; class Gammaproteobacteria; order Burkholderiales; family Burkholderiaceae_C; genus CADEEN01. The sequence goes on along the minus strand of JANMSS010000364.1, from coordinate 24,772 downwards.
AGCGGATCTACGGCACGGCCTGGGCGACCAAGGAAGAACTTCAGCAGTACCTGACGATGCTCGAGGAGGCCGAGAAGCGCGACCACCGCAAGCTCGGCCGGGAACTCGACCTGTTCCACATGGACGAACATGCCCCCGGGCTGGTCTTCTGGCACCCCAAGGGGTGGACGGTGTGGCAGCAGGTCGAGCAGTACATGCGCGCGGTTTACCGAGACAACGGCTACCAGGAAGTCAAGGCACCGCAGATCCTTGATCAGGCGCTGTGGGAGAAGACGGGGCACTGGGACAAGTACCGCGACAACATGTTCACGACCGAGTCGGAGAAGCGCGACTACGCGCTCAAACCGATGAACTGCCCGGGCCACATCCTGATCTTCAAGCAGGGTATCAAGAGCTACCGCGACCTGCCGCTGCGCTACGGCGAGTTCGGCCAGTGCCACCGCAACGAACCTACTGGCGGTTTGCACGGCATCATGCGTGTGCGCGGCTTTACGCAGGACGATGGCCACATCTTTTGCACCAAGGACATGATCCTCGACGAGTGCGTGGCCTACACGGCGCTGCTGCGCCGCGTCTACCAGGACTTTGGCTTCACCGAGATCATCTACAAGGTGGCGACGCGGCCGGAGCAACGTATCGGCGCCGACGATGTATGGGACAAGGCCGAATATGCGCTGATGGAGAGCCTGCGCCGCTCGGGCTGCGATTTCGTGATTGCGCCGGGCGACGGTGCGTTTTACGGGCCGAAGATCGAGTACACGCTGAAAGACGCCCTGGGCCGGCCATGGCAATGCGGCACGATGCAGGTCGACTTTTCAATGGCCGAGCGGCTGTCAGCCGAGTATGTAACCGAAACCAGCGAGCGGCGGCCGCCCGTCATGCTGCACCGGGCCATCGTTGGGAGCCTGGAGCGTTTCATTGGCATTCTGATCGAGCAGCATGCCGGGGCGTTGCCAGTGTGGCTGGCACCGATCCAGGTGGTGGTGGCTTGCATCACGGAGGGGCAGGCGGCATACGCCGCGGAAGTCGCGAAAACGCTTCAAAAACAAGGAGTTAGAGCGGCTGCCGATTTGCGAAACGAGAAAATTACGTATAAAATCCGCGAGCATTCGATGCAGAAGGTTCCGTTCATCCTGGTCGTTGGCGACAAGGAGAAGGCGAGCGGGGCCGTTGCAGTGCGCGCCCGGGGCAACCTGGATCTCGGCGTGATGCCTCTCGATACCTTCATTCAGAAGCTCGCGGCGGACATCAACTCCAAGGTCTAGCGAACAACCCTGGCGCGTTTTGTTTACATCATCGGGCGTGCTGCCTTCACGCCCGCGAAGAGGTTTCCACCATCGCTACGTTTCTTGACCGCCGTACGCCCAACGCTGAGCGCAAACACCGTCTCAACCGTGAAATCATGGCGCCCGAAGTCCGCCTGAATGGTCCCGAGAACGAGCCCCTGGGCGTCGTCAACGTTCAGGAAGCATTGCGGATGGCGACCGAGCTTGATGTCGACTTGGTCGAGATTTCACCGACCGCGGTGCCCCCGGTGTGCCGCTTGATGGATTACGGCAAGTTCAAGTACCAGGAGCAGAAGAAGGCGGCCGAGGCCAAGAGCAAACAGAAGGTTATCGAGATCAAGGAAGTCAAGTTTCGTCCGGGCACCGACGAAGGCGACTACGTGATCAAGATGCGCAACTTGCGCCGCTTCATCGCCGAAGACGGTGACAAGGGCAAAGTGACATTGCGCTACCGCGGTCGCGAGATCACGCACCAGGACATCGGAATGAGGCTCTTGGAACGTATTCGCGACGAGCTGGCCGATGTGTCGGTGGTAGAGAACATGCCCAAGCTGGAAGGGCGCCAGATGATCATGGTCCTGGCGCCGAAGAGGAAGTAGTTGAATTTGAAGGATTCGCAGCCTCGGTCTGGTCACCGGGGTTGTTGAAGAGAAGCCGTTGCAGGCCAACCAAGCACCGCAGACCGCGGTCGCCTGCAGGGGTCACAAAGAAGGAGCAGTCAAATGCCCAAGATGAAGACCAAGAAGAGCGCGGCCAAGCGGTTTCGCGTGCGGCCGGGCGGCACCGTCAAGCGCGGTCAGGCGTTCAAGCGCCACATCCTCACCAAGAAGTCCACGAAGAACAAGCGCCAGTTGCGGGGCGCTGTGAACGTGCACCCAACGAACATGGGCCATATGGCGCAGATGCTGCCATTTGCCGGCCTGTGATCGGAATCTGACTTAACGGACTGAAGGAGAAACGCAATGCCTCGCGTCAAACGTGGTGTAACGGCTCGCGCCCGCCACAAGAAAGTACTCGCCCTGGCCAAGGGCTTCCGCGGTCGCCGCAAAAACGTCTTCCGCATCGCCAAAGAAGCGGTGATGAAGGCCGGGCAATATGCCTACCGCGATCGCCGCACCAAGAAACGCGTCTTCCGCCAACTCTGGATCGCCCGCATCAACGCGGCCAGCCGTGAGTTGGGCGTGAGCTACAGCAAGTTCATGGCCGGACTGAAGAAGGCCCAGATCGACATCGACCGAAAGGTCCTTGCCGACATGGCCGTCAACGACCCGGCTGCCTTTGGCAGCATCGTTGCCAAGGTGAAGGCCCAGTTGGCTTGATTCAGTGCGCCGTGCAAGCGGCGCACAGCAAGCATCGAAGGCCGTCACCTGGGTGGCGGCCTTCTTTTTTGTGAAAGACGAATGAGCGATCTCGAATCCCTGGTGCAGGCCGCCGCCGCACACTTCGACGCTGCCGCCACACCTGCCGATCTGGAAAACGCCAAGGCGCGCTTTCTGGGCAAGGCTGGGCGTGTCACCGAGATGCTGAAGTCGTTGGGCGGATTGTCCATCGACGAGAAGAAGGCACGCGGAGCTGAAATCAACGCCACCAAGCAGCGCATCGAGGCCGCACTCAACTCACGCCGCCAGGCGCTGGCCGATGCCGAACTCGACGCACAGTTGAAGGCCGATGCGCTCGATGTCACGCTGCCCGGTCGCCATCGCGGTGTCGGTGGCCTGCACCCCGTGTCGCGCACGATCGAGCGTATTGAGGCTATCTTTGGCTCAATGGGCTTCGACGTCGCCGATGGCCCCGAGATCGAAACGGACTGGATGAGCTTCACTGCACTCAACAACCCGGAGAACCACCCGGCGCGCTCGATGCAGGACACTTTCTATGTCGACATGAAGGACGACGAGGGCCGTTGGCTGAACCTGCGCCCGCATACCAGCCCGATGCAGATGCGCTACGCCAGGGCCCATGCCGCCCGCTACGCCGGCATGGATCCAATCCCGGAAATCCGCGTCATCGCGCCTGGTCGCACCTACCGTGTCGACAGCGACGCCACGCATTCGCCGATGTTTCACCAATGCGAGGGCCTGTGGATCGGCGAGAACGTCAGCTTCAAGGACCTGAAGTCCGTGTTCACCGATTTCTGCCGCCGCTTCTTTGAAAGTGACGAGCTCGAGTTGCGCTTCCGGCCGAGCTTCTTTCCGTTCACCGAGCCATCGGCCGAGATCGACATCGCATTCGCCTCGGGCCCGCTGAAAGGCCAGTGGCTTGAGGTGGCAGGGTCAGGGCAGGTGCACCCCAACGTGATTCGCAACTTTGGCCTCGACCCCGAGCGCCACATTGGCTTTGCCTTTGGCATGGGCCCGGACCGACTGGCGATGCTGCGCTACGGCGTCAACGATCTGCGCCTGTTCTTCGATGGCGACCTGCGCTTCCTGTCGCAGTTCAAGTAAGTTTCGACGAGACGACGATGCAATTTCCCGAGAGCTGGCTGCGCGAGTTCTGTGACCCGCCGCTGTCGACCGACCAGTTGGCCGAACTGCTGACGATGTCGGGCATGGAGGTCGAGGACGTGCGGCCGGCGGCGCCGCTGTTCACGCGCGTCGTCGTCGGCGAGATCATCGAGTCCTCGCCGCATCCCCAGGCCGACAAGCTGCAGGTGTGCCGCGTCGATGCCGGCGAGTACTCGAAAGACGGGCTGCTTCAGGTTGTCTGCGGCGCGCCGAATGCTCGGCCCGGTATTCGGGTGCCGCTGGCGCTGGTCGGTGCCGAATTGCCTGCCGGCGAGGACGGTAGGCCCCTGCGGATCGGCGTCGGCAAGCTTCGCGGCGTCGACAGCTTTGGCATGCTGTGCTCGGCGCGCGAGCTACAGCTGTCCCATGACCACGGCGGTCTGCTCGAGTTGGCGTCCGACGCCAGACTTGGCGCGGACGTGCGGCAGGTATTGAACCTGGACGATCAGCTCTTCACTCTCAAGCTGACGCCTAACCTGGCGCATTGCCTGTCGGTTTTTGGCGTCGCACGGGAGGTGTCGGCACTGACCGGCGTCGCGCTGAAGGCGCCGCCGATCGCGCCTGCAAACGTCTCTCATGACGCCAGGCTGCCGGTTCGCGTCGAGGCCAAGGACTTGTGTGGGCGCTTCTCAGGCCGCATTGTCCGCGGCGTCAATCCGAAGGCACAAACGCCCGGCTGGATGGTCGAGCGCCTGGCGCGGTGTGGTCAGCGTTCCGTGACCGCGCTGGTCGACATCTCAAACTATGTGATGTTCGAGTTCGGTCGGCCGTCCCACATCTTCGACCTCGACAAGATCCATGACGGCCTGATCGTGCGCTGGGGCCGGACCGGCGAGCAGTTGAAACTGCTCAACGGCGCTACGGTCGAGGTCGACGATACCGTCGGCGTGATCGCCGACTCGCGGGCCATCGAGTCACTGGCCGGCATCATGGGCGGCGACGCCACGGCGGTCGGTGACGACACGAAGGACGTCTACGTTGAGGCCGCCGTCTGGTGGCCTGAAGCGATTCAGGGCCGTTCGCGACGCTACAACTTCACGACCGACGCGGGCTATCGCTTTGAGCGCGGCGTCGATCCGGTTGGCACGGTCGAGCATATCGAGCGCATCACCCAACTGATCATCGACACCTGCGGCGGGCAGGCGGGGCCGGTCGATGACCAGCAGGTCGCGATGCCGCATCGTGCGCCGGTGACGCTGCGCGTTGCGCGCGCGGCCAAGGTCATTGGCATGCCAGTCACGCAGGCCCAATGTGCCGACGTGATGCGACGTCTGGGCTTTGTGTTCAGCGAAGGACCAGGAACGATCACGGTGACCCCGCCATCTTGGCGCTTCGACCTGGCGATCGAGGAGGATCTGATTGAAGAGGTGATTCGCGTCCTCGGATACGGCGTTCTGCCGAACACGCCGCCGCAGGCGCCGGTGGTGGCGCGCGTTGCGCCCGAGGACCGCCGCAGTGGCCATCAGGTGCGACGCGCGTTGGCTGCACTCGACTACCAGGAGACGATCAATTTCAGCTTCGTCGAGGCGCGCTGGGAGCATGAACTGGCTGGCAATGCCGATCCGATTGCGGTGCTCAATCCGATTGCGGCGCCGCAGGCAGTCATGCGCTCGAGTCTGATTGGCAGCCTGATTGCGGTGCTGCGCCACAACCTCGCGCGACGCGCGATGAGGGTGCGCGTTTTCGAGGTCGGGCGCGTCTTCCGACGTGATGCCAGCATCATTCACGGGGACACCAGCGTGGCGGGCATCGACCAGCCGATGCGAGTGGCCGGGCTGGCGTTCGGTCCGATCGATGCGGTGCAGTGGGGCAGTGCCGAGCGGCGGGTGGATTTCTTCGACGTCAAGGGTGACGTGCAGGCGTTGATTGCGCCGCGGCAGGCTCGCTTCGTCACTGCCGAGCACCCTGCATTGCACCCCGGGCGCAGTGCACGCATCGAGATCGACGGCCAGTCGATTGGCTGGTGCGGTGAGTTGCACCCGCGCTGGCGTCAGGCCTACGAACTGCCGACCGCCCCGATGCTGTTCGAGCTCGACTTGACGGCATTACAGCGCCAGCCGGTGCCGGTGGCCGTTGCGGTGCCCAAGCTACAGTCCTCGATCCGCGACTTGGCCCTGGTGTTGCCTGACCGCGTCAGTCACGACACCCTAATCTCGACCGTCCTGGCCGATGCTTCGGGGTTGGTGCGCTCGGCGCAGTTGTTCGATCTGTACAAGCCCGCGACCCCGGTCGCCGGGATGGACGCTGACGAGCGCAGCCTGGCCGTGCGCATTGAGCTACGCGACGACATCAGCACCTTGACCGAGGAGCGCATTGAGGCCGCGGTCAAGGCCGTGACGTCTCGCCTTCAGACGCAACTTGGCGCCCGCCTGCGGGCTTGAAGACTGCGATCATGAGCACCTCGACCCCCGCCGATCGCGTGTTGTTGCCGTCGCTGGAAACGCCAACGCTGACCAAGGCCGAACTGGCTGAACTGTTGTTCGAGCGTCTGGGCTTGAACAAGCGAGAGTCGAAGGACATGGTCGAGGCATTCTTCGCTATCGTTCACACAGCCTTGGTGTCCGGTGATGACATCAAGTTGTCCGGATTCGGCAACTTCAACATCCGTCGCAAGGCGCCACGCCCGGGGCGCAACCCACGTACCGGCGAAGCCATTCCGATCAAGGCCCGAAATGTGGTCACTTTTCACGCCAGCCACAAGTTGAAGGGCTTGGTTCAGGGCGATATCGTCGCCGGCGAAGAGTTCGAGTAAAGTCTGAGCTTTCCCAATGAAAGCTATTGATTTCAATGGAGAAAGCGCTTCCGGCCATCCCCGCAAAACGCTACTTCACGATCGGTGAAGTGAGCGACTTGTGCTGCGTCAAGCCGTATGTGCTGCGCTATTGGGAACAGGAGTTCACGCAACTCAAGCCGATGAAACGGCGAGGCAATCGCCGCTACTACCAGCACCATGAGGTGCTGTTGATCCGCCGCATTCGCGATCTGCTCTACGAACAAGGTTTCACGATCAATGGAGCGCGCAACCGCTTGGCTGGCAGTGCCGGCGCGCCGCAGGAGGTCTTGGTCGACTTTGGTCCCGACTATGACGGCGAGGCTGAATCGATCGATGATGCCAACGACGAGTCCTCCAATTTGGTTCAAGCCCCACGATCGGCCGACGAGGCTGAAGTCTCTTCAGGTGATATTCGCGGCGAACTGCTCGCGATCCGTAGCCTGTTGGCGTTCTGAGCGGCCAGTGGCAGCGGCTATACTCTGCCGCTACGTCGGGGTGTAGCGCAGCCTGGTAGCGCACTTGCATGGGGTGCAAGGGGTCGCGAGTTCGAATCCCGCCACCCCGACCATCAATCGATCAGAGGGCCAGTCTTTCACAAGAGGCTGGCTCTTCGTCCTTGCGCGCTCAGCGCGCGGTGTCGCCCAGGCCCGCAATGACGACGCGGCAGGCAATGCCCTGAATACCATTCTCACGCCACTGAACGTCTCCGCGCAATTGCTTGACTCGCTTGCGCACGCCACCCAAACCCAAGCCGTGCGACCAGGACTCGGGGTTGTGTCCATGGCCGTTGTCGATAACGGACAAGGTCAATACACCGCCTTCGAGCGCGGCGTCGATGTCGACGCGTGTGGCCTGGGCGTGGGCCAGCGTGTTGCTGACCAGTTCGCGCAGCACCCGCGTCAGCGCCGACCATTGCACGACGCTGAGTTCGAAGTCACGGTCGTAACTGAAGACCCAGCCGAAGTCGCAGTCGGCCGCGGCCATGCGTTGCGTGATGTCGGCCTTCCACTCGGCGACGGCGTGGGACAGGCGGTGATTCGGTGCCGCCAGGCCGCGTGTCAAGGTCTTCAGATCCTTGAGCGTGTGCCGCAGATAGTCTTCCATTTCGCGCGTGGGGGCCCGGTACATCAGGGTCAGCAGGCGCGCGCCAATGTCGTCGTGCAGGTCCTGCGCAATGCGCACGCGCTCTTCGCTGCGGCCGCGCTCGACTGCCTGGTCGAACGCCACAGCACGGGTCAATTGATCGACCACGCGGTCGGCCAGGCGTGCATCGTCGGCTGTGAACATGCGCTGCCCACGCTTGGCGAAACCAAGCACGATGACGCTGGGCGTGGCCATGTCGCTCAGTTGCGGGATCGGCACCAATAGGCTAGCACCATCAGCGACCACCCGTGCGCGGTGATCGTGCCGCGCCACTTGCTTGACTTCGAAGGGTTCGAACATCTCGCGCAGCAGCCCGATCAGCTGCTCACCGACGCTCTGGGGTTGCGCCTGCACCTCACGTGCCATGCGGTAGAGATGCTCGAATATGCGCTCGGTGGTGAGGCGCTCGCGCGCCATGCGCTGTTTCTGCAGCCACTGCCGAAGGCCGGCGTAGACACCCAGCGACAGGAACAGGGCCAGGGTCAGCGCGGCGAAGTTGCCAAGGGAGAAAATGGCCACGAACACCAGGTCGAGCGATGTGGCCACGGTGCTGACAGCGGCCAGCAGCGCAAACTCGCGCATCAATTGTTGTGTCCGTGACAGGAATGGCAGCATCAGCAACATGGATGCGATGAAGACGACCCACACCGCGGCTCCGATGGCAACGGCCTGGGCCTGGCTGCCCGTCTGCGCGCCGACGGTCGCGATCGACAGCGTCAGCAATATCAACGTGCCGACCATCAAGGCGCAAAAACGCAACAGCACGGCAGCCAGCGGATGGGGTTGGTTTCGCTGCATCCAGCCCAACTGAGCCACCGCCAGCAAACCACAGACGATCATCGCCGCCTGCGTCCACCACCAGTCGTTGGCCAGTGCGCGGCCCGCCACCGCAGTGGCCAGCGCGATGACCGTGAGCCACACCATCAGCGCGCGAACGCGCCTGCCGGGCAACGGGCGCGGGTGCAGGCCGGTGGCTTGCACCAGTGCCGCACCGGTCGCGAGGTCGAAGGCGACGCGCAGGTCGTGCTCCCATCGCATGAAGCCCACAGGCAGGCCGAGAGCCGGAATCGATTCGATGGCCAGAAACAGCAGATTGCCGACCTGGGCCAGGGCCATAACGGCGTACAGGCGGTTGTGCGGTTCGGGGCGCAGCAGCAGCACGGCCATTGTCACCAGGTACAACGACAGGGCCAAACCCGCGGCGAGCCAGAACAGCGCACCCAAGCCCCCGATAGCGTGCGGTCGCGCCTCGAGCGTGACGACGAGGCCGTCCTCGAGCAGCAGTTGCAGCGAGCCTGCGGCCAGCGCGTGGGCCAGTGCGTCGTGTTGAGTGGCGTGACGCACACGCTCGTCGTCACGCGCCAGCCAGCGAGCTGAGCGTTGCAACAGCAAACTGTCCAGTGCAGTGAATCGGCCCTGGCCGTCGAGCAGGCCGCGCACGGCACGCGGCGTACCCGCCGCATCGGTCAACAACAGCACGCCGCGCTCATTGCCGTGCAGTGCGACCGGTAGCACCGGCACCGTGGCGAGTGCTCGGCTCAACAGGAATATCGCCAGCAAGCCGAGCAGCGCCGCAGCGACCAACCCGTGCAGCCGCCAACCGACCCAGCGTGCGCCACGTAACCGGCGAAAGAGCCGGTGCTCCGAGCTGAGCTCCTCGAGCGCCGAGTTCGAACCGGCGTCGTCGTTCGCGGAGTTCTGCAAGGCAGCCGGCGGAGGCAGGGCGGGCATCTCGCGTTGGCGTCGCGAGGCTGCTACCTCACACCAGCCCCTGCTTGCTGGCCAGCACCGCGGCTTCGGCGCGGCTGGACACGTTGAGCTTCTTGTAGATCGACTTGATGTGGTCGTTGACGGTGAACCACTTGATGCCCATCAGGTTGGCGATTTCCTTGATGGTGAACCCCTTGCTCAGATAGGTCAGCACTTCGCTTTCGCGCGGGGTCAGGCGTTCATGGTCAAGCGGTTTCTCCACCAAGGGGATCGGCTTGCTAGCCATGAAGGCGCCGGGCACGGTCAAGCCCGGACGCGCTGCACCAGCGTCGCCATCATTGCCATGGCGAAAGTGCGTCAGCAGCCGCCGAGCGATGGCTGGCGACAGCGGGGGTTGGCCGCGCACGATCTTTTGCAGCTCCTCGACGAGCACTTCGAAGCGGTCTTCCTTGAGCAAGTACCCGTCGGCGCCACGCTGCAAGGCCGGAAACAAATGATCGTCGTCGGAGTACAGCGTCGTAACGATCTTGGTCGCCGGGTAGTGGGTCAACTCGGCCAGCAGGTCCATGCCGTTGCCGTCGGGCAACTCGAGATCGACCATGATCAGCTTGAACGGGTCGACACCATGCATGCCACTGGCGCCGCCTGCAATCCCGATCTGCTTGCGCGCGCTCTCCAGGTCGCCGGCTTCAGTGATAGCAATGGTGTCGCTAAAACTCTCACGCACCACGCGGCAAAGGAAGCCGCGCGCCACCGGGTTGTCTTCCAGGATCAGGACCTTGACCGCCATTGTTATTCCCCTGAAGCGTCCGACGACGGCCTGCGTCGGCGGAAGCCCGGCGCATCCTAGCGCATGAAGGCGCTTTAAAGGACAGAGTCAGGCGCGTTCACGAGCAGCAGCTTGCCTCGGACCTGGCGTGATGCCATGCGCGCGTAGGCCTCGACCAACGCGCTCATGGGCAGGCGGCTGTCGATGGCCGGTTTGACCTTGCCTTGGGCATACCAGCTGAACAGTTCGGCCAGACTCTGTTGAAAGGCCTTGGGTTCGCGGCGTACAAAATCTCCCCAGAAGACGCCGACGATCGATGCCCCCTTCAGCAACGCCAGATTCCACGGCAACGCCGGGATCGGGCCTGCGGCAAAGCCGATCACCAGGTAGCGGCCGCGCCAGGCGATCGAGCGAAATGCGGCTTCGGCGAGCTCGCCGCCAACCGGGTCGTAGATCACCTCCGGCCCGCGGCCTTGTGTGGCGGCCTTGAGCGCATCACGCAGGTTCTCGCGGCTGGTGTTGACGGTCGCGTCGGCACCGATCTGGCTGCAGAAGCCACACCTTTCGTCGCTCGAGGCCGCAGCAATCACGCGCGCGCCAGCGGCCTTGGCGATCTGGATCGCCGCGCTGCCCACGCCACCGGCCGCTCCGAGCACCAGCACGGTCTCGCCCGATCGTAGTGCGGCACGGTCGATCAGCGCGTGGTGCGTGGTGCCATAGGTCAGGACGAATGCGGCGGCGTGATCGAGGTCGAACGCAGGCGGCAGCGCCATCACCCTGGCCGCGTCAACGCATGCATGCGTGGCGAAGCCACCGCTCACGCCAACGGTGGCGACAGCGTCGCCCACCTTGAGGTGACGAACACCATCGCCAAGTTTGTCGACGACGCCCGAGAATTCGCTGCCCGGCACGAAGGGCAGTGGCGGCTTGACCTGGTACTTGTTCTGCACCGTCAGCAGGTCGGGGAAGTTCAAGCTGGCAGCGTGGATTGCGATACGCACCTGGCCTGGCGCGGGCTCGGTCGCCGCCAGTTCAGTCCAGCGCAGTGCCTCGACGCCGATCGGGTTTTCACACAACCAAGCATGCATCGTGGTGCTCCTCGTGATTCTTGTCGGATGGCCATGATAGACAGCTGGCGCTGCCTACAATCGCTGCATGCGCATCTTGATTGCCAACGACGACGGATACCTCGCTCCCGGCCTGGCGGCGCTGGTGAAGGCCATGCAAGGCTTGGGCGAGATCGATGTCATTGCGCCGGAGCAGAACGCCAGCGGCACGTCGAACGCCTTGACCCTGAACCGGCCGCTGACTGTGCACCGCGCCGCGAACGGCTTCTTCTACATCAATGGCACGCCGTCCGACAGCGTGCATGTGGCCCTCACGGGCCTGCTGCCTGCGCGACCCGACCTGGTGCTCTCCGGCATCAACAATGGCGCCAACATGGGCGACGACACGCTGTATTCGGGCACCGTGGCCGCGGCGATGGAAGGCTTTCTGTTCGGCATCCCGTCGATCGCCTTCTCGCAGGTTGAGAAGGGCTGGGAACACGTAGATGCTGCAGCGCAACTTGCGCGTGCGGTGGTCGAGCAAGTGCTGGCCCTGCCAAACAGCCAGCGACCGTGGCTGCTCAACGTCAATGTCCCCAACCGTGCCGATGCGATCGACCTGCCGCGGCAGATTACCCGCCTGGGCCGCCGGCACGCCAGCGAGCCGGTGATACGGCAAACCAGTCCGCGCGGCGAAACAATCTACTGGATCGGGCCGGCAGGCGATGCACGCGAGGCCGGCGAGGGCACCGACTTTCACGCCACCGCCAATGGCTGTGTGTCGATCACGCCGCTGCAGGTGGACTTGACCGACCACGCCGCGCTGGGTGCCTGGCGCCGCGCCTTGTGCCCACCGGCCGGGTATTGAGCGTGGGCGTGCGCCGTTTCCCGCCTGCGCTTGACCGCGTTGGCAGTGCCGTGGTGAGTGCCAAGGACAAGCCCCGCAAGCCGACGCCACCGCAGGGGCCACGGCGCGACGCGGCTGACCGAACGGCACGAGAACAATCACCGCTCGGCCTGGGCCTGGATTCGCAGGCGGTGCGCGTGCGCATGGTGCAGCGTCTGCGTGCCGATGGCGCGGTGTGCGAGCCGGCGCTTGCAGCACTGGCCAGCGTGCCGCGCCATCTGTTTGTGGACACGGCGCTGGCCGCGCAGGCCTACGAGGATACCGCGCTGCCGATCGGGCTGGGGCAGACGATCTCCAAGCCCTCAGTCGTGGTGCGCATGCTGGCGTTGCTCTTTGAGGGTCGCGATGCCGCACGCAGTGGCTCGCTCGGACGTGTGCTCGAGATTGGCACCGGCTGCGGCTACCAGACAGCCTTGCTGTCGCTGCTGGCGCAGAACGTGATTTCGGTTGAACGCCTGCGTCAACTGTACGACCGCGCACGCGACAATCTTGCGTCGCTGCGGCGAAACAACGTGAGGCTGGTCTTTGGCGATGGCAACCATGGCCACGCGCCGAATGCACCTTATGACGCCATCATCTGCGCTGCCGGCGGCGACGACGTGCCCCGGGCCTGGCTAGAACAGATGGCGATCGGTGGGCGCTTGATCGCACCGATGCGGGGCACCGCGCAGGCTGGACAGGTGCTGCTGGTGATTGACCGCAGCGTCACAGGCTGGTCACGGCTGAGCCATGAAGCTGTGCACTTTGTGCCGTTAATATCGGGCACCGCATGATGATCGATATTCTCCGCGATGCCGCACCCGTTCGCACACCTGCCACCGCGCTGCTGGTGGCCGTGGTGACGCTGCTCGGCGCCTGTGCTGCGCCGCCCAACCGGGCGCCGGTCGAAGACCGCGGCGCGCGCACCGTCGGCGTTGCTGTCGGTGTGCCGGTCGCACCCGTTGCAGCGGCCGACGCGACCAAGCCGCTGCCGGGCGCCGACAACGCCGGCAAGCCAGGCTTTTACAGCGTCAAGCCGGGTGACACGATGATTCGCATCGGCCTGGAGAGCGGCCAGAACTGGCGAGACATCGCGCGCTGGAACAATCTCGATAATCCCAACGTGCTCGAAGTCGGTCAGGTGTTGCGCGTGGTCGCACCCGGTGTCGATGCTGCTGCAACCACGGCGCGGGCGGTGCCACCGACCAAAGTCGAGACGCGCCCGCTCGACAGCAACCCCAGCCGGCCCGCGACAGCGGCTGCGTCCGCGTCGGGAGCAGCACCTGGCGCGGCCGCTGCGTCCGCTGCGGTGACACCGCGTGATCCCAGCGACGACGACGTGGCGTGGGCCTGGCCATCGGCGACCACCGTCACCATCGCCTTCGACGACGTGCGTACCAAGGGCCTGGTGTTTGCCGGCAAGGCTGGCGATGCGGTCATGGCCGCCGCCGATGGCCGCGTGGTCTATGCCGGATCGGGACTGCGTGGCTACGGCAATCTGGTGATCGTCAAGCACAACAACACGTACCTGACTGCCTACGCACACAACCAGACCTTGCTGGTCAAGGACGACCAGGTCGTTCGCCGCGGCCAGAAGATTGCCGAGATGGGATCGAGCGACGCCGAGCGGGTGCAATTGCACTTCGAACTGCGCAAGCTTGGCAAGCCGATCGACCCAGCGCGGCTGCTTCCGCCGCGCTAGCAAGAAACGGGGTCGACCATGACCGGGCGCATGTCCTACGACACTGGACTGCCCGACAGCGATGACAGCGGACGCACGCCCAGACTCGCTGAGGGCGTTTCGGCCATCGCGGTCGCACCGGAATTCGCGGCCGGTGACACGGAGGTATCGAATACCTTGCAGACCTACCTGCGCGAAATACGTCGCGCGCCCCTGTTCACGCCAGAGCAGGAACTCGAGACGGCGCAACGTGCGCAGGCTGGCGACTTCGCTGCGCGCCAGCAGATGATCGAGCGCAATCTTCGTCTGGTCGTCAGCATCGCCAAGAACTATCTCGGCCGCGGCGTGCCCATGACCGACATCATCGAGGAGGGCAATCTCGGTCTGATGCACGCCACGTCCAAATTCGAACCCGATCGCGGCTTTCGATTTTCCACCTATGCCTCATGGTGGATCCGCCAGAGCATTGAGCGCGCCGTCATGCACCAGGCCCGGCTGGTGCGCCTGCCCGTGCATGTGGTGCGCGAACTCAATCAGGTGCTCAAGGCGCGGCGTTCCCTTGAGGCCGCACGCAGCCAGCGGGCTGCGGCCGATGACCGTCCGGTGAGCGTCGAGCAGATTGCTGCGTTACTCGGCCGGCCGCGCGATGTGGTTGCCGAGTTACTGCGCTACGCCGAGGCGCCGACTTCTCTCGATGCGCCGCGCAGGACCGCGCGTGAAGGCGAGCCCGACGGCGAGTCGCTGCTCGATGGCGTGGCTGACGAGGCCGCTGTCGATCCGATGGGCCACACGCTGCACCGCGAGGTCGAGTCGATGCTCGATGGCGAACTCTCGGCGCTCAATCACCGTGAACGCGAGGTGCTCACGGGGCGCTACGGCTTGCATGACCATGAGCCTGAAACTCTCGAGGCGTTGGCCGAACGCATGGGACTGACGCGCGAGCGCATTCGGCAGATCCAGCAGGAAGCGCTGCTGAAGTTGAAGCGTCACATGGCGCGTCATGGCATCGATCGGGACTCGGTCTTCTGACGAGGGCGGGAGCGAGTGACCCGGATAATCCGGGCCCATGACGGCAGACAGCGAGTGGTTGACGGTCGAGTCGCTCGACCTCGAGGCGCAGGGCATTGCGCACAACGCCGAAGGCAAGGTCGTGTTCATCGAAGGTGCGCTGCCCGGCGAAACGGTGCAGGTGCATGTGAACCGGCGGAAGAACCAGTGGGAGCAGGCGACGCTGACGGCGTTGAACAATGAGAGCGCCCAGCGCGTGCGCCCAGCCTGTCCGCACTTTGGCCTGCACGCCGGTGCCTGTGGCGGCTGCAAGATGCAGCACCTGCACCCCGGCGCACAGGTGGCGGTCAAGCAGCGCGCGCTCGAAGATGGCCTCTGGCACCTGGCCAGGGTGCGTCCTGAGGTCGTTCTGCGGGCAATCGAAGGCCCAGCCTGGGGCTACCGCTACCGGGCGCGGATGTCGGTACGTCATGTGCTCAAGAAGGGCGCAGTGCTGGTCGGATTCCACGAGCGCAAGTCGAGCTTCATTGCCGACATGCAGAGTTGCGCCGTACTGCCGCCCCGCGTAAGTGCGCTGCTATTGCCGCTGCGCGCGCTGATCATGGCCATGGACGCGCGCGATCGGCTGCCGCAGATTGAGCTCGCCATGGGTGACCATGTGCTGGCGCTGGTGCTGCGTCACCTCGAACCGCTCTCGGCGACAGATCTGCAGCGGCTGCGCGGGTTCGGCGCTGACCATGACGTGCAGTGGTGGCTTCAGGCCAAGGGGCCGGAAACCGTGCAGCTTCTCGACGCTGGCGGTGAGGAGTTGAACTATGCGCTGCCGGAGTTCGGCATCACGATGCCGTTCAAGCCGACCGACTTCACGCAGGTCAATCCGCACATCAACGCCGTCATGGTCGGACGCGCAGTGCGCTTGCTCGGAGTGCGGAGCCACGAGCGGGTGATCGATTGGTTTTGCGGCCTGGGCAATTTCACGTTGCCGCTGGCGACGCAGGCGCGCGAAGTCCTCGGCATCGAGGGCAGCGAGACGCTGGTGCGGCGTGCGACGGTGAATGCCGCGCGCAACCGGCTGGGTGCCAAGACACGCTTCGAGGCGCGCAACCTGTTCACGTTGACCGCAGCGCAATTGGCGGCCGACGCAAGTGCCGACAAGTGGCTGATCGACCCGCCGCGCGAAGGTGCGTTTGCACTGACAAAGGCCCTGGTCGAGTTGCGTGCGGACCCGACGCTGGCGCCCGAATGGACGCCGCCCACGCGCATCGTCTATGTCAGCTGCAACCCGGCCACGCTGGCACGCGACGCCGGCTTGCTGGTGCACCAAGCCGGTTATCGCTGTACGGCGGCGGGGGCGGTGAACATGTTCCCGCATACCGCGCATGCCGAGAGCATCGCGGTCTTCGACCGCACCGCGTAGCACCAAAGAGAAGGGCCCCGAAAGGGGCCCGATGAGTGTTTGCGAAGCGTCCTATTCTCGTTCGCCGCCGAAGATCCCCAGCAGTGCCAGCAGGCTCTGGAACACGTTGTAGACGTCCAGGTAGATCGCCAACGTCGCGCTGACGTAGTTGGTTTCGCCACCGTCGATCACACGCTTCAGGTCATAGAGCATGAAGGCTGAAAACAGCCCGATGGCAATCACCGCCAATGTGATCATCAGCGCGCTCGACTGCACGAAGAGATTGATCAGACCCGTCACCAGCAGCAGGATCGCGCCGACGAACAGGAACTTGCCCATGTTCGTCAGGTCGCGCTTGATTACGCTGGCCAAGCTGGCCATGGCGAAGAACACCGCGGCCGTGCCGCTGAATGCGTACATGACCAGCGAGGCGCCATTGCTGAAGCCGAGCACGGCCGCCAGCATGCGCGACAGCATCAGGCCCATGAAGAACGTGAACCCGAGCAGCAACACGACACCGGTGCTCGAGTGCTTGAACTTATCGATGGCGAACATGAAGCCGAAGGCGCCGGCCAGGAAGACGATCGTGCTGATGCCGATGCCCATGTTGGCGACGATGCCGGTGCTGACGCCGATCCAGGCGCCCAGCACCGTGGGGACCAGCGACAATGCGAGCAGCCAGTAGGTGTTGCGCAGGACGCGGTTGCGCTGTTCGGAAATCGCGCCAGCGCCGGCTTGCCCGATGTAGGCGGGGTGCAGTTGTTCGTTCATCGTCACGGACCTCCAATGATGTGAGTGACGCGGGTTGAGACCCGCTCGGCGCATTCTAGTTCCCCACCTCGGCACCCGGACATTACCTTTTCACGGACTCGACCGCCATGAACAGCAAACCCTTTTTGAGCCTCGAAGACGCCCGCCGCATGGCCGCCGCCGCCGAGTCCGAGGCCATCCAGCACCAATGGGCGGTGGCGATTGCCGTTGTTGACGATGGCGGCCACCTGCTGTGGCTGCAGCGGCTTGATGGCGCGGCGCCCATTTCGGCCCAGATTGCGCCGGCCAAGGCCCGCACTGCAGCCCTTGGCCGGCGCGAGAGCCGGATCTATGAAGAGATGATCAATGGCCCGCGTACGGCTTTTCTCAGCGCACCGGGCTTGGAAGGCATGCTCGAGGGTGGCGTGCCGGTCATGGTGCAAGGCCAGTGCGTCGGTGCTGTTGGCGTCAGTGGTGTCAAACCAAGTGAAGACGTGCAGATCGCGCGCGCGGGTATCGCCGGGCTCGCGCCCTGAGCGCTAGGGAGGTCTGCATGAGGGGCGCGCGCAGTCGCGTCGCTATAATGCAGGGGTTTGCCTGCACCCACTTTTCCAGCCTTCCTGGCCCCTGAAAATCGAGAGACGCACCGCCAGAGCCGGGGCAGGACGCGATCGACAGGATGCCCAGGAGCCGTGTTGGACGCCTCGCTCCGGAGCCTGTCTTGTTGCCTGTCCTGCCCCCCGCCGTCCTTGCACTCGCTGACGGTACGGTGTTCCACGGCACGTCGATCGGCGCCGCCGGCCGGACTGCCGGCGAAGTCGTCTTCAACACCGCGCTCACCGGCTACCAGGAGATCCTCACCGACCCGAGCTACTGCCGGCAGATCGTCACATTGACCTATCCGCATGTCGGCAACTACGGCATCAGTGGCGAAGACGCCGAGGCATCGAAGACTCACGCAGCCGGCCTGGTGATCAAGGATCTGCCGGTTCTCGCGTCGAACTTTCGCAGCACGATGACGCTGGCTGAATTCCTGGCACGCGAGGGCACGGTGGCGATTGCCGACATCGACACCCGCAAGCTGACCCGTCAGATCAGAACGCATGGCGCGCAGAGTGGCTGCATCATGGCCTTCGCCGCAGGCACACAGATTGGTCAGAGTCAGGTCGATGAAGCGCTTGCCGTTGCGCGCGGTGCGCCGAGCATGGCTGGCCTCGATCTGGCCAAGGTCGTATCGACTCAAGAGGCCTACCCGTGGGCGCAGACCGAGTGGATCCTCGGCCAGGGCTACGGCACCCAGGACGCGCCACGCTTTCACGTCGTGGCGTATGACTTTGGTGTCAAGCGCAACATCTTGCGCATGCTGGCCAGCCGCGGCTGCCGCATCACCGTGGTGCCTGCGCAAACGCCCGCCGTTGAGGTGCTGGCGCTGCAGCCGGACGGCGTGTTCCTCAGCAATGGCCCAGGCGACCCTGAGCCATGCGCCTACGCGATCGCCGCAACCTCTGCGCTGATCGAGCGTGGCATTCCGACATTCGGCATCTGTCTGGGCCACCAGATCCTGGCGCTGGCCTCGGGCGCAAAGACCTTCAAGATGAAGTTCGGTCACCATGGGGCCAATCACCCGGTGAAGGATCTCGACAGCGGCCGCGTCAGCATTACCAGCCAGAACCATGGTTTCGCAGTTGACGAGGCGACATTGCCGGCCAATTTGCGGCCGACGCATGTGAGCCTGTTCGACGGCACGCTGCAAGGCCTGACTCGCACCGACCGTCCGGCGTTCTGCTTCCAGGGCCATCCGGAGGCCTCGCCGGGGCCACACGATATTGCCTACCTGTTCGACCGCTTTGTGGCATTGATGGAGAAGAACTGAGATGCCCAAGCGTCAAGACCTGAAAAGTATCCTGATCATCGGCGCCGGCCCGATCGTCATCGGCCAGGCCTGCGAGTTCGACTACTCCGGGGCGCAAGCCTGCAAAGCGCTTCGCGAGGAGGGCTACCGCGTCATCCTGGTCAACAGCAATCCGGCGACGATCATGACCGACCCGGGCATGGCCGACGCGACGTACATCGAGCCGATCACTTGGCAAGTCGTTGAAATGATCATCGCCAAGGAACGGCCCGACGCATTGCTGCCGACGATGGGCGGTCAGACCGCGCTGAATTGCGCACTCGAGCTGCACAAGCACGGGGTGCTGTCCAAGTACGGCGTCGAGATGATCGGCGCCAACGAGCAGGCGATCGAGAAGGCCGAGGACCGGCTGAAGTTCAAGAACGCCATGACCGGCATCGGCCTGGCTTCGGCCAGGAGCGGCATTGCACACTCGCTGGAAGAGGCGCTGGCGGTGCAAAAGCGCATCACGGCCGAGATCCGCGGCACGGGTTTTCCGATGGTCATCCGGCCCAGCTTCACGCTCGGCGGCACGGGCGGCGGCATTGCCTACCACCCGGACGAGTTCGAGGAGATCTGCAAGCGCGGGCTTGACCTGTCGCCGACCAAGGAGTTGCTGATCGAGGAGAGCCTGATCGGCTGGAAGGAGTTCGAGATGGAAGTGGTCCGCGACAAGGCGGACAACTGCATCATCGTTTGCGCGATCGAGAACCTCGACCCGATGGGCATTCACACCGGCGACTCGATCACCGTGGCACCCGCACAGACCTTGACCGACAAGGAGTACCAACTGCTGCGCAACGCGAGCATTGCGATCCTGCGCGAGATCGGCGTCGACACGGGGGGCTCGAACGTGCAATTCGCGATCAACCCGAAAGACGGGCGCATGGTCGTCATCGAGATGAACCCGCGCGTCTCTCGGTCGTCGGCGCTGGCGTCCAAGGCCACGGGATTCCCAATTGCCAAAGTTGCCGCGAAGTTGGCGGTGGGCTACACACTGGACGAGTTGCGCAACGACATCACTGGCGGCGCCACGCCGGCCAGCTTCGAGCCGAGTATCGATTACGTCGTCACCAAGATTCCACGTTTTGCTTTCGAGAAGTTCCCCGCGGCAGATGCGCGCTTGACAACGCAGATGAAGTCGGTGGGTGAGGTGATGGCCATTGGCCGTACGTTCCAGGAGAGTTTCCAGAAAGCTTTGCGCGGCCTGGAGACCGGCATCGACGGGCTGAGCGAGCGCAGCAGCGACCGCGACGAGATCGTGCGCGAGATTGGCGAGGCCCGCCCTGAGCGCATCCTCTTCGTCGGTGACGCGTTTCGCATCGGCATGACGTTGGCCGAAGTGTTCGAAGAGACCGCGATTGACCCGTGGTTCCTGGCCCAGATCGAGCAGTTGGTAAAGACTGAACAGGCGTTGGCCGGCCGCACGCTGGCCAGCTTGAGCGTCGATGAAGTTCGCTACCTCAAGCGCAAGGGGTTTTCGGATCGTCGCCTGGCCAAGCTGCTGGCGACGAACCAGCATGCTGTTCGGGAGCGGCGCCACGAGCTGGGCGTACGCCCCGTTTACAAGCGCGTCGATACCTGTGCGGGCGAGTTCGCCACCGAGACCGCCTACATGTACTCGACTTACGACGAGGAGTGCGAGGCCGAGCCGACGACGAAGAAGAAGATCATGGTGCTCGGCGGCGGGCCGAACCGCATCGGCCAGGGCATCGAGTTCGACTACTGCTGCGTGCACGCGGCGCTGGCGATGCGCGAAGACGGCTATGAAACCATCATGGTCAATTGCAACCCTGAGACGGTGTCGACCGACTACGACACCAGCGATCGCCTGTACTTTGAGCCGGTGACGCTGGAGGACGTGCTCGAAATCGTCGACAAGGAGCGACCGACCGGCGTGATCGTGCAGTACGGCGGCCAGACGCCGCTGAAACTTGCGTTGGATCTTGAGCGCGCCGGCGTGCCCATTATCGGCACCAGCCCCGACTCGATCGACATTGCCGAAGACCGGGAGCGCTTCCAGAAGCTGCTGCACCAACTTGGACTGCGTCAGCCGCCCAATCGCATCGCGCGCACCGAGGAGGCCGCGCTGCAACTGGCGCACGAGATAGGTTACCCGTTGGTGGTCCGGCCGAGCTATGTCTTGGGCGGCCGCGCGATGGAAATCGTACATGGTGACAAGGACCTCGAGCGCTACATGCGCGAGGCGGTGCGCGTGTCAGAGAAGTCGCCCGTGCTGCTCGATCGCTTTCTCGACGACGCGATCGAGGTCGATGTCGACTGCATCAGCGACGGCACCGACGTGATGATCGGTGGCATCATGGAGCACGTTGAGCAGGCGGGGGTGCACTCAGGCGATTCGGCCTGTTCGCTGCCGCCCTACACGCTGTCGCTGGCCCTGCAGGACGAGTTGCGCCGCCAGACCACGGTCATGGCCAAGGCGCTGAAGGTCATCGGCCTGATGAATGTGCAGTTCGCAATCCAGGGCGAGGGCGATGCCGCGTTGGTCTATGTGCTCGAGGTCAACCCGCGAGCCTCGCGCACGGTACCGTTTGTGAGCAAGACCACCGGGCAGCCACTCGCCAAGATCGCTGCGCGCTGCATGGCCGGGCGCCGCTTGAAGGATCAGCGTGACGGCGACGGCCGCATGCCAAGCGAAGTGATCCCACCTTTCTTCAGCATCAAGGAAGCAGTGTTCCCGTTCAACAAGTTCCCCGGCGTTGACCCGATCCTGGGCCCCGAGATGCGGTCGACCGGCGAAGTCATGGGCGTCGGAGTGACTTTTGGCGAGGCCATGCTGAAGAGCCAGCTCGGTGCGGGCTCACGACTTCCAGACCAGGGCACCGTCGTGATCAGTGTGAAGAAGGGAGACCGGGATCGCGCGGTCAAGGTGGCTGCTGATCTGCACGGGCTTGGCTACTCAATTGCTGCGACAAAGGGAACGGCCAGCGCGATCGCGGCCGCTGGCGTCCCGGTGACGCCGGTCAACAAGGTCATGGACGGTCGCCCCCACATCGCCGACCTGATCAAGGCGGGCGACATCCAACTGGTCTTCACGACGGTCGACGAGACGCGCGCGGCGATCGCCGACTCGCGTTACATCCGCACGGCGGCGCTCGCGAACCGCGTAACCTACTACACCACGATGGCCGGTTGCGAAGCGGCCACCGAAGCCCTCAAGCACCAGCACGACTTCAGCGTGCTGTCGCTGCAGGAGTTGCACGCGCTGTTGCTGCACTAGAATCGCTGCAAAATTCCGCCGCCAGGTGTCCGCCTCGGACCCAGGCGGCGGCTTCGTTTCAGCCCCACCCCAAGCCCCGACTACGACCATGGCCACTGTTCCCCTTACTGTTCGCGGCCTGCAAAAGATCAAGGCCGAGCTTCAACAGTTGAAAGGCATCGATCGCCATGCGGTGATCCAGGCCATCGCCGAGGCGCGCGCGCAGGGAGATCTCTCTGAGAATGCCGAGTACGAATCGGCCAAGGACAAGCAAGGCTTCATCGAGGGCCGGATTCTCGAGCTCGAGAGCAAGTTGGCCGCAGCACAGGTGATCGACCCGAGCACGCTTGACGCAGGCGGTCGCGTCGTCTTTGGCGCCACGGTCGATCTGGACGAAGAGGCCAGCGGCGCGACGGTTACGTATCAGATCGTCGGCGACGACGAGGCCGATCTGAAGCTCGGCCTGATCTCGATCAGCTCACCGATCGCGCGGGCATTGATTGGCAAGGAAGTCGGCGATGTGGCCGACGTGCAGGCGCCCGGTGGCGTCAAGAGCTACGAGATCATGGACGTGCGCTACGTCTGAGCCTTCAAGCTCAGGCGGCGTTCTTCTTGACGCTGGTGATGCGCTTCTTCGCCCGCTTGATCATGCCGCCTGCCGTGACGCGCTGATTGCCATGCACGGTGAGCTTCTTGACCTGCGGCCGGTGGTTGCCGCTCTTGCTGAACTTGAGGATCTTGACGACCCGAGAACCCGCCGAGCGCTCTTCGCGCTCGGTCTTGTCATTCGGCGGCACCGGCCGCCACAGCACCAGCAGCTTGCCGATATGCTGGATCGGCGCGGCGCTGAGTGTCTCGGCAAGTTCGCGAAAGACCGCTTCGCGGGCCTCGCGCTCGTCGCTGAACATCCGCACCTTGATCAGGCCATGGGCCTTCAGCGCGGCGTCGGCTTCCTTGCGCACGGCGGCGGTGAGGCCGTCGTTGCCGATGGCAACCACGGGGTCAAGATGGTGCGCCGCAGCGCGGTGTTCCTTGCGCTGGGCAGGGGTGAGTTGGATCGTGGGCATGTCCCTATTATCGGTGCCCAATGAAGATCAAGACCAAGAGCAAGAAGGTCAACAAAGCGTGGCTGGCCGACCACATCAATGACCCTTATGTGAGGCTGGCTCAGCGCGAGGGCTATCGCGCACGTGCAGCCTACAAGCTCAAAGAGATCGATGAGGCGTTGTCGTTGATCAAACCCGGACAGGTTGTGGTCGACCTGGGTGCGGCGCCCGGTGCCTGGAGCCAGTACCTGCGGCGGCGTTTCGCACCCAAGGAAGCCGGCATTGGCGGCGCCGCGGTAGGCCAGCTGAACGGCGTCATCATTGCGCTCGACCTGATCGAGGTTGAGCCGATCGAAGGGGTGCAGTTCATTCAAGGCGACTTCAACGAAGAGTCGGTACTGGCCGAATTGGAGGCCGCCCTGGCGGGCCGGCCGGTCGACTTGTTGCTGTCGGACATGGCGCCCAACCTGTCGGGCATTGCCAGCTCGGACGCGGCGCGGGTGGCGCACTTGGTCGAGTTGGCGCTGGATTTCTCGGTCCAGCACCTGCGGCCCGAAGGCGCGCTGGTGGTCAAACTCTTTCACGGCAGCGGCTACAGCCAACTGGTCGAGCTGTTCAAGAAGACCTTTCGGGTGGTGCGGCCGGTCAAGCCCAAGGCTTCACGCGACCGCTCATCGGAAACCTTTCTGGTCGGGATCGGTCTGAAGAAAGCCTGATTCAGCTGCGATGAGCGTCAATTGCTCCCCAGCACCCCTGGGCTTGACAGGACTAAAATCGGCCCCATATCCGAGGCAGCGCCTTTTCGGGCGCACCCCAGGACAACGGCACAAGGAGCCGCGTTGAATAATCAATGGTTTTCGAAGATCGCTGTCTGGCTCGTGATTGCGCTGGTGCTGTTCACCGTCTTCCGGCAATTCGATCGCGGCGCGGTCGCCGGGGGCCAGATCGGCTACTCCGACTTCCTCGAGGAAGTCCGCAGCAAGCGCATCAAGGCGGTCACGTTGCAGGAAGGTGCTGCCGGCGGCACCGAGATCATTGCCACCACCAATGACGACAAGCGCATTCGCAGCACGGCCACCTACCTCGACCGCGGGCTGGTCGGCGACCTCATCAGCAATGGGGTCAAGTTCGATGTCAAGCCGCGCGAAGAGCCCTCGCTGTTGATGACCATCCTGATCAGCTGGGGCCCGTTCCTGCTGCTGATCGGCGTCTGGATCTACTTCATGCGCCAGATGCAGGGTGGGGGCAAGGGCGGCGCGTTCAGCTTCGGCAAGAGCAAGGCGCGCATGCTCGACGAAGCCAACAACACCACCACCTTCGCCGACGTGGCCGGCTGCGAGGAAGCCAAGGAAGAGGTCAAGGAGCTGGTCGACTTCCTGAAGGATCCGCAGCGCTTCCAGAAGCTCGGTGGACGCATCCCGCGTGGCGTGCTCCTGGTGGGGCCTCCGGGTACGGGCAAGACGCTGCTGGCCAAGGCCATCGCGGGTGAGGCCAAAGTGCCTTTCTTCTCGATTTCCGGCTCCGATTTCGTCGAAATGTTCGTCGGCGTGGGCGCGGCACGCGTGCGCGACATGTTCGAGCAGGCCAAGAAGAGTGCGCCCTGCATCATCTTCATCGACGAAATCGACGCCGTCGGCCGCCACCGCGGCGCCGGCCTGGGCGG
>JANMSS010000358.1:0-5686 GCA_031389585.1 Burkholderiales bacterium | reverse complement strand
ACCGCGGCCACCGTGGTCAACGGCGTGACCATCGCGCCGGCCGGGCAGACCCGCGTCTTCGCCCCGGGCTACAACTGCGGCCTCATCGGCGGCACCGGGATCAACGGCGTGCCCCAGGCCTTCGGCTGCAACCTCACCGGCAACAAAATTCCCTATGCGGCGGACCGCTCGGGCTCGGTGTCGGCGGCCTACACCATTGGCCTGGGCAGCATGGGCAGCATCACGCCGATGGTCATCGTCAATTTCTCAAGCGGCTACTATGGCCAGATCTACAACACCGATGCCGAGAAACAGGGCTCGTACACCAAGACCGACCTGAAACTGAACTGGAGAGTCAACGACGCGTTGAACGTGCAGGCCTTCGTCGACAACGCGAACAACACGGTGGTCATCAACCGCTTCGTGTGGGGCGGCGGCAGCACGATGCAGAACAGCGCTGCAGCGCCGCGCACATTTGGCGTGAAGCTGGGGTACAAGTTTCTTTGATGCGATGCCGACATCGACGCCGCGCATCCTGACCACGCACGTCGGCAGCCTGCCGCGCAGCCAGCCCGTCGTCGACCAGATCTTCGCCCGCGAACAGGGCGAGCCGATCGACGAGGCAAGCTTCGACGCCATCATGGCCGCGGCCATCGATGCCTGCGTGGCGCGGCAGGTGGCCGCCGGGGTGGACATCGTCAGCGACGGCGAGATGAGCAAGATCAGCTACGCCACCTACATCAAGGATCGCTACACCGGCTTCGATGGCGACAGCCCGCGCCGCACGCCGGCCGATCTGCTGGACTACCCCGGCTTCATGGACCGGCTGCGCAACAGTGGCGGCACCCCGAACTACCGCCGCCCGTGCTGTGTCGGCCCGATCGCTGTAAAAACCCTGGAGCCGCTGCACAAAGACATCGCCCACCTGAAGGCCGCCGCCAAACGACACGGCGCGCAGCAGATGTTCATGAACGCGGCCTCACCTGGCGTGGTGGCGCTGTTCCAGCCCAACCAGCACTACGCCAGCGACGATGCCTACCTCGAAGCGCTGGCGCACGCGCTGCGGCACGAGTACCACGCCATCGTCGACGCCGGCCTCGTGCTGCAGATCGACTCGCCCGACCTGGGCCTGGGCCGGCACATGATGTACAAGGACCTGGACGAAGCAGCCTACCTGGCGCGCATCGAAAAGCATGTCGAAGCGCTCAACTTTGCCTTGGTGGCGCTGCCCGCCGACCGCGTGCGCATGCATGTGTGCTGGGGCAACTACGAAGGCCCGCACCACAAGGACGTGCCGCTGGCCACCATCCTGCCCACGGTATTGAAAGCCAAGCCGCAAGGCCTGCTGTTCGAGACCGCCAACCCGCGCCACGGCCATGAATGGGCCACGCTGCGCGACATGCGACACCTGATCCCAGCCGACAAGGTACTGATCCCCGGCGTGCTGGACACCACCAGCAACTTCATCGAACACCCTGAATTGATCGCGCAGCGATTGGCGCGGTTTGTCGACATCGTCGGCGCCGAGCGAGTCATCGCCGGCAGCGACTGCGGCTTCGGCACCTTCGCCGGTTTCGGCGCGGTCGACGAAGACATCGTCTACGCCAAGCTCGCGGCGATGGCAGAAGGGGCGACGCGCGCGACGACGTCGATGCATCGACCAACGTGACGCAGTCGTAGCGCGCGCATCGCGTAATCAATCGAACGCCAGGCGCTCGACGCCCGAGGCCGTGCCGATCAACGCGACGCTCGCGCGCTGGCGCGCGAAGATACCGACCGCGACGACACCAGGCCATTGGTTGATCTCGGTCTCGAGCGCCAGCGGGTCCGTGATTGACAAACCATGCACGTCGAGCAGCGGATGGCCGTTGTCGGTGATCACGCCGACTCGCAGCACCGGCTTGCCGCCGAGCGCGCTGAATCGGCGTGTCACCTGCTCGCGGGCCATCTCGATCACCTCGACCGGCAGCGCGAACTTGCCCAGCACCGCCACGCGCTTGCTCTCGTCGGCGATGCAGATGAAGCGCTCGGCCAGGTCGGCCACGATTTTCTCGCGCGTCAGTGCCGCGCCGCCGCCCTTGATCATGTAGCCGCGGCCGTCGATCTCGTCGGCGCCGTCGATGTAGACCGGAATGCGCTCGACCTGGTTGGCATCGAAGACCCGGATGCCGAGCGCGGTCAACCGCTCGGTACTCTGTGCCGAGCTCGACACGGCGCCAAGGATGCGATCCTTCATCGTCGCCAGCGCGTCGATGAACTTGTTGACCGTCGACCCGGTGCCGACACCGACCACCGTGCCAGGCACCACGAACTCCAACGCGGCCCGGCCGACCAGGGTCTTCAACTCGTCTTGGGTCATGTGCCGCGGCCTCGATCTGTTTGCGAGAATGGGGCAAATTATGGCCTTCGTCCCCTACGCCCTCACCCGCCCCTTCCTGTTCGGCATCGACCCTGAAATCGCCCATGAGTTGACCCTCGGCGCCATCGCCCACTTGCAGCACACGCCCGCGCAGGCGCTGTGGCAGCAGGCACGCGTCGATGACCCGGTCGTGGTTGCGGGGCTGCGATTCCCCAACCGTGTCGGCCTGGCCGCCGGCCTGGACAAGAACGGCCGCTGCATCGACGGCCTGGGCGCGATGGGCTTTGGTTTCGTCGAAGTCGGCACCGTGACGCCGGTGGCCCAGCCCGGCAACCCCAAGCCGCGCATGTTCCGCGTCACGGCGGCCAAGGCGCTGATCAACCGCCTGGGCTTCAACAACGACGGCCTCGATGCCTTCGTCGACAACGTGCAGCGTGCGAGGACCTTCCGCGCGGCGGGCGGCATCGTCGGACTGAACAACGGCAAGAACGCCGCGACGCCGATCGAGCGCGCGGCCGACGACTACTTGCTCGCACTGCGAGGCGTCTATCCGCACGCCGACTACATCACGGTCAACATCTCGAGCCCGAACACCCAGAATCTGCGCGCGCTGCAGAGCGACGATCAGTTGCAGCTGCTGCTCAACATGCTGGTCGGCCGCCGCGCCGAACTCGAACGCGAGCATGGCCACAAGCCGATCTTCCTGAAGATCGCGCCCGACCTCGATGAAGAGCAGATCAAGGTCATCGCCGCCACGCTGATGCGCCACGGCATCGACGGCGTGATCGCCACCAACACCACGGTTTCGCGCCACGGCGTGCACCACTTGCCCAACGGGCAGGAAACTGGCGGCCTGTCAGGCGCACCGCTGCTGGCCGGCAGCAACCGCGTCATCCGCCTGCTGCGCTCGGCCTTGGGCAAGGGTTTCCCGATCATCGGCGTCGGCGGTGTGATGAGTGCGGCAGACGCCAAGTCAAAGATCAAGGCCGGCGCCGACCTGGTGCAGATCTACACCGGCCTGATCTACCACGGCCCGGGGCTGGTGCCGCAGGTGGCCAAGGCCCTGAGGGGCTAGAAGACGTCCAGCGTCGGGTAGCGTGCGTCGCCCTCGACGCAGCCCCAGGCGAAGAGCGCCACGCCGATGTCACCGGTCCATAGCGAATGCCGCGTCTGCCCGGTACGTTCGGCGAAGCGCTCGACCTGTTCGACGGCGTGCATGGCGAACGAGCGCGCGCGCTCAAGCCAAATTGCATCACCGGTTCTCCGCCACAGCTTGAGCAGCGCGTAGCCGTTGCCGGCGGTGCCGTGGCACAGCCCGACGCCCTTCTCCAATGGGCCAGCCTGCCACGTCAATTCACCGGCACCGAGCAACAATGCGTCCCACGCGGGCGTGCGCGGTGCGCCAGCCAATCGACAGACGATGCCAGGGGCGCCGTGGCAATCCTGCACCAACCACTTCTTCGGCACCCGACCGGTGGGGTCGTGGAGTGGCTCCCAATTGACGCGAACCCCGTCTCGCATCGCCGTCGCATCGAGCGTCTGCCATGCGCGCTCGACATAGGCGTCGACCAGCGCTGGCGGCAGCAGCGGAGCGCCACGCAACGCGGGGAACACATTGGCCGCGAATCCGTGGCCAGCGCCGAGATAGCGCGTCCGCCGGCCATACATGTCCTGCACCCACAGCCAGGCACCGAGAGACTCGTCGAACAGCATCCCGTCCCACAGGATGCGCAGTCCGCGCTCGAGTTGATCGCGCCAGCGCGGCTCGCCGGTGGCCTCGGCCATGTGCAAGGCCGCTAGAAGCGAGCCCGGCGAACCCCACAGCGCCTCCAGCGTCTTGTGGTGCAGGTTGGCTTCGACGCCGGCGAACAATGCATCGGCAACTGCGGCATCGCGCGTCATGACCCATTGCAGCAACTGCAAGCCCGTGTCGCCCATCAGATAGGAGCCGCGCGTATCGCCCCAGGTATCGATCAGCTCGCGATTGCGGCCGACCAGCGTAGCGACGGTGGCGTGGAAGTCGAAGTCGCCGCTGATAGCACCGCTGCGGCGCAGGTGTTCGAGGGCCCAGATCATGCCGCCGGCACCGAAATACAGCATCGCGTGGCGGCGCCCGGGCGTATCGGGCTCATCGAGCGGATGGGCAGGCCAGAGGCTCTCGGGCGTGAACCTGGCCAGCGCGTCGGCCGCGATTCGATCGACAGCCTGACGCGCCGCCGCTTCGCTCCACGCGGTGGTCGTCAGCGGATCATGCCGCGCGGGGTCATGAAGCACTGGCATTCGTATCGCCAACCCGCTGACCGATCGCCGCAGCGATGCGGCCTGGCTCGCCCGGCGCCGTCGATGGCGATGGTGATGGCTCGCGCGGCAACAGCAGCAGCACCGCAGCACTGAACAAGGCCACGCCGGCCATCACCGCAAACAGCGTGGCAAAGCCAGCCGCCTTCACCGCGGGCCCCAACGCCCACACGGCCACGGAACTGATGGCCAGCGAAATCGCCAGCCGCATGCCCGCCACGCGACTGCGCATGCGGTCATCGACAAAACGCACGATAGTGGCATCGGTGAAGGGGATGGCACCGAAGATGAAGACCATCGAACCCAGCAAGGCCAGCCACGCCCACCAGCCGGGCGCGTAGGCAGCCAGCGCCAGCATCGGCGCCTGCGCCAGCACGGTGGCCAACCACATGGGCTTGAGTGGGTAGCGATCGATCAGCCGCCCGACGACCACCTGGGCCACGGAAGCCACCGCGTACACGGCACCCAGCACCAGGCCCAGCGACGACGGATCGTTGGCCAACGCCGTCAGGCGCTCGCCCAGCATCTGGCCATTGCCGTTGGTCGTCAGGTTGAAGATCAGGCCGCCCGACGCCGAGGCCACGGTCATCACCGCCAGCACGCGCACGATCTCCAGCGGCGCGAGTTGCACGGCAGCCTTGCGCGTGCGCTGGGCCGGGGCTTCGGTTTCGTGCGGTGCGCGCCACCAGAACAGCAGCCCGAAACCAAAGCAGGCCAGGCCCGGCACAGCAAACGCGGCGCGCCAGCCGGCATGCTCGACGAGGAATCCGGTGAGGATGGCCGCCGCGGCGATGCCCAGGTTGCCGGCCAGGCCGTTGATGCCGATGGCCGCCCCCGGTTTCGCCGCGTGCTGGACCAGCATCGGAATCCCCACCGGGTGGTAGATCGACGCAAACGCCCCCATCACGCTCAGCGCGGCGGCCAGTTGCCAGGGGCCCTGCGTCAGCGCAACGAGCAGCGCCGAGGCGCCCATGCCGAAGAAGAAGACCAGCATCATCTGGCGCCGGCCCCACTGGTCACCGAGCTTGCCCGCGGGCAGCGACCCCAGGC